>JBDTQB010000197.1:0-8250 GCA_039932395.1 Vicinamibacteria bacterium | reverse complement strand
CTTTCCGCGATGGTCGGCGCGATCGTCGTGGCGCGCAAAGAGAAGGGGAAGTAGAGAATGCCGAATATCGACGCTCTCTATACCGCGACCCTGGGCGGCTTTGAAACTGCCCATGCGGGCATGGTTCAGGTGGCGCTCGCCGTCAGCGCGTTCCTTTTCACCGTTGGCGCCGTCGGCGTGTTGGTCCGTCGCAACGTCATCACCGTCATGATGTGCATCGAGTTGATGCTGAACGCGGTCAATCTCGCGTTCGTCGCGTTCTCGCGCGCGTGGGGAACGATCGATGGTCAGATTCTCGTCTTTTTCGTCTTCACCGTGGCCGCCGCAGAAGCCGCCGTGGGACTCGCCATTGTGATCGCGTTGCAGCGCAACCGCCAAGATCTTGATGTCGACAGCTTTAACCTCCTGAAGGGCTAAACGACGAACATGTTTGCTCCTGATCGCATCGTGCTCGTAGCGCCCTGGATGGTGCTGTTCATGCCGCTTTTTGGCTTCGTCGTCCTGGCTTTCCTGGGCGGGCTTGCGAAGAAGCAGGGCAAGCAGCAGGGAATGATGGCGATCGCCACCGGCTGCGTCTTTGTTTCCTTCTTTCTCGCCGTCCTGGTGATGCGCGGGTTGTTGGCTCTTCCACCGGACGCGGAAGGACTTCGAATGGTGGCGCCAGCGCTTCCGCACAACTGGATCGATGTCGCCGGATTCACCATCCCCATGCAGCTTCTGATCGACCCGCTCTCGGCCACTCTGATGCTCGTGATCACGGGGATCGGATCACTGATTCACCTTTACTCGATCGGGTACATGTCGCACGATGAAGAGCGCATCCGCTACTTCTCCTACCTGAATCTGTTCACCTTCTTCATGCTGGTTCTGGTGACCGGATCGTCGCTCGCCCTGATGTTCGTCGGATGGGAGGGCGTCGGTCTGTGCTCCTACCTGCTGATCGGGTTCTGGTTCAAGAAGAAGAGCGCTTCCGATGCGGGCAAGAAGGCGTTCATCATGAACCGCATCGGTGATGCCGGGCTGATCATCGGCATGGCCCTGGCCGCGATGCACCTCGGGACACTGGATCTCATGGAGATCTCCAAGGGTGTCATTCCGATGGGCCGGGAAGAGTTCGGAGTGTTTGGCCCCTTGACTCTGATTGCGATCGCGCTTTTCATCGGCGCCTGCGGAAAGAGCGCGCAGATCCCTCTTCATGTGTGGCTTCCCGACGCGATGGAAGGCCCGACGCCGGTGTCGGCTCTCATCCATGCCGCGACCATGGTGACCGCCGGCGTCTACATGGTGGCGCGTCTCGGAACGCTCTTCGCCCACGCTGAAACAGCGATGTGGATCGTGGCGGCCATCGGCGCCACCACGGCCTTCGTGGCGGCGACTATCGCCGTGGTTCAGAACGACATCAAGAAGGTTCTCGCCTATTCGACGGTGTCGCAGCTTGGCTACATGTTCCTCGCCTGCGGCGTGGGTGCTTTTGGTGTCGGCGTTTTCCATCTCTTCACCCACGCTTTCTTCAAAGCCCTCATGTTCCTGGGCTCCGGCTCCGTCATCCACGGTCTGTCGGGCGAGCAAGACATGCGACAGATGGGAGGCTTGCGAAAGCGGATGCCGTGGACCTTCGTGACCTTCACGGCTGGATGGCTTGCCATCATTGGGTTCCCGTACCTCTCCGGCTACTTCAGCAAGGAAGAGATCCTGATGGCTGCGTTCCCGCACAGCAGGGTTCTCTTCGGCATGGGCCTTCTCACCGCCGGGCTCACCGCGTTCTACATGACCCGCCTCTACGTCATGACCTTCCTCGGCGAGTATCGCGGCGGTCTTGAGAAGACGGCGGATCACGGTGCGCACGCGACTGTGCCGCACGAAGCTGACGCTGCTCACGGCCACGCTGGTCATGGAGACGACGCGCATGGCGTCGCCGCTCACAAGGCCGATGATCACAGCCACGGTCACGGCGGGATCCATGAGTCGCCTGCGGTGATGCTGATTCCTCTCTTTCTCCTTGCCATTGGCTCGGTGTTGGCGGGATACATTCATATTCCCGCGTTCGTCGAGCCCGCGATTCGCTTTGGCGAAGAACTTCACCACATCTCCTGGATGCCGGTGGTGGCGTTTGTGGTCGCCTTCACAGGCGCGTGGCTCGCCTACTTGATGTATGGCTCCAACGCGCTCAAGGACGTTCCCGCGAAGATGGCGACGAAGTACGCCGGAGTCAAAGACCTTCTCGACGCGAAGTGGGGCTTTGACGATGCCTACGATTCGTTCGTCCGCAATGGCACCAACGGCGTGGTCGACGTGTCGGAACGGGTGTTGTGGAAGAAGGTCGACGCCGGCTGGATCGATGGCGCGGTGAATGGGATGGGTCGCCTCGCGGTTGATTTTGCCGAGGGCGGCAAAATGATGCAGAGCGGCCTCGTCCGAGGTTCGGCCTTGTCGATTCTCGCTGGCGCGGTCGCGATCATGACCGTGGTTCTCTGGTCTAACAGGTAAGGATCGCCAAATTCAAATGGGCATTCTTTCCCTTCTGATCTTCCTTCCCCTGGCCGGGGCGCTGGTGTTGGCGCTCGGCCGCGGTATGTCCGACGGCCTGGCGAAGCGCATCGCGCTTGGGCTCACCCTTGCGATTTTTGGTATTTCGCTTTCTCTCCTTACCCAGCTGCCGGGTTTCGAGATAAGTGCCAACTATCGTTTCGTGGAGAACCTCGGCTGGATGAACCAGTGGGGCATTCGCTATCACCTCGGAATCGATGGCATCAGTCTTTGGCTGATCCTTCTTTCGACCCTGCTGACCCCCATCGCGCTGCTCGGCTCCTGGACATCCATCGAAGAGCGCGTGCGCGAGTTCAACATCTTCATGCTGGTCCTCGAGGCCGCGATGATCGGCGTGTTCTGCGCGCTCGATCTGTTTCTCTTCTACGTGTTCTGGGAAGCGATGCTGATCCCGATGTACTTCCTGATCGGGATCTTCGGACACGGCCGTCGGATCTACGCGGCGGTGAAGTTCTTCCTCTACACGATGGCGGGAAGCGCGCTCATGCTCGTGGCCTTCCTGGTTCTCTACCGTGAATCCGGCCTCCAAACCTTCGACCTGCCCACCCTTCTGGCCGGGACTCACCTTGATCCTTCGCTGCAGATGTGGCTGTTCCTTGCTTTTGCCCTCGCCTTCGCGATCAAGGTGCCGATGTTCCCGTTCCACACCTGGCTGCCTGACGCGCATGGCGAAGCGCCGACCGCCGGCTCCGTGATCCTCGCCAGCGTCATGTTGAAAATGGGCGGTTATGGATTCCTGCGTTTGGCCATTCCCTTGTTCCCGGTGGCGGCCGTCGCATGCGCTCCCGTGATCGGCCTGCTCGCTGTCATCGGCATCGTGTACGGCGCGCTTGTGTCACTCGTTCAGCCGGACCTGAAGAAGTTGGTGGCCTACTCTTCGGTGTCTCACCTTGGATTCGTGATGCTCGGTATCGCCGCGCTGTCGCCGATGTCCGTGGTCGGCGCGACCTACCAGATGCTGAATCACGGCATATCCACCGGCGCACTGTTCCTCATGGTCGGAATGCTCTATGAGCGCCGCCATACGCGTCTCATCTCCGAGTTCGGAGGGCTCAAGAACGTGATGCCGAGGTTTGCCGCGGTTTTCCTCCTTGTCTGTCTCTCCTCCATCGCCGTCCCCGGATTCAACGGATTCATCGGCGAGTTCCTGATCCTGGTTGGATCGTTTTCGTTCTCTCCCGTGCTGGTTATCTTCTCAACCCTCGGCGTGATCCTCTCCGCCGCCTACATCCTCTGGATGAACCAGCGGGTCATGCTTGGAGAAGTCACGAATCCCAAAAACGCCAACCTTCCAGATCTCAATCCGCGTGAGTGGCTGACTCTGCTGCCCCTGGTTTTCCTGTCCCTGTTCATGGGTGTTTTCAGTTCCACGTTCACGGCCAGCATCGAACCTCCGGTCCTGAAGATCATTCAGGATGCTCGTATCAAGTCCTTCACGACCGCTCCGGTGATCTTGCCCCCAGCCGCAGCCATTGAACCCCACGGTCCCGTGCGGGAAGAGCCCAAGACCGAAGAGCCTGCCCCTCATCAACCAGCCGCCGTGGAAGGAGCGCACCCGTGATCGGCGTCGTTGATATTTCGGCTGTTCTTCCCGCGATCATTGTCGCGCTGGCTGCTTTCGCTGTGCTGCTTTCCGGCGCATTCGCAAATGCAGGGATTTCGGCTTGTCGCCTGATTGCGACGGCTGGTTTGCTGGGCGCCCTGGCCGAGGTTTTAGTTCGTCAGAGTGCTGGGAACCTCGGCGGGACGGTGGTCGGCGGTCCCTACAGCCTCTTCCTTGAAGCGTCCATCCTCATCGTCGCGATCGTGGCCGTCTGGCTTGCCTCGGCGCGGATTGAAGACGACCACGTGAATCCGCACGAGTTCTTGACCTTGATGCTGTTCTCCGTCGTGGGCATGCTGGGTCTCGCCACCGCGGCGGAAGCCATCTCGCTGTTTGTCGCCCTCGAAATCATGTCCGTCGCGCTTTACGCACTCTGCGCGATGCCCCGGACGGCGCCGCAGCGCCAGGAAGCGGCCATCAAGTATTTCATCACGGGCGCGTTCTCCTCCGCCTTTCTTCTCTTCGGCATAGCACTGCTCTACGGCGCCTCGGGGAGCACAACCTTCGTGAGTATGTCCGGAGCGGTCAGCCAGGGCGGACCGCTCGCGCTGATGGGCGCGGCCTTCTTCCTCGTTGGGTTCCTCTTCAAGGTTGGCGCGGCGCCGTTCCACATGTGGTCGCCCGACGTCTATCAGGGCGCGACGACCTCAGTGACCGCCTTCATGGCCGCTGCGGTCAAGATCGCTGCATTCGGAGCGCTCGGTCGCGTGGTGGCTCTCGCCATCGGTGGCGTGTCCGCTTCGTGGGTGCCCGCGGTGGCGCTCGTCGCCGCCTTTACCATGGTGATCGGAAACCTGGGCGCGCTCGCGCAGTCTGACCTGAAGCGCCTCCTGGCGTACTCATCGGTCGCGCACGCGGGCTACATGCTGAGCGGCATCGTGGGGATGGACAATCGCGGGGACGGCCTGGACGCAGTGCTCTTCTACATTTCCACCTACGCCATCACGAATCTGGGCGCGTTCGCCTTCCTGATCGCCATTCGTCGCAATGGCTCCGAACCGGCCACGATCACCGACTTAAGGGGCTTCGCCCGGCGGAATCCGTCGCTGGCGGCGATGTTGACCCTCATGCTGATTTCGCTGACCGGAATCCCGGTGTCAGCAGGGTTTGTGGGCAAATTCCAACTGTTCAAGGCTGCCGTCCAGGCGGGCTATTCCGGGATCGCAATTGTCGGCGTGCTGATGAGCGCGGTCTCCGCCTTCTACTATCTCCGGCTGGTGGTTCTGATGTACATGGAAGAACCAGACGAAGGGTCGGTCTTTCAGACTGAAGCGGGCGCGGCCCCGTGGATTGTCACCGTGGCAGCCGCGATTACGTTCGGACTCGGCATCTATCCAGCCCCTTTGCTGGCGCTCGCGAAGGCCGCTGCCGCGTCCCTCTTCTAAACCGCCGACGGGGAGGCCACCTCTTTCATCGGACTAAGGATTGAGAAGAGGAGAATCCACGAATGCGGATTCGGGTGCGTGTTCATCCGGGAGCGAAGCGATCGAAGTTCGAAATGCGCGATGGTGAAATGCACATCTGGGTCCTAGCGCCCGCGATCGACGGGAAGGCGAACGCGGCCGTCGTGCAGGCGCTGGCTCATTTCTATCGCGTGCCCCGAACCACGGTTCGACTGGTCTCGGGAGAAGCGTCCAGGAGCAAGTCTTTCGAGGTTCCCGAGTCGTCTAAATGAGACGGTCAGGACTTAAGAATTGCGCCTCCGTCCCTCGCGCTCGAAGCTTCGTCCAAAGGCCAGAGAATGAAGAGGATCGAGGCCGATCGAATACAATCCCGGTTCAAGAAACCCCACCCTTTTCACGTGTTTGAACGATATACAGAGCGCGCCCGCCGGGTGATCTTCTTCGCCCGCTACGAAGCTTCACAGCTCGGCGCCCATTCCATTCAAACCGAACACGTTCTTCTCGGCCTGATTCGCGAAGGCAAGGGACTGACCCAGCGCCTGTTGAATCGCGGGCCGGTCAAGATGGAAGAGATGAGGCGTCAGGTCGAGGGCCGCTGCCGGTACGGCGAGCAGGTCTCAACGACGGTGGAGATGCCGCTCTCGCCGGAGGTGAAGCGCGTGCTCGCGCTGGCCCAGGATGAGGCCGAGCAGCTCGGACACTCGTACACCGGTACGGAGCACCTTTTGCTGGGCCTGCTTCGTGAGGACACCGCTACCGCCGCAGAGGTCCTGCGCGAGAATGGCCTGACCCTGCCGTTCCTGCGGGAAGAGATCGTGCGTTTGCTCTCCGAGAAAACCCAGCCGCAGGCTCGCGCGAAAGAAACGCCGCTGCTGGCCGAGTACTGTCGGGATCTGACGGATCTTGCGATTCGTGGGAAGCTCGATCCGGTGATTGGTCGTCGCGACGAGACGGAACGGGTCATCGAGATCCTCGGCCGCCGCCAGCGCAACAACCCGGTTCTGATCGGCGAACCCGGAGTGGGGAAGACCGCTCTGGTCGAGGCCCTCGCTTCTCTCATCGTTCAGGGTGAAGCTCCCAAGACCCTTCTCGACAAACGCGTTCTAGCACTTGATCTCGCCCTGCTGGTGGCAGGCACCAAGTACCGCGGCCAGTTTGAAGAGCGTCTTAAAAACCTGCTCAAGGAACTCGCCGAGAACCCGAACGTCATTCTCTTCATGGACGAGCTTCACACCTTGGTCGGAGCGGGTTCGGCCGAAGGCAGTCTCGACGCCGCGAACATCCTCAAGCCCGCGCTTTCGCGCGGCGAGCTTCAGTGCATTGGTGCCACCACGCCGACCGAGTTCCGCAAGCACATCGAGAAGGATCGTGCGCTGTCTCGGCGTTTCCAGATGGTCACCCTGAAACCTCCTACTGAAGAGGAAGCGGTGGAGATTCTGCGCGGCTTGAAGTCGCGCTATGAGCGATTCCACGGAGTCGTCTTCAAGGACGAAGCGCTGGAAGCCGCGGTTGCGCTGTCGTCGCGCTACATGCCGGAGCGTTGCCTGCCCGACAAGGCGATTGATGTGATCGACGAGGCGGGGAGCCGCGTCAAGCTCCGCTGGCTCAAGCGTTCTGACGACGTGGTGCCCGACGACGAGTCCGCCGACAAGCTGCTGCCGGTCAGGCCGATCGAGTCCGAAACCGCCTTTGTCTTCCGCGACGACATCGACGCGGTGGTCGCGCGCGCGACCGGCATTCCGGTCATGTCGATCCGCGAGGACGAATCCAATCGACTTCTCCGGATCGAAGACGAACTTCACAAACGCGTGGTTTCTCAGGATCGTGCGATTTCGGCGCTTGCTCGGGCGATCCGCCGCACCCGTGCCGGACTGCGCGACTCGAAACGCCCCGTGGGATCGTTTCTGTTCCTTGGTCCCACCGGAGTGGGGAAGACGGAAGTGGCGCGCGGTCTCGCCGAGATGCTGTTCGGCAGCGAGCGTCACCTGATTCGCCTGGACATGTCCGAGTACATGGAAAAGCACGCGGTCTCGCGCCTCATCGGCTCGCCTCCGGGCTATGTCGGCTACGAAGATGGCGGCCAGCTGACCGAGCGTGTGCGTCGAAATCCGTACTGCGTGATCCTTCTCGACGAGATCGAGAAGGCGCATCACGACATCTTCAACGTCCTTCTCCAGGTTTTTGAAGATGGCCGCCTGACCGATTCCTTCGGCAACGTGGTGGATTTTAAGAGCGCGATTGTGATCATGACGTCCAATCTGGGCGCGCGCGCGATCGAGAAGCGGGGACGCATGGGCTTCGCGCAGGACGCCGCCCAATCCGACTTCGCGACCAGCGAAGCCGTGATGTCGGAAGTGAAACACACCTTCAACCCTGAGTTCATTAACCGGATTGATGAGATCATTCTCTTTGATGCGCTTTCAGACGCCGACCTTGGACGGATCACCCGCAACCTGGTGGGCCACCTTTCCGAAAATCTCCGATCCAAAGGCCTCTCGATCTCGATCCGGGACGACGGCATTGAATGGCTGCTGCGAAAAACTCTCAAAGACCGTTCTTATGGTGCCCGTCCGCTTCGGCGCGCGATCGAGCGACACATCGAAGATTCTCTTTCCGAGGCATTCCTCCGCGGCGTTCTAACACCGGAGGCGCCCATTGAAGTGGGTGTCCACGAAGGATCTCTTTGGTACTGGCAAA
>JBDTQB010000196.1:0-8289 GCA_039932395.1 Vicinamibacteria bacterium | reverse complement strand
ACGCGGTGGTCGAGATGGACCGTGCCATCAAGACCGTCACCACGGTGATCCGCGATGTTCCGCACGGGACCATCTCATTCGGCGGCGGGCAGCCGATTGATCCTAAGGAAGGCGATGTCCTTGGCGGCTACACCTTCGGCGCTGGCGACCTTCATGGCGGTGAGACGCCAATCAGCATGAATACGCCGATCGCCATCGTGAAGGTGGCCGAGGACGACCATCTTTCGATCTCCACGCTCGACGACCGTGTGCGTCCGAAGCGGTACTACTTCCAGAACGGCGAAAAAGCCTTCCGCGTCGAGGCGATCTACGAACATGATGCCTGGCGCGAAGACAAGCGCATCACCGTGCCGCGCTGGCGCATCGCCCACGCCGCGACTTTTGAAGACGCGATGAAGCCGCACATGGAGCACATCGAGAAGGCCTTCCACATCCCGTCCTTCGACACGCGTCCTGACGCGCCCGACTGGATGCGCAACCTTGCCATGGTCACGACGCTTCACGGCATGCACTACACCGGCTTCATCTTCAACGACTATGCGAAGCAACTGGAGATCCTGCGCTGGATCGCGACCCAGATGCCAGCCGAGCGCGTGCTGATCTTTCTGTCGTCATGGGATGGCCGCTACTACTGGGACTACCCGAACTACGAAGTCCCGGCGCGCATGGGTGGGGAAGCGGGTTTCCGGACCCTCATCAACGAAGGACAGAAGCTCGGCTTCAAGATGATGCCGATGTTCGGCACGAACTCGGCCAACCGCAAGCAACCCGTGTGGGACAAGATCAAAGGTGGCGCCACTTACAAGATCGACGGTGACCTTTACAACCTCAACTGGGTCGACTGGAACAACGACCGCCACCAGGACGGCTGGCTGACTTACATGAATCTCGGCGAGGATTCTTGGCGGACCTGGATCGAAGGACGCATCGCGAACATCATCGAGAAGTTCGGTGTCGACGCTTACTTCCTGGATATCGTGGGAGGACACGTCAATTCGACGACGGGTGACATGCACGAAGGGACGAAGAAGTTGATCACGAGCCTTCGCGCGAAGTATCCAAACGTCGCTTGCGTAGGCGAGATGCCCTATGACGCGCTGTACGAATTCATTCCGATGTTCCATGCCGGTGGGGGGCCACGCTGGCAGAAGTACGCGCATTTCTTCCAGCATCTCAGCGCGCCCGCCGCGGGACGCGGCAGCAGCGGCGTCCACGAGTGGGGCTTCGGGAAGTTCAATGAAGAGACGCTGGGCTTGAACCCGAACGCCATTCCGACCCTCCAGGTTGTCGACGACACTTTCACCCAGCATCGCGACACCATGGCCGCGATCATCTCGAAGGCCAAGTCCCGCGCTGGAATCATTTAAGCGTTGGCCCGCTTGACACTACGCCGCTAGATCCATAACGTACCCACACTATCCACAAGTGCGTGGCGGCTTCCTATGCCGCACGAGGTGATGAAGGTGTCGGGCGGTAACCAAGAATCAGGGCGGAACCAACTGGTGTTGAGCGAACGCTCCCCACGGTGACGCACGCACTTGCACCCGCCTCCCTCCCCGAATCACTTCCGTCATGGGATTTGGGACCGAATCATTCAAGGGAATCATGAGAACCAATCACTTTGTGCGCCGTGCGCTTCTCTCGCTCAGCTTGATCGCCGCTCCGGCGTCGCCTTCGCTGGCGCAGGGGGGCGGACCGTTTCCGCTCCAGGTGCTGGACATCTCGCCGGGCGTAGCACCTTCCGATCCACGTTCGATGGTGGTGATGGGAGGGGTCGCCTACTTCGCGGCCACGGATCCCTCCCATGGAACGGAACTCTGGCGGTCGGATGGCACTCCTGCGGGCACCGTCCTGGTGAGCGACATCCGGCCTGGGGCCGATTCGTCGTCGCCCGGAGATCTCGGTGCCTCGTTCCCCGGCGTGGCTCCGGCCGATTTGACGGTCGTGGGTGATCAGCTCTTCTTCATCGCGAACGACGGAGTTCACGGGATCGAACTCTGGGTAAGCGACGGAACTCCGGGCGGCACGCATCTGGTGCTCGATCTGGTGCCCGGCGCATCGAGCAGTTACCCTCGTTCGCTGACCGCTGTGGGGGACACGCTCTTCTTCGCCGGTTGCACCTATGACGCCGGCTGCGAGTTGTGGAGGTCTGATGGCACCGAATCCGGGACCACGTTGGTGAAGGACATCCGCGCCGGTTCGGCGTCTTCGCTTCCGAAGAACATGGCGGTGCTGGGTGATCTGTTGATCTTCGCCGCCGACAACGGATTGATTGGCGAAGAACTCTGGAAGTCCGACGGAACGGCGTCCGGAACGGTTCTTCTCAAGGACGTGGACCCCACGCCTCTCGTGTACCCTCCCGATGGAAACGGAAGGTCGAACCCCAGCGGCCTGACGACGTTGGGAAGCGTCGTGATGTTCGTCGCCAATGACGGTTCCCACGGCTATGAGTTGTGGCGCACCGATGGCACCACGGCAGGCACGACGCTCGTTCTGGATCTCTCTCCTGGATCTGACTCCGGGGCTTATACCGATGGGCCCATCCGTCTGGTGGGCGATCGAGTTGCGTTCCTGGGCCGCACGTCGGCCTCGGGCCTCGACAGTATGTATCGCGGCGCTCTTTCCGATGGCACGGCCGCTGGAACATACGTGACCGGCAACTACCTCACTCAAGGACCGTGGGAGCGCACGAAGCTCGGGAACTTCCACTACTTCGCCAAGGGCGGCGAAGACACGGGTTCGGAATTGGGCCGTTCCAGTCTCACGGGGCTGGATTCTGAGATCTTCGTGTCGATCGCCCCCGGATCGGCGAGCGCATCCCCGACGAACCTGGTCACCATCGGCGATCGGATCTTCTTCTCCGCCAACGATCAGTCTCACGGCATCGAGTTGTGGCAGAGCGACGGGACGGTTGCAGGAACCACACGAGTCACCGACATCAACCCGGGGATCGCTTCGTCCAGCCCTTCCAAGGCCATCCAGCTTGGAGACCGCGTTCTCTTCACCGCGACGGACGGAGTCAGCGGCGTGGAACTGTGGTCTTTCTCCTTGAACCGGCCTCCGGTGGCACGAGCGGGAGCCGACCTGGAACTTGCATCCGGCGGCGCAGCGCACCTCGACGGCTCGGCATCGTCGGATCCGGAGAGCGCTGCCCTTACCTATGACTGGCGCGACGAAAGTGACTTTCTCCTCTCGACGGACGCTGCGTTCACCACCGGCCTGCCCGATGGGGTCCACGTTCTGAAACTGACAGTGTCGGATGGTGAATCCAGCTCGGTGGACACCGTGCAGGTCACCGTGGGGGACACCCGTCCGCTCACCATCTCTATCCATGCGTACGACAACGCGCAGGGTTTGGTGAGCCTGAATCAACCTCCCGCTACCTGCGCATCGATCGGGGGACAGCTCACGACCACCTGCATCGTGACGCCGGACCTCAACTCCACCGTCACGCTGACCGCTACTCCCACCGGCCATTCGACATTCCTTGGGTGGTCGGAGGCGTCGTGCGGCTATGCAATGACGTGCACCCTCACCATCGCTCGCGCGAAAGACGTGGCCGCCTCTTTCGTCGGGCCATACATTCTGAGCATCCAGGCTGAGAGCATCGAGAACGGCGACGGCAAAGTGTCCGGCTTCTTCGGCGCGCCGCCCACGGCATCTCCTTTTGAGTGTGCCGCTGTGGTTGGTTCCAACACGACCTGCGACTACCCGCTTGAGCAAGGAACACTGGTTACTCTGACTGCCACGCCAGACGTTCTTTCGGTGCTTGACTCTCTTTCTCCCTGCCCTTGGGACCTCTGGAACCCAACCGCCCCGCCTTGCTCTCCGGGTGCGATCTTTCAGAACGCCACCATCATCGCGAAGTTTCGCCGAGTCGCGCCGCCTGCCGCGACCGTTCGGATTGTCAGCGTCGACCAAGGCTTTGGCAGCGCCTATCTCAGCGTCACCAGCGCCCAGACCGGCGACACGGCGGGCGTGATGTGCCAGGGCGTCGGGGGAGTGACTACGACATGCAGCCTGCCGGCCCAGCCCGGCGATGCCATCATGATCAACGGCATGCCGGATGAGATGTCGATCCTGACGGCCATATCGGGCTGTGAGTCGCCCATGGTGTACGAGAACGGCGGTTCCTGTCCGCCGGGCCAGACCATGGGGAGTGGCGACGCCGCTTTTGAGTTCACGTTTAAGGGGCCGCGTATCGTGACGGTGAAGTCCGTCAGCTTCGAATCGGGTGCGGGAGACATGTTTGTCAGCACCCAGTCCGGCTTCACGCAATGCGAGGGAGTTGTCGGGACAACCCAAACGTGCACTCTGCCCGTCCGCATCGGCACGACCCCGTTCATCAACTTCATGGCCGGTCCAACTTCGGTCATCAAGACCGTGACGGGTTGCGCCGTTGATTTCATGGATCTGACCGGCGGGGGCTGCACCCCCACGCCTATCGGTGAGGACACCACGATCACCGTGACGTTCCGCGGGCCTCAAACCGTCACCCTGGACGCCGTGGGCGTTGAGAATGGAAGCGGTGAGCTGTTCCTGAGTACGAGCAACGAGTTCGTTCCCTGCGGGAACCTTCCGGGCACGACGAAGACGTGCACGGCGTCGGTTCGAATCGGGACGATGGTGAACGTAGGCTCTATGGCCCAGAATCATTCCGTCGTCACGGCGTTGACCGGCTGCGTGTCGGACGTCTTTCCGGGCGGCGCCACCTGCGCGCCCTTCCAAGTCACCGATCCCCTCACTCTTACGGCCACTTTCAGAGGACCTCAGCCCATCACTCTGAACCTGACCAGTCTGCACGACGGGGCGGGAAGCGTGACGTTGAACGGACCGGGCCAGCCTCCCGTGACATGTCAGACCACAGCCAACAGCACAGTGAGCTGCGCGGGCGTTTTCGGCGTCGGCGAAACGGTCTATGTCTCCGGTCTGCCTGGCCCGTCGTCGGGTGTGACGGCACAAATTGGCTGTTCGGCTTATCCGCAGCCTCCAAACGGCATGAGCTGCGAACCGCTCGTGGTCACCGGCGCCACGTCCATCAGCGTGACGTTCGGAGGGGCCGTCAGCCTCACCGTCAACCATTCCTCGTCCCTCAATGGCCAGGGCTCGGTGTCGATCTCTCCCTTCGCCATGCCGGCCGACTGTTTCCTGCCCTTGTCGTCGAACCCGGGACCCTGCTCCGTTTCGCTTTACGCAGGCATGTCCGTGACGCTCGCAGCATCGCCTGCTTCGCCCGTTGACGGTGTCTCTCCGTCGACGTTTGATGGTTGGAGCGACGCGTGCCTCAGCGCGGGGACTGATCCGGAATGCACGCTCTCCGTGACTGCCGATATTGCGGTCACCGCAGGATTTCGCGGGCCACGTTCAGTAAACCTGACCTTCAGTGGCTCGGGATCCGGCATCGTCGGGCTGAGTTCTGGGGCGCAGTGCGCCTCTCCAACGCCGTGTTCGCGACAGGTGCCGACGGGCTCTCTCGACCTGATTGCCACGCCGGACGGTGGATCTACCTTCCAGTCGTGGGTTGGTGCGTGCGCTGGCCAAGGACCGAACTGCTCTCTGGTCATCGCGAACGATGACGTCTCGACGCAGGCGATCTTCGTCTTGACGAACCATGCGCCGGTGGCGTCCCACGGCGGTCCGTACTCAGGGGTGCGCAATCTGCCCATCGTGTTCGACGGCGCCGGATCGTCCGACGCGGACGGAGATCCGTTGACCTACGCCTGGGACTTCGGCGATGGCGCCGTGGGAAGCGGAGTCGCTCCAGCCCACGCTTACGCGACTGCGGGAACGTTCACGGTCACGCTTGCGGTGAATGACGGAACCACAGGGTCTGCGCCCGCGACCTCGACCGTTACCATTACAAATCAGGCGCCCACGGCCAACGCAGGAGCCGCCCACGCGGCCTTCCGCAATCAGTCGGTCGCGTTCACGGGGGCCGCTTCGTCCGATCCCGACGGCGACACGCTGACCTACTCATGGAACTTCGGTGATGGAGGAACCGCCACGGGCGTCACACCCAGCCATACCTACGCCACATCTGGAGCTTTCACCGTGACGCTGACCGTGAACGACGGAACCACCACGTCGGCCGCCTCAACATCGACCTCCACCATCACCAACCGCGCTCCCGTCGCGAATCGTGGAGCCGCAACCCAGACTGGCACCCGCCTCGCCGCGATCGCGTTCAACGGCTCGGCCTCGAGTGACGCCGACGGCGATACTTTGAGCTATCTCTGGAACTTCGGCGACGGCACAACGGGCACGGGAGCGACGCCCAGCCACCTCTACGCTACGGTGGGCGCGTTCACCGTGACCCTCACGGTCAATGATGGTATTGCCACCTCGGCGCCCGTGACGGCCACCGTCACCATCACGAACCTCGCACCGACAGTGACGTTCACCAGCCCCGCTGCAGGCTCGGTGTTTCTCACTACCGCCGCGGTCACGCTCACGGCAGACCCGGCCGACCCCGACGGCACGGTGTCCAAGGTTGAGTTCTTCGCGGGATCCACGAAGTTGGGCGAGCGACTGACGGCGCCCTGGTCGCTCACCTGGCCGTCCGCCGCGTCCGGGACTTACGCCCTCACCGCGAAGGTGACGGACAGCAACTCCGCCACGGTCACATCAGCCTCGGTCTCGGTGATTCGTAATGCGCCGCCGACGGTTGCGCTGACGGCCCCCGCCAACAACGCTCAGTACGCGTCCGGAGCCAGCATCACCCTCACCGCGTCCGCCACGGACGCAGACGGAACCATTGCCTCCGTGCAGTTCTTCCGCGACGGCATGAGCCTGGGTACCGACTCGTCCAGCCCCTATACCGTCGCCTGGACGGGCGCTGTGTACGGGTCATATGCGCTCACCGCTGTGGCGACTGACAACCGGGGTGCGTTTGTCACATCGTCGGTGATCAACGTGAAGGTGACGGCGGCCGGGGCTCCGATAGCCGATGCCGAAGTGCGTGGATCGAACACAACCACCAATTACGGCGCGGCCACCACGTTCGCGGCGCAGCAGGCGAGTGCCACCACCAGCCAGCGCTGGACCTACCTGAAGTTCGACCTCTCGTCCCTGCCTGCTATCGGCAACGCGAAGGTGAGGGTGTATGGGGCGGTCAGCGCCAAGACCAGCACCGCCATTCAGACCGGGATCTACTCCGTCTCCGATACCACCTGGACAGAGGGCGGCATCAAGTGGAACAACAAACCCGGGTCTGGACCCGCAGCGCTTTCAAGCGTCTCCATCGTGGTCAACTCCACCAGCGCACGCTGGTACGAGCTAGACGTGACCGCCTACCTGCAGGCGGAAAAGGCGGCGGGTCGGAACGTGGTGACGCTGGTCCTGAAGAACCTCGCCAACAGCGGACCCTACGTTCAGTTCACATCGAAAGAGGGAACGGCGGCGAATCGTCCGCAGGTTCTGGTCGTTCCTTAGGGTTCGGGCTCGGCCGCGCAACGCGCAGCGGGACGGGTGAAGCCCTCGAAGTATCCTCTCCTCAATGATCTCGCCCGCGTACCCTGCCGCTCGCATCGTCGCGCCCAAGGTGCAGGCGCACTTCGTACGCCATCTCGCGCTGGCCCGCGACCGAGGCCATCACGATCTTCCTGAAACTCCGGACGCTACCGCGGTAGAGACGCTCATTGACGCAGCCTTTTGGGCGAGCCTCAAGCGCGAGGAAGGCGTCACCCCCACGATCTCCCTGGCCTTCGTTCCGCCTGAACGCGCGGGCCATCCCCTTAAGTTCGCCGCACCTATTCCCCTGCGCCCCGCCCCGCTGGCTAAGGTCGCTCCGGCGGTAGAGCGTCCCGGCATTCACTTGGGCGTCGGTCGTCAGGGCGACGACTTCCACGTTTGGGGCACGACCCGCGATGTGCCTGCGTTCTGCCTGGTGGTTGAGGTCGTGGCCTCGGGCCTGCTGGTCGTGAAACACCGGAGCGAGCCCTTCGGCAAGTTCGTCAACGTGGCGGTGCTGGAAGGCGATCAGGTCAAGGTAGTTGATGAAGCAGGCGGCGCCGCCGTGCCCGATTGCCCGTCGCTGGTTAAGTCGCTGCTCGGATTCATCGATGGCTTCGGCAATCTGACCTCGGTCAACGTGCTGGTCGAAATGGCCGCCTCGATGCGCGCACACGGGCGTGGAGGTGCGCTGCTGGTGGTTCCCGCCGATTCCACCCAATGGCGTGAGTCGGTGGTGACACCCATGCTCTACGCCGTGGATCCGCCGTTCAGCGGCCTGGCCGACGTCTTGAAGGCGCGTCCCGAGAACGCCGCAGGCGAGCACGAATGGCAGGAGGA
>JBDTQB010000195.1:0-8295 GCA_039932395.1 Vicinamibacteria bacterium | reverse complement strand
CCGGACGCTTCCTTCATCGAGACGCGGTGCGCCTGCTTGTGGAAGAAGCCCAGGTCGATCGCGAGCAGCGCGGCGATGAGTCCGGTGAAGACGATGTAAAACCACCAGACTTCAGCGAAAGGGAACAGGCGAGGAGCAGTCATGACGAGAAGCCGGTGATTCTAGTCGGTTGCCTCGACTTCCCTCGCGTTTCTGCCAAAACCGTTTGCAAGTGGAGGCTGCTTGGCGACAGAATGCCGGTGGCTTGCGGGTCGTCTCCTGGTGTCTCTCCCGAGACTGGAGACCCAAATGACGTTTCTTATCCTTGCCCTGACTGTTCTGACTGCGGTTGCACCTCAGTCCCGTTGCGCTCTTCCTCAAGAGGCGCGCTCCAAGCCACGTGTTTTCACGAACGCGGATCTGGATCGCATGTCCGCGTGTCGGTATGAGACCGGCGCCGAGTCCGAAGTTGGCAGCGGGTCTGCCGCGACCCGCGATGCGGCCTCCGGCCGATCGCGACGCCCGACGAAGTCCAAAGCAAGCGGCGATGCACTACGATCCGAATCGCACGCAAACACCGCGGATGCCGGCTCCGGGTTCTCCGAAGCCGACTGGCGAGCGCAATGGCGTTCGGTGGACCAGAAGACCCGCCGCCTTCGGAATGAGGCGCGGGCCCTGCGCCAGGAGGCGTCGGAGATTCCTCGCGATCCGAAGAAGAAGCCGGTGACGGGTCGGCGTTCGTCTTCGCTTCTGGAAACGCAGGCGCGGAACCTGGAAGCGGAAGCGCGCGAACTTGAAGATGAGTTCCAGCAACGCGCTCGGCGCGAAGGCGCGCTGCCCGGCTGGTTGCGACCCAAAGTGCGCTGATCGCTCCACCTCCCTGACTCCGAACCGGGTCTATCGGTCGAGAGTGACTGCTAGGCTCGGCTCGCCATGAAACGAATCACGGTGGTCGCCGGTCGCGCGCCTTACGACGTCGTGGTCGGACCCGGCGTGTTGGCGCGTGGGGAACTTAAAGCCTGCCTGGGCGCGGGCGCGAGCGGCATCGTGATCTCATCACGCCGCGTGATGGACCTGCATGGCGCAAGGCTTCATGCAGCACTCGCCGGAGCGGGATTCGCGACGCGCCAAACGCTGCTCCTGGCTGATGGAGAGGCGGGCAAAACGTCGTCGCAATGGGAGAGGGCCATGGCCGCCATGGCCAAGGCGAAGCTCGACCGTTCAAGTTTCGTGATCGCCTTTGGCGGTGGATCGGTCGGCGATGCCGCGGGCTTCGCAGCCGCCACTTACATGCGCGGCATCCGGTTCATTCAAATTCCGACGACCCTCTTGTCGATGGTCGACAGCAGCGTCGGCGGCAAGACCGGAATCAACCTCGCCGAGGGAAAAAATCTGGTCGGCTCGTTTCATCAGCCAAGCCTGGTCCTCGCTGACCTCACCTTCCTGAAGACGCTTCCCCGCCGGGAGCATCAGAGCGGCGTCTACGAAATCCTCAAAGCTGCGTTTCTGCGCAGTTCAGCCCTGCTTGCTCTTCTTGAGCGCACCCGCGGACTCCGCCGCGCCTCGGATGCGGATCTCGAGCGGGCGATCGCCACGTCCATCGCGATCAAGGCCAGAGTGGTTGAAAGCGACGAGCGGGAAACCGGCGACCGCGTGCTTCTCAATCTGGGGCATACCGTGGGTCACGCTCTCGAAGCGGCGACCGCCTATCGCGTCTTCACTCACGGAGAAGGTGTCGGCTATGGAATGGAGTTCGCGGTCGACTTGAGCGAGGAGATGGGGCTGCTCAAAGAGGCTGCGGCAAAACGGATGCGGCGAGCCATCACTCAGGTTGGGCCCAAGACGCCGCTTCCCCCGAAACTCATCGCCCAGATCAAGACAGCAACGCTCAGCGACAAGAAGCGTGATGGCGCGCGTCTGAAGGAAATCCTTCTCAAGGGTGTCGGTCGGCCGTTGATCCACACGTTGAACGCGCATGCCTTCGCGCGATTGACAGAGGCGTGGCTTGTGAGTCGGCTGCGACGCCGGTCGGCTTAGGCCGCTCGGAAGAGGCTATTCGAGCAGAAGCTGAAGGGCGGCTTTTTGCGCATGCAGGCGGTTCCCGGCCTGCTGGAAGACCACCGACTGAGGCCCGTCCATCACTTCGTCGGTGACTTCGAGACCGCGATGCGCGGGAAGACAATGCATGAAGACAGCGTCATCAGCGGCGAGCGCCATCATGGCGGCGTCGACCGTGAACGAAGCGAACGCATTCTTGCGCTTCTCTTCCTCGGCTTCCTGCCCCATCGACGTCCATACGTCGGTGTAGACCGCCCTGGCGCCCTTCACCGCTTCCAAGGGATCGTTCATCAGCTTGGCCACCGGTGTCCCCATCTTCTGGGCGTCGCGCGCGGTGCTCTTCGTGATCAGCGGATTCGGCTCAAATCCCTTCGGTGTGGCGATCACCATCTCGACCCCCAACCGTGAAGCGCCAATCATCAGCTCGTGGCAGACGTTGTTGCCGTCACCGACATACGCGACCTTGAGGCCGGTGAGCGAACCGAACCGCTCGCGCAAAGTGAAGAAGTCGGCGAGCGCCTGGCAGGGATGCAGCAGGTCGGAGAGGCCGTTGATCACGGGCTTTGAACCGAACTTCGCGAGATCAAGGACATCCTGATGCGCGAACACGCGGGCCATGATGCCGTCGGCGAAGGTCGAAAGAACGCGCGCCGTATCGGCCACCGACTCGCCCACACTCAGGTGAATCTCGTCGTGGTTCAAAACGACCGCGAGACCGCCCAGCTGAAACATGCCGACTTCAAAGGACACACGGGTCCGCGTCGAAGGTTTCTGGAAGATCATCGCCAGCGTCTTGCCGGCGAGCGCCGTCTTGTAGGAGGCGGGATCGGCCTTCATCTTCTCGGCGAGAACGAAGATCTCTTCGATGTCCCCGCGCGAGTAATCTTTGAGCGAAATGAGATGTTTCGGTTTCATGGGTCAGGGCCGCGAGTATAGGGCGAAGATCGGCCTTGCCTTGTGATGATCGGCATAGTCCTGGCAGCGGGGATGGGCCGGCGGATCGGCCAACCCAAAGCTCTGCTCAAGCTCGGGGACGAGACCTTCCATGCGCGGGCGATTCGATCGTTCCAGAAAGCCGAGCTGGACACGATCCTTGTGGTGAATGCTCTCGTCGCGGACTCGCTTCCGAAGGCGATCGCGGGGGAGGTGCGCCTGGTGAATCCCGATCCGGATCAGGACGGTGGAATGTTCTCCTCGGTCAAGCTGGCAGTCGTCGCGGCACTCGCGCGCGGCGCCTCCGGCGCTATCCTCCTTCCCGTCGATTATCCGCTCGTCACCTCCGACGACATCCGTGCGGTTGCAGCCGGACTCCTCGCTCAAACCGCGATCGTGATCCCAACGAATTCCGGTCGGCGCGGCCATCCGGTCGGAATCGGTCGAGCGGCGATGCTTGAAATCGTCAGCGATCCGATGCTCAAGACCCTGCGCGATGTGGTGCGAAAGGATCCGACGCGCGTGGCGGAAGTCCCGGCGTCGGAGGGCGTTCTGCGAGGGGTCAACACTCAAGATGAACTGGCCCAAGCCTCTGACGCTGGTTTTTCGGTAAACTAGCCTGCTTTCCCCCTCCTTCTGCGGGGAATCTTAGAGAGGACGCGCCGTAAAGGCCACAAAATGACTCAGTTGCGCAACATCGCCATCATCGCCCACGTCGACCATGGCAAGACTACGCTTGTCGATACCCTGCTGCGTCAGGCCGGCGGCTTCCGTGAGAACCAGGAAATCGTCGAGCGCGTGATGGACTCGAACGACCTTGAACGCGAACGCGGAATCACCATTCTCGCGAAGAACGCGGCGGTCCATTACAAAGGCATCAAGATCAACATCTGCGATACGCCGGGTCACGCCGACTTCGGCGGTGAAGTCGAACGCGCCCTGAGCATGGTCGACGGTGTTCTCCTTCTGGTCGACGCTTCCGAAGGTCCGCTGCCCCAGACACGCTACGTTCTGCGTAAGGCGCTTGAGAAGAAGCTCGCACCCATCGTGGTCATCAACAAGATCGACCGCAAGGACGCGCGTATCCAGGAAGTTCTGAACGCGGTCTACGACCTCTTCATTGATCTTGACGCGACCGAAGCGCAGCTCGAGTTCCCCGTCATCTACGCGAACGCGCGCGCTGGCCTCGCGGGCCTGACGCCCGATGAGCCCATGAAGGACCTCGGGCCCTTGTTCGAAGCGATCGTCAAAACCGTGCCGGAGCCGGGCGGCGATCCGACCAAGGTTCTGCAGATGCTGATCGCGAACCTCGACTACTCCGACTACCTCGGACGTCTGGCGATCGGTCGTATCTTCGAAGGCACGGTCAAGACCGGCGAGAACGTGGCTCTGGTCCACCGTGACGGCACCATGGTCACCGCCAAGATCACCAAGATGTTCTCGTTCGAAGACGTCTCGCGCCGCGAAGTTGAAGAGGCGAGTGCGGGTGACGTTGTCGCCCTCGCCGGTTTCTCCGAGGTCAACATCGGCGAGACCGTCACCAGCGCCACCGATCCGCATCCGCTGCCTCCGCTCCACATCGACGAGCCCACTTTGTCGATGGTGTTTTCGATCAACACATCGCCCATGGCCGGTCGCGACGGCAAGTACGTCACGTCGCGCCACATCAAAGACCGCCTCGACAAGGAGCTGCTCACCAACGTCGCGCTCAAGATGGAGCCGACGGAGAGCGCTGATTCGTTCAAAGTCATCGGTCGAGGCGAACTGCAGATCGCCATCCTCATCGAAAACATGCGTCGCGAAGGTTTTGAGCTCGCGGTGTCGAACCCCGACGTCATCACGCGCATGGTCGACGGCGTCCGCATGGAACCGTTTGAGCTTGTCTCCATCGACATTCCGGAAACGTTCACCGGAGTCATGATGGAAAAGATGGCGCTGCGGCGCGGCGAAATGTCGAAGATGGTCAATCACGGCTCAGGCCGCGTCCTGCTTGACTTCTTTGTTCCCACCCGCGGTCTCATCGGCATCCGCACCGAAGTCCTCACCGACACGCGCGGGACCGCGGTCATGAACCGCCTGTTCGACTCTTACCGTCCCTGGGTCGGCGAGATCTCCCGCCGGACCAAGGGGTCTCTGGTCGCCGACCGCATCGGCGACACCACCACGTTCGCTCTCTTCCACCTGGAGGAACGCGGTGAATTGTTCCTCGGCGCCGCCGAGAAGGTCTACGAAGGCATGGTGGTCGGCGAGAACGCGCGCGCGGGCGACATGGACGTCAATGTCACCAAGGCGAAGAAGCTCACCAACATGCGCGCTTCAAGCGCCGACGATGCGCTCCGTCTCACCCCCCACCGCCAGCTCACACTGGAGCAGGCGCTGGAGTTCATCTCCACCGACGAACTGGTGGAAGTGACGCCGAAGGCGATCCGTCTGCGCAAACGCGTTCTTCCTTCCGAAGATCGCTACAAGAAGATGAAGCCGCTCGAAGCGTAAGCAAACCAACGCCCCTCGTGCCAAAGGCAACCCTTCGTTTTTGGGGTTGCCTTTCTTGTTGGCGCGGGATGAGGCGGTTCGGCGCAGCCTGTTACGAAACGGGCGGCTCTTCGTCCTCGACGGAGCTGAGCTTCTTCACCCGCCGACGGAACGCGCTCGTCGAAATTCCCAGGGTTGCCGCGGCTGTCTCGACCGAGCCGTCCGCATCGGCCAGGGCGCGCGTGACCATTTCCATCTCCGCGGCGTCAGCCGCGCGCTCACGAACCTCGCTGACCGAGCCGTGCAGATCGATGACGTCGGACATAGAGGGGCGAACCGCGGCTTGAGCGTCGATACGCAGGTGCTCCGGCTCGATGACATCCCCACCGCACAGGATCACCGCGCGCTCGATTCCATTCTGCAGCTCACGCACATTGCCCGGCCAGGCATGGTCGATCAGCGCGCGAATCGACGCGGGGGAAAGGGTCAAGGGGCGGCGGCGCCCAGCGTCCCGCGAGAACTTGGCAAGGAAGGATTCAGCGAGCGGAAGGATGTCGTCGCGTCGAGCGCGCAGGGGCGGAATGAAGATTTCAATCACCGAGAGCCGGAAATAGAGATCCTCGCGGAACTCCCGCGCCGCCACCATCGACTTGAGATCACGATTCGTCGCCGTGACCAGACGAAGATCGACCTGCCGGGTCTCGGTTCCGCCTACCCGATCGAATTGGCGTTCCTGAACCAGCCGGAGAATCTTCGGCTGCAGCGACAACGGCAGCTCACCGATTTCGTCAAGAAACAGAGTTCCACCCTGCGCCATTTCGACACGGCCGAGCTTGCGGGCGTTGGCTCCCGTGAAAGCACCCTTCTCGTGTCCGAACAGCTCGTTCTCCAGCAACGTCTCAGGGATGGCAGCGCAATTGATCGCGACGAACGGGCCCTTGGCGCGTGGGGAAAGCTGATGGACGGATCGGGCGAGCAGCTCCTTGCCGGTTCCGCTTTCGCCAAGGATCAGCACCGTGGTGTCAGAAGGCGCCACGCGCTGAACCTGCAACAGCGCTTCTTTGAGGCCGTCGCTGGTTCCAACGAGACGCGGAAGGGACATGCGCTCCTGCAGTTCCTCCTCCAGGAGGAAGGCGCGGCGCTTCAGACGGCGTCGGTCGAGCGCGCGATCGACGAGCAAAAGCAGGTGATCGGTGTCCACCGGCTTGGTGAGGAAGTCGGACGCGCCCTCGCGAATGGCGCGCACGGCATCTTCGATGGAGCCGAAGGCGGTCATGACGATGACATCGGTCTCGGGACCGGCTTTGAGCGCCGCAGTGATGACGTCGAACCCACTTCCGGCAGGCAGCTTGAGATCGGTCAGCACCACACCAAACGTCGTGCGCGCGAGAGCCCGCTTGGCCTCGTAGGTATCGGCGGCGCCCTCGACAGTCAGGCCGTGGTCACGAAGGGTCTCAGTCAGGGCCTGCCTGAGCGAGTCCTTGTCTTCGACTAGAAGGACATCGATCATCGCGAAAGCGAAGGCGCGTCGGAACGACGGCGCGTTCGGCTAACGAAGCCAGCCCGCGGGTATGCTGTTCTGGCGCGCTTCCGTTTCGAGATCGGCCATCGCTTTCCGAGCGCCCGCGAGATTGGCGCGCTGCTTCTCGACCTCGGCGTTCATCTCGGCGATTTGCTGCTCCCGCTTCTGAATGCGAAGGGAATCCTGGGCTTCCTGAGCGGATAAGGGCGCAATGTCGGACCGGAAGGCCTCGACGTCGGCAATTTTCTGCGTGATGTCCGCCTCGTAGCTCGCTATCCTCGCCCGCAGATCGTCAGCTCTCTTTTTCCATTCGGCTTTCCGGACTTCAATCGGAGCTTCGGTTGAGACCTGCACGACCTCAGTATCAGAACCCGCTGCGCTGGTGAGAGCGGTGAGAGAACCTGTTCCCTTGGTGGCGATTTCTTTCCCGTCTTCTTCAGTCAACACCTTGACGGGTTTCGAAACTTTGGCCCGCCGCGCCTTTTCCCGCTTCGCGGCACCGGCCAGGCTTTGATCCTGCGCTGGTGACGCGCTCACGCAGACAAAAGTGGCCACCAGGGCCCAGGTCAGACGGCGTGAAAAGCCGGCCATCAGGAACCGCTCTGACCGGAGAGTTGCGCGATACGTTCGACGAAGGTGCGATTGTCAGCGGCCTGCGGAGCGAGCCGGACGTATTCGCGGTATGCGGCCACGGCCTCTTGAGCATTGCCACGGCGATCGAGAACTCGACCCTTTTCGCGGTAGAGAAGAGCCGAGGAAGAGTTCTGCGCGAGTCCTTCATTCAAGGTTCGCAAGGCTTCGTCGCTCTTGTTCTGCTTCATGTAGACCTCGGACAGAAGCGCGCGACTCATGTCGGCTCCGGGCATGCCGGTCAGAATGGTCTGGTACTGGAAAATCGCTCCATTGAGGTCTCCCGCCGCCTCAAGCGCACGCGCCAAATCCTGCTTGGGGGCGAGGTCATCGGGCTGCAGTTGGACGATTTTTTCGAGATACGGACGCGCACCCGTCATGTCGCTGTGGCGAGTGAACAGATTGGCCATCTCACGCAGGTTGGCAACATGGTCTGGCTGGAGATCAAGGGCTTGCTGGAAGGCGCCCTTGGCGTCGGACTCGCGGCCGGCGCGATTTAGAGCCTTGGCCCATTCAGATGTGTAGCGCACGTTGATCGGAGCGATGCTGGCAGCGGTTCGGTATTCAGAGATGAACTGATCAGATGTAGCGCCCGACTTCTCGAGCGCCTCGGCGAGCCCGAGATGGTAGTCGGGACGATCCGCGGCGGCGACGGCTTGTCGCAGGAGCCTCAGCGCTTTCGGAAAGTCGGTGGCTCTGAG
>JBDTQB010000194.1:0-8307 GCA_039932395.1 Vicinamibacteria bacterium | reverse complement strand
GATCGCGATGCCCATCTTGTAGTAGACCCGCTGCCACTCCATCAGATAGCCGGTGGAGTAGACACGCGGACCAGGCCGCACCCCCGCGTCCATGACTTCACGATCCTCCACGGCTTCGTAGGGCGTGCCCCCCGGACTTCGCACCGTGGTGATGCCGAACGACAGCCAGGCGCGGCCCTGCGCTTCGCCCATGTCTTTCTGAAGATGCGAGTGGAACTCAATCAGACCCGGCATCAACGTCAACGCGGACCCATCGATGAAGTTGGGACCAGAGTGTCCAACTGCGGAATGAGGCGCCACGCTGACGATGCGATTGCCTTCGACCACGACATCCACGTTGGTCCGCGCGGTCTCACTGTTGCCATCGACCAAGCGGCCCGCGTGAATCAACGTACGCGCCTTCGGAACATCCAGGGTGTAGCTGAGATCGACCGGCACATCCTTGATGACGCCCGTCTCGATGTCGATGAGCTTCAGCTTGTCCATCGACTGGTAAAGGATGTGTTTCGAATCACCCGCCCAGCTCGGCGAATGGGCCTGCTCCGTGGTGATGTGGCGCGGTGGGCCCAGAGGTTCGCCGGCCTTCGAGACCGGGACCACGGCCAGGACGCCTTCGTAGATCATCGCCATCTTGGTTCCGTCGGGAGACCACGCGGGGCCACAGCCACCGCGCGAATCGATCGAGAGATTGGGTTGTGGCGCGAACCATTTGTCGTCGCCGCCGCTGGACGACATGGTGAGGACCTGGTTGGTTCCCTCACGGAAACGCGTCGAATATGGAGCGACCATCGTGACCGCGACCCGCTTGCCATCGGGCGACCATGACGGCATGCCAGGACCGAAGAGCGAATCGTGAATCTTCGTGACCTTGCCGGTCGCCACATCGACCACCGACACGGCGGCGCGACGCCACATTCCGTCCACTTCGAGGAATGCGATGCGCGTTCCATCCGGGCTCCAGGCAGCGCCCATCGGCTGAGTGGTCAACTTCGTGAGCTGACGATCCTGGCCCGACTTGAGGTCGCGCACCCAAAGCTGAAGAAGATCGCCGCCCTTGTCGGAGGAGTACCCGAGGTGCGTCCCATCCGGTGACCACGCGGGCTCGGCGTCAAGGAAACGATCCTTAGTGAGGTTTTCCGGCTTGCCGCCGATCGACATCAGATAGATGTCACCGATCGCGGCAAAGGCAACCTGTTTTCCATCCGGCGAGATCTCGGGGCGCACGATGCCGAGAACCTTGCGGGGAAGCGTCGAAGTGAAATCTCGCTTGCGATGGACGTACTGCGGACGCGTGACTTGAAGAGCCGCGGTGAACTCAACGGTTTGCGGCGCCGCCTCCGGCGCGCTGATGGATCGGCGTCGGATCTTCCCGTCGGAGACATAGACAAACTCGGTCGGTGACGTCCAGGACACGCGGAAAGCGAAAGCGTTCTCCGTCCCGGTGAGCGGCTTCCCCGCGAGCTCCAGCCGGCTCTGGCCAGGAAGCGCTGAGTGATACACAAGATCGCCTGCAGGTCCCCACGACGGCGACTCCGCGCGGATCTTCGGATCGGTCACGCGGCGTTCGGCGCCGCTCGCGACATTCACCCCCCAGACCGACTGAGAGTTCTCCCGCGTTGAGATGAACGCGATCTCCTGGTCGTCGGGCGACCACGTCGGCATGTAGTCGTTGGCCGGATCCTTGGTGAGCTGCTTCAGCGCGCCGCTCGTGAGGTCGAGGGTCCAGACGTTGTAGTCGCTGCCGAGGGGATCTCCACGATCCGATGAGAAGGCGAGTCGCGTTCCGTCGTGAGACCACGCGGGTTCACGATCGTCGAAGTTGCCCCAGGTCAGCTTGCGCTGATGCGAACCGTCAGGTGCGATGGCCCACAGGTCGTAGCCGCCGTCGCGATACGCGAAGTAGGCGATGGTCTGGCCGTCCGGCGACCACGCAGGCTGACGCGCATCATTGAAGAGGTCGGTGATCCGCTTCGCCTGACCGCCCTTCGACGGAACGATCCAAAGGCTTCCCTGAAGATCCGTTGCAAACGCGGAGCCATCGGGCGACGCGCTGACCGACATCGACGTGCCCTCGCTGACCGTGATGTCGATCGGCGCGTTGGCGCCCAGCGGGGGTGGCGGGGCGGCCTGGGTGGACCCGTGCTCCATCATCGAGGGCATCAGCGCGACGACCAACACACCCACACCCAGCCCGCACATTGTTCTCTTCATGCTCTCTCCAGTCGCGCGCTGCCCCGCGCACCGTCGTTATACAGGCTCGCGGGCCGCGAATGAATCACAGAAGGCTGCGAGAATGCGACGCTCTCATGGACTACCGTTCGTTCCGCCGCCATCTCTCTCTCGCCTATCAGGCGCTCAGCGCCACGCCCAAGGCGCCGCGCCTTCACGACCATCCGACGTATTCAGAGGCGGTACTGCTGAGCCGCGCCGAGGAGTTCAACCGCAACGCCGAGCGTCATTGGAAGCACATCGCCGCCGAGCCGGATGCGCGGCTTCATGTCCTCAACAAACCGCTCAGCACCGTGCGCGACACCCCGGGCATCCTGTATCGCCTGGGACTGGTGCTGCATGAGCTGGATCTGGGCGTAGGGATGACGGTGGTGGACTTCGGTGCGGGAAGCTGCTGGCTGTCCTCGATGATGAATCGTCTGCGCTGCCGGACGATCTCGGTCGACGTGAGCGAGACCGCGCTCAGCTTCGGCCGCGAAATGTTCGCAGCCGATCCGCGACATCAGATGGAACTCAAACCGGAGTTCGTGAAGTACTCCGGCCACGCGCTGGCCATTCCCGATGCTTCGGTCGATCGCATCGTCTGCTTCGACTCCTTCCATCACGTACCGAATCAGAGCGAAGTGCTGGCCGAGTTCTTCCGCATCCTCAAGCCGGGCGGCCGTCTGGTGATGGGTGAGCCGGGCGAAGGTCATGCGCACAGCGATCAAGGCGCCTACGAGACGGAGATCCACGGCGTGCTGGAGAACGATCTTCATCTCGAAGATCTGATGAAGCTGGCCACGGCCGTCGGATTTCATTCGCCCCACCTCAAGCCTTTTCCCGATCCGTCCAGCCTCACCTTTTCGCTCGATCAGCACATGAAGTTCATGGAAGGTGACGACCTCATCTTCCCCATCGATCAGCTTCGCGAGTCGCTCCGCCACTTCATGGTTCTGTCGATGCTGAAGGGCACGAGCACGCCGGACAGCCGGAATCCCAGCGTGCTGCGGGCGGAGATCACGCCCACGTCCCTCGTCAAGCATCCTTCGCTCCCGGGCTCTCTTCAGTCCCTCCGCGTGAAGAACACCGGCGACACGCTCTGGCTTCATCAAGAGACGCCGCTCGGCGGTTTCGTTGCGCTCGCCGCGCACTTCCTGAATCTGAAGCGAGAGACCATCGCGCGTGGTTTCGTGCGCGTCTATCTCCCCCGCGATGTGGCTCCAGGCGAGTCGATCGATCTGGACATCCGTCTTCCCAAGGCAAGCGCCGACGGCGACTGCCTGATCCAGCTCGACATGCTCGACGACCGCGTCGCCTGGTTCGAACAGACCGGGTCGCCAACGCTGACCCTGTCAGACCGCTTCGAACTCGCGAGCAGCCTTAAGCCGAACCATCTCCTGGCGAACCTCAAGTTGGTCATCCCTGACGTCGACGGGGGCGTCGGTCCGATCGCACCGAGCGGTTCCATCGACGTGACTCTGCTCATTCACAATGCCGGCGATACGCGCTGGATCGCGGGGCCGCCTGGGGTCAAAGGCTCCGTCTGCGTAGGTGTCGTGGTTTGTGACCCATCCCGCAACGTCCTGGTCCTGGACCATGAACGCTTCCCGCTTCCTCATGACATGAAGCCGGTCGACCGCATCGAGCTTTCGTTCACCTGCCACGCGCCATCCACGCCCGGGAAGTACCGCCTGCGTTTTGATCTGGTCGCCGAAGGCGTTGCCTGGTTCGATCCTACGGGTGTCAACACGCCCGAGTTAGCGATCGAAGTGAGCGCTTAGAGAAGAAGCTGCGGAACGACCTGATCCCAGGTGTGTCTCGCGGCGAAGGCCTGGCCGTTGCGACCGGCTCGTTCCGCCTCCGCGTGATCCCCCGCCACGCGGTCGAGACAATCGGAGAAGGCAGGAGCGGTCGGCGAGAGAATCCAGCCGTTGACGCCGTTTTCAACCTGCTCCGTCGGGCCGCCAGCGTCAGTCGCGGTAAGCACTGCCTTCGCGCTCGACATGGCTTCCAATGTGACGAAGCCGTAGTCCTCGTTCTTCGGCGCGAAGTACACCGCGCGGCACTTCGCGTAGTGATCGAGCTTGGCGTCCTCTGAGATCGCGCCGACGAGGTCGACCCTGCTTTCGAGACCCTTCTCTCGGATCAACGCACGCAGCTTGGTCTCTTCGTCGCCTTCCCCGGCGATGACGGCGCGGAGGGACTGATCCTTCATCAAAGCCATCGCTTCGATGAGCAGGTCCATGCGCTTCAGAGGATGGAGCCGACTGACCGCGAAAATGTAAGGCTCATACGCATCGCATCGGTAGGCGCGGGCGGGCGGCGGTGGGTGGAGCACCGTCGAGGGCACGCGGATGAACTGATTCAAGCGATCGGTGACGGTCTGCGAGATCGTGTAGAGCTTCGTGACGTTCTGAGTCAGCAACCGGCGATCGAGTCGATGGACGAAGAAGCGCCTCACCCGCTCTTTGAGCTTCCCCTTGCGACCGAAACCGCCAATGAGCGCATCCCAGAGATCGTAGTACTCGCGCATGGTGTGGGTCAGCCAGCAAACGTGCCTGGGATGGCGCAGAGCGAACGCGGGATAGCGCATCGTGATGATCTGGTCGATGCGACGGCCGTCGGCGCCTTCCGAGACGTCGGTGAGTCGCGTTGCTTCGTAAGCATCGAACTGACGGCCGAAACGATTGGTCGGCGTCTGAAAAATCTCCGCCTCATGACCCGCCCGCTGCAGCGCGGCGACGGTTTCTTCCGCGATGACCATGTGCCCACCGCGCACGAACGGGGCGGACGACACCACGACAAGGATGCGGCTCATGCCTGACGTTCGGCGGTCAGATCGTCGCGACGCTTGATGATCTTCGCGGGAACGCCCGCCGCGATGACGGAGTCGGGAAGTGATTCGTTGACGACCGCACCCGCCCCCACCACGACGTTGGATCCAAGGGTCACCCCGTCCAGGACCTTCACTCCCGCGCCCAGCCAGACATTGCGGCCGATGGTGACCCCAAGTGAAGGACGCGCCTGATCGATAATGGCAGCACCCACGGCCGAATGATCATGCCCGCCGCCCACCACGTACGTGTACGCGGCGAAGAGCCCGTAGTCGCCCACTTCGACCTTGGACGAGGAGAACACTTCGCAGTTGAAACCAATGTTGATGTGGCTGCCGAGAACGATGTCGCCATCTTTGCAGGACAGGATCGAGTTGCGGCCGACAAACCCCTGGTCACCGATGGTGATGCCCTTGTTGGCGACGCCCTTGGCATCGAGAAGGACGTTGTCGTCGATCACCGTTCCATCGCCAATGTGGATCTTGTGGGGATGCCTGAGGGTGACGCCGGTTCCGAAGACCACGCCGCGCCCGCACGATCCGAGGAGAGTCGGATAGAAGATCTTCCGGAGCAGAAGCCCAAGGGCTCCGGGCACCCACGACGTCCAGAGCATCACGAGCTCGAAATGGACCAGCCGGGCGAGACTGCGAGAGCCGACAACAAGGTCCTGGTACTTCTCAGAGGCCGAACGCCGGTCGCCGAAAGCCGCCTGAATTCCGACGTCCTTCATCGAGCCGGACGGAGCCGGAGAGCCGGTCAACGAGCCATCCCCGGCTGCCCTGCCTTAGAAGAACCGGCCCGTTGTCGTACGATCACGGTTCATTCTCTCAAAACAGTTACTTTTCTTGAACCGCACTCTTCTCCTGATCGTCAAGCTCCTCCTCTCCGTGGGGCTGCTCGCCTATCTGCTTCACAGCGTTGACCTTTCGGACGTCCTTCAGCATTTCATCGAGGGCCGGCACGATTTGTTCGCGGTGGCCGCCTTTGTCTACTGCGTGGTGGTCGTCCTTTCCACGATCCGCTGGAAAGTTCTCCTCGACGCGGCCGGCAGCAACAAAACCACGTTCGGCATGCTGATCAACTCGTACATGGTGGCGTCCTTCTTCGGCAACTTCCTGCCGAGCAACGTGGGTGGAGACGTGGTCCGCGTGCGTGACTCCGCCAAGGCCGCCGGTTCGAAGACCGCGGCTCTGACCGTCGCGTTCCTCGACCGGGTGGTCGGCTTCGTCGCCCTGTATTTCATCGCGATGCCGGCCTACCTGCTCGGCGGCACGGCGGTGCGCGGACTGGCCGGCGCTCGCGTGATTCTCCTCGGCCTGACCGTCCTCTTCCTGATCCTCGGCGGAATCTTCGCGAAGTCCGGCCTGGTGACCAAGGTGGTGGAGCTCGTCGGGGTCAAGCGATTCCCCTGGATCCATTCGCGTTTCGAGTCTGTTCAAAGCACGGTGAACGCCTACCGCTCTCGGAAGGGCGCGGTGATGAAGGCCTTCGCCCTGTCTCTGGTCCTGCAGTTCCTGGGGGTCTACTACTTCTATCTGATCGCGCGCGCGCTTCACATTCCCCTCGATCTCGGCACCTCTCTTCTGATGGTGCCCCTGTGCTCACTGATTCAGGCGATCCCGATTTCGTTTAACGGTTGGGGCGTCCGCGAAGGCGTCTACGTCCTGTACTTCAAGCAAGTCGGCCTGCCGCGGGAAAGCGCGCTCGCCTTCTCGATCGTCGCCGCGGGCCTCGTGGTCCTCCTGTCGATCTCGGGCTTGGTCGTATGGCTCGTGCGCAAGTCTCATGAGCACGACCACACGCCCGTCGAAACGGCCTGATGCCTGCGCTCAAGCGGGCCGTTGAGGCGGGCCGGCTGCTCCAGGATCTCGCCACTCGAGATCCCGACTTCGTCCGAGGCGGCGAGGTCGCTCCCGGCGATATCCCCGTCTTCACTTTCCACAGCCTGGAGCCGCGCTCCTTCGAACGGAAGATGCGCTACGTCCGCGACGCTGGCTATCAGGCGATCGGCATGGCGACGTATCTCGACGACCTCATGGGACGGGATAAGGCGCCGTCCAGGTCGGTCCTCATCACGATCGACGACGGACGCGCATCCACCTGGACCGTCGCCTATCCGATTCTCAAGCGGCTCGGCATGAAGGCCACCGCCTTCCTCGTGACCAGTGCAGTCGACGACTCCGACGAAGTCTTCAAGACGATCGGCGATGTCGCCGAATCAGAGTGGGACGCGCTTACGAAGCGGGACGATTCCGCCGAACGCCCGTTCATCACCTGGGGCGAGGCTCGCGCCATGCGGGACGTCATTGACCTCGAAAGCCACACCCACCTGCATGCGCGCATCCCCGTCTCTAAGGCGGAGGACGGCGTGATGAATGAGTCGATGCGCTCGGGCTACGGTGAGTTCGACTGCCCCTTCGTGCAGATCAACGGCCGTCAGGTTCGTGGCAAGTTCGTTCCCGTCGGCACGCCTCTTCCTGAATCCGCGCCGCGTCTCTCCGGCAAGCCGGCCTACTGGGCGACCGAAGACCGTTTCGAGACGGAAGCTGAGACGAACGAGGCCATGCGTTTCGATTTGGCAGAGGCGCGACGCCTGCTGCGCGAGAAGGCCGACGCGTCGGCGAAGGCGCTCTGCTATCCGTGGCATGTTTCTTCTCCCCACGCGCGCGCCCTGGCCGCCGTCGTCGGCTACGTCGCGGCCTTCGCGGGAAAGGCGGATCACGCCCCTGCGATCTCACGCCAGGGATCCGATCTCTTCGCCCTCGCGCGCGTGGGCGAAGATTACGTGGAGCGCCTGCCCGGACCCGGACGACGCTCGCTGCTCTCCGTCCTCCAGGAAAAACTGCGGCGCTGAGATGCTGCTCCTGGCTGCGGTTTTGTAGAAACCGGCCGCGCGCAGCGTCGATTTGAGCCGAGGTTAAGGTCGGGTTAAGGCGCGGTTGAGGGAGCGCGGGCACACGACTTGCTCAGACACTCATCGAGGCAGCTGAGCGATGAATGAAACTAGGTGTGCAAAGGCGATGTTCGAGGGCTGGAGCAAGTCAGCGAGACGGTCTCTGGCAAGGCCCTTCGCCGTTTGTGTGATCGGCCTGTCCCTCGGCGCGTGCGCCTCCGTGAAGCCCGGGAAGGACTCTTCCTTCATTGGGGAGATCCAGCGGCGCGATGCCATCCGACACGCCTCGGTGTGGAGTCGCACGGATGTTCCATCCATGGACCTTAAGAAGGGCCCTCCGGTTGAACATCCCATGGGTTTCAACGAATG
>JBDTQB010000193.1:0-8341 GCA_039932395.1 Vicinamibacteria bacterium | reverse complement strand
CTGATCGAAGTCGCCACTCACGATCGCCTGATGAACGCGGGTGACCTGGGCGACGGGTTCGGAGATGGAGCGACCCACCGAGCGCGCGATCAGCGGAACCGCGACCACGAAGAGCAGCAGGATCGCGAGCGCGATGCGCTGGGACCTGATCGAAGTCGCCCGGGCATCGATCAAGCCCTCGCCGGCGGCCTTCGTCTCGGTCTCGACGAGTTTGCGCACATCAGTCACCACCCCCGACGACTTCCCCGGGAGGGACGTTCTCAGCTCTTCGAACTCCGCATCGACTTCGTGTTTCTTGCGCGCCTCCGGAGTCGTGAGGATCTCCATAATCCGCGCGGCATCCTTGATGGTGCTTTCAAGACGCGCGCGTACGTCCGCGTAGCCGGACGCCTGCGCCTCTTCGGCCGTGAACAGGTCTTCGAGCGGAACCAGCGCGGCCACCGCATTGGCGCTCGCCGTCTTCAACTCCGCGTCGCGCTGGTTCAGGTCGCTCCCATCGTTCGCCGCGTTCAGGACGGGTGCCGAGATCTTCTCCGTCAGGGAGATCAGGGCACGCAAGGATGAGACTCGGGCGAGGTCTCTCTGGCTCGCGGCGAGCCGAGCCTCGACCGATCGGTTAGAGGCGAAAAGAACGAGCCAGACCGCGATAGGCAGGGCAAGGAAGATCGTCGCAGCGACAATGAGCTTCGTTCTAAGCGACAGGTCTTTCCTCATCGGCCCTTAGCCGATTTTGAAGAAGGTCAGGAGGCGCTCAAGACTCTCGGCCTGCTGCCGAAGTTCCTCGGCGGTGGCGGAGAGTTGCTCCGACGCGGAGGCGTTCTGCTGCGTCACCTGGTCGACTTGGGCCATGGCGCGGTTCATCTGACCGACACCGGCGGCCTGCTCTGCCGAGGCGGCGGCGAGTTCCTGGACGACTTCCGCGGTCCGTCGAATGGAGGGGGCCAGCTGTCCGAGCTTCTGGCCCGAGGTGGCGGCGATATTGAGACTGCCCGTCGTCAACTCGGAAATTTGTTTGGCGGCCGTCTGGGAGCGCTCGGCCAGACGACGGATCTCGGCGGCCACCACCGCGAACCCACGGCCTTGCTCACCCGCGCGCGCCGCTTCGATCGCGGCATTCAGGGCGAGAAGGTTCGTCTGATACGCAATGTCCTGAATGATCCCGATGCGCTCCGAAATCGTCTTCATCGCCTGCACCGTCTTGAAAACGGAGCCAGCCGCCTCTTCCGCATCCTGCGCCCCCTTCATCGCCATCTGTTCGAGATTGCGGCTGTGGTCGGCGTTCTGCGTGATCGAGCTGCTCATCTGTTCGAGAGACGCCGTCGTTTCCTCCACCGATGCGGCCTGCTGGGACGTTCCGTTCGAGAGGACGTTGGATGACGAGGTCAGTTGTTGTGCCGCCAAAGAGACGGATGCGGAGGCGCCACGCGCGTCGAGAATCGCCTGGGAGAAACGACGGGACATTTCGCGCCAGGCCATTCCAAGGACATCCTGATCGGAGCGCGGTGCGAGTTCGTGGGTCAAATCACCGGCGGCGAAGCGACGCGCGTTGTCGGCCATGTCGCGCATATAGGCGCTCGTGTCGCGGCAGGAGTTCTGAAGGCGTCCGATCGCGTCGTTGGTGCTCGACATATCCATATCAGACGTCACTTCGCCGCGTGAGATCGCTTCGAGGGACAGCGTCACGTTCTCCAGAGGAGCGGCCAGAGCCTTGATGGCGTTCGTCGCGCGGTAGAAGGCAATCACGCCGATCGCGGCGAGGAGCGCCACCGACACATAGAGAGGAACACCTACGACGACGACGCGCGCCGGCAGGTAGAGAACGAGCCACATCAGCACAACCAGGGAATAGTTGATCGCCGCGCCGGAAAGGAGTTTGCCACTGTAGGTCATGGTTGGGCTTTCGCTTGTGTAGGGGGATTCTGCCACACGGTTTGGGGCAAAAACGGAAGGGGCGAAATCACATTGTAGAGTGGCTCCGCCCCATGAACGAGGTTCCGCTGCCGCAAAGGGCCGAACCCGGCGTGGGCCGAGCCGCGGCCCTCACCGCCGCCGCCCTGGTGTCGTTCTCGCTGAACTCGCTGCTCTGTCGCGCGGCCCTCGGCGCGCATCTGATCGACGCGGTGACCTTCACCTCAATCCGCTTGATCTCGGGCGCCGTGGTCTTGACCGTGCTGGCGCGCCGCGCATCCGGCGCATCCAAGACTTCCGGGACATCCCCAACGTCAGCGCTCCCATCACTCGGTGATCGCGCGACCTCGGCTCTGATCCTCTTCTTGTACGCGCTCCCCTTCTCACTCGCCTATCTGAGGATCTCCGCGGGTACGGGCGCCTTCGTAATCTTCGGCTGCGTTCAAATCACCATGATCGGCTCCAGTCTCCTGGCCGGGCGAGGCCTTCGTCTTCAGGAAGGTCTGGGGCTGGTGCTTGCTCTCACTGGTCTAGCCTGGCTCACCCGGCCGGGAACCGAGTCTCCGAGTGTCCCAGGTATCGCCTTGATGGCGGTCGCGGGATTCGCGTGGGGGCTCTACTCCATTCGCGGACGAAAGGCTGGCCCACCTCTTCAGGCGAACGCGCGCAACTTCGCCGCGACCGTTCCGATGACCCTGATCGCCAGTGTGGCCGCAATGGCGTCCATGCAAATCACGGCGAAGGGGGCGCTGTTGGCGCTCCTGTCGGGTGCTGTGACCTCAGGGCTTGGCTACGTGGCCTGGTACGCAGCGCTGCCTTCCTTGAGCGTCACCCGAGCGTCAATTCTTCAACTCGCCGTCCCGCCCATGGCTTCCGCGATGGGCGTGGTGATCCTCGGTGAAGCGCTGTCCTCACGCCTCCTGGTCGCCGCGCCGTTGATTCTGGGCGGGATCGCGCTCGCAGTCATGGCGCCGAAGCGCTGAGGCCCGCCGCCCTCCGGTTCGCCGCAAGCCCGGCCTCAAGGGCTGAACGATCGATGCGTCGTAGGTGGTCGGGCTGACCCGGCCCTTTTCGTCCCTCACTTCCGTCTGGCGTCCGGAGGCGTCATAGGTGAACTCGATGGTCTTGCCGTCGGGCTTCTGTATCTTCGAAACTCTGCCCAGCCTGTCCCGGGTGAACGTGGTCGTTCGATTGAGGGAATCCGTGGAAGACACCGTCGACCTGCCGTGCGACCGGTAGAGGTAGGATTCTGCAGGGGAAATACCTACATGTCTGAATCGATCACGATCCCGGCGCATATTGAAGCCGGAGCCATCCGCCTGGACGCACCGCTTCCCGCCGATATTGAACGCGTGGAAGTGCTCGGCTATCGCGCAGATCGCAAGGATCGATCTGCCCTCGGCGATCTGATCTCGTTTCTGGAAGCCCTCCCCGCCGGCACGCGCACTAAGGAAGACATCGACCGCCAAATCGACGAGGAACGGAGTTCCTGGCGGTAGTGCGCCTCTACATCGACGCCAACGCGATCATCTACGCTTTTGAGGGTGAGCCGGTTCTCAAGAACGCCGCCTTGGTCTGGCTCCGTCACGCGCAGTTCGATCCCACCATCACTCTACTGACCTCTCGGCTCACGCGTCTTGAAGTTCGCTGCAAGCCCATCAGCACCGGCAACCTCGGCGTTTGAGAGTCTCAGCCTCAGCGATTCTGTTCTGGAGGCGGCGACTCTGTTGCGCGCGAGGCGGGCGGGAACAGCCGACGCAATCCATCTCGCCACCGCGATCGAGGCCGGCTGCGACACGATCCTCACCAAGGATGCGGAATGGAAGCGATTCTTCCGCGGCCGCATCGCGGTCGTGGGAGTCGATCTCCCTTGACCTACTGAGCTTTCGCTCGCGGCTCCTGGCCTGATTGACCGCACATTCCCCCGTAGCAGCGCCTTATCGTTGCTCGATGTTCGACAGCCTCACCATTGGCCCGGGATTCCGATTCGTTCGCAAGAGAAGCCTCGACTCAGAGTCCGAAACCATCGCCAAACGCACCCTGCGCATGGCCGCGGAACTCTTCGCCAAAGCGGTGGCTCGGCATCGGCGGAAGAAGCGCGACAACCTCTCCGACGTCGCTCAACTGACCGCTCAACTCCAGGCCGCCGAGCAACGCGCCTTTCTCGCTGAACGCACGTCGTAACTGCTCCGACTCCGCTGGCTGCGCATTGCGGGCGCCCATCGCCCCCACTACGAACCGCATCAACGATTCGAGATTCTTCAACTCAGGCGCGTCGCAGGATGGAAATGCATCATCACCGCCGAAAAGTTCGCGGTCTCCACCGGTGTGATCTCCGAATGGGAAGGCAAAGCCGATCAGAAATCGGAAACCGTCGGTTCGCTGGTCAAGCCCATAGCACCCATTCGACGAATCGCTGACATCACACGATCCCTCGTTCAGACCATGCACTGCGCCAACTTCCGAGGCGCATTCGCTGTCGCAGCTCTGATTACGCGCGCCGGATGGAGGATCTCCGAGCGGTCCGTTGAACGCATCCGCGCCGAGGCTTTCATACGACCGCCCAGCGACATGCTCGACAACATCCAGCCCGACACGCCGTCCAACCCAGTGATCACTCGCTTCGTTCACCACACCTGGATGCTCGATCTCTCGCCGTTCCATACCCTCGGCGACGGCGGCGACCTCTGGCTCGGCGGAGTTTTTGACGCGCACACGCGAACCCCGCTCATCCTCAAGACGTATCCGAAACGACCCGGAGCCGCGGCCATGGCGAAGCTCTTCAGGACCGTCGTCGCCAAGTTTCAGAAGCCGAAGTACGTCATCACGGATCTGGGCGTCGAATTCAAAGGGGCTTTCGAAAAAAGCGGTCCATCGCGCCGGCGCGACCTTGCGACGATGCGTCAAGGAGAATCGCTACGCAACCGCCCGGCTGGAACGATTCTGGCGCACGCTCAAACAACTCATCGGATATCGGATCTCTTTCCCGTCGGACATCCACGACCTCGACAAGCGCCTCGCCATGGCCCTCACGTTCTATCTCCAGAAACCTCACAAAGGTCTCGGTGGCCGCGCGCCCATTGACGTGTTCGAGGCGATCGTGGATCGCGCCGCGAGAGCAATTCCGGCGCCGCGCGGGAGTCCGGGCGAGGGGGCACACGATCCGCCGTTGCATGTTCGCTTTCTCGATCCTCAGCAACGCCGTCTCCCGCTCCTCGTTCCGGCCTACTAACCTTTTCGCTAGGAGCGCCAGGCCCAGCGGCGCGATAGCTCTGTCGGCGCAACACATTTTTGACTAACACGCAGCGCGGCGCGTCCCGAATGGAAGGCTTCCGGCGTTAGTCGTATGGCTCGATTCAAAAGCCATTCGTCGTTTTTTTCGCCGTCCGCCAGCTTCGCAATCCCGTTCCGGAATAGGCGGTCTCCTTGGCTGGAATGCACAGCATAAGCACTAGAAACGTCCTAACGCGCGGCATTGAGTTACTTGGGTGGCCGAGACGACGGGTCGAGGGCGACGCACGATTCCCGCCGCCTTGCCTCTCGGTCGGCCGCAGATTTTGCCGCTATCTTGCGGAGCCTGCCGACTTCATCAGGCCGGCGCTTCTTCTCCTGGATACCGGCAGCCTCGGCACACCAGTCAGGCACGCCTGCCTCACACGCGGCGGTCGCCCACCGCAATTCGTTCGCCAAGTCTTGAGCCTCCAATGCTCGACTAGCCAACCTGCCGCAGGACGCGGCGCTACCTAGATCGCAACCAATCTGTAACATCTTCGCGACTCGGCTAGTCTGCGTCTGTGTTAACAATGGTGGGCGACTCCGCTCGCCTTCGAAACACGCGTCGGCAAGATCGAGCGTTCGAGCGCTTGCGCTCTTACAGACACCTTCAAAGTAGTCGAGCGCTGCATCTACTGCCCTCCCCTTGCTCAAGTCGTACGAAAACGCTAAGTGACACGCCGCCGTCCGCCCTGCGCTGCACAAGGCGCGATAGATTTCATTTGCCTTCTCGTAGAAGTTCCGCGCTTCCGGCAAGGCCTGCGCAGCAAGGAGGCCTGCGTGATCGAGGCATGCATCAGGATCGCCAGCGTTGCACGCTGAGAGTCCAATCGCGTCCACCTGGTCTCTTGTCGGATGGCGCTCCAATCGCGCGCCTGACGCTGAAACGCTAAACCGCGATAGAACAGCGCAGGATTTGCCGTCCCCTTGTCCGCAGCCTTTCTCGGCCAGACTCAGGGCCGCAGGGGGACCCGAGGCGCACGCATCAGAAGCACTTAGGATGATTTCTGCGGCCCGTCCGCAACATTTTGCGTTGCCTTGCCCACAAGCATCGGCTGATTTTGCTAGCGGGCCGCACTCTTCCCGCAGAGTGACCAACCGTCCATCTTGCGACGCGTTGAGCGATGGCAAGGATATTAGAAACAGAAGTCGAACTATGTTCATGAACTCTCATTTCTTAGGATACGAGACCCGTCCGATTGTCCACGGCGTCCAGAGTGCTCCTCAGGGTCGAAGTACTGGCCTCGCAGGCCATCCCCATGCGACGGCGATCGTCGATATCAACGGTCGTGTACGCAATCACTTTGGTCTGAAGCGTGTCTGCCAGACGCTGAGCATATGAGTCCTCGCTAGAATTCTTAGAGGCCGTTTCACGTGCTAGTAGCTCAATGAGCTGCCCGTGCCAGTCGGGATCTTTTCTAATGCGCTTTGCGAGCTCCTCAACCGTTAGTCCTTGGATTTTCTCGATTGGACTGAAATAGAAGCTGCGCTCTCCGTGGCCAGCCACCGTGTAGCGGCCGTTCACGGGAACGAAGTCTTGTGCGACCTGCCAAGGGTTGACCATGTGGTTGGGGTCATCTCGCGCGGGCTGTTTCTCGCCTTCGACGAGTAGGTTGATGTTGACCTTTAGCCCTAGCGGGTCCGTCCAGTTTGAAGGAGCGTTTGGCACGTACGCATAGAAATTGACTCCTCCACCAAGGCGTACGGGATCCTCCGAGATGAATCTTCCCGACTTCGGCTCGTAGTATCGAGCCCGGTAGTAATACAACCCGGTCTCCGGATCCCACTCCCGACCCGTGAACGCAAATCCATCCCGCTCTCCCGCTTCGATGTTTCCCCACGCGTCATAGCGCAGCGTGGTGGTCACGTCGCCCGACGCATTCGTCTCCTTCACGATGCTGCCCAAACCGTCGGCGTGGTAGTAAGTGATCGTCCCGTTTGCCTCCTTGGACATCGGCTCATCGAGGCTCGGCCCGTGCACATACGGGGAGACGCTCGCCGTGCCATCCGCCGCAATCCGTTCACGAAGGATGCCCGAGCCGTCATAGGTGTAACTGGTCACTCGAGTTGGCGTTGCCTTGACGACCCTGCGGCCCAACGGGTCATATTCGAATCTCGCCTCCAGCGTCCCGCCCTTGCTCACCGCGCTGGTTGAGAGCATTCCAAGTGTAAGTCCACGTTTTGCCACCAACCGTCTTCGAGACCAGATTGCCTGCCGGGTCGTAACTGTAGTTCGCCGCCGTGCCCGTCACATCGACCTCACAGTCATCAGTCCTCGCGTTTCCCGAAAGATCCGTGGCTGACACCGTGACCGCGTTCGTTCCAGGGACCGATTCGAACTTCGCCGTTTGGCCAGCGCGGTTGGATGAATCATCTTCTTCACGCGATCGTGCGTGTCGTACTCCAAGCTGGTCTTCTGACCCTTGGCATCCGTGAGCGACGTCAGATTGCTCATCAGATCGTAGGTGTAGAGCGCGGTTCCGGAGACGCCGGACACCGTGGTCACCCGCCCATAGCGATCGTACTGATATCCCGTCCCGTTGCCCAATGCATCGCGGACGGCCGTTCTCTGGCTGGACTGGTTGTAGTCGATGATTGTGGTCGTGCCATCAGGGCCCTGGACCTGAGTTGGGCGGCCGAGCCGGTTGTGTAGATCGTACGGGTGCTTCGATTCAGCGCGTCCACAGTCGGCGCGGCGCCGGCGTCGCGCTCCATCGTCACGGAGCCGCCGACGGGAGGAGTGACGGAAAGGAGGTCGCCCGTCTCCGTCACATAGGCCATGGTCCGAGTTTTTGCACCTGGGATCGGCGACGGAAACAACCTCTGCGAAATCGTTCACGTTGAGGCCGTAGACGAGGCCCATTGGAGAACTTTGAGCACTCGACCCTTCGGCCCTTCGACAACGACGACGCATACGGACTGCTGGCTCAGGGCACGCAACGACGACGTCTAGGGACTACTGGCTCAGGGGCCGAAACGATGCGTGCTGACTGCCGCTCAGGGACCGCCGAGCGAACGAATAACCCCTCGATGGCGTGATGGATCGACAGCGACGATGCTAGGCCGAGCAGCTTAATGCGCTGTGGGCGCGTTCCACCATCCGAGCGCAGGCCGGAGCACCGTTCCCTGAACGGAGGGGCGCCGAGCGGTACCTCTGCGA
>JBDTQB010000192.1:0-8404 GCA_039932395.1 Vicinamibacteria bacterium | reverse complement strand
CCTTCTGGCCCTTGAGTCGGTTGTGGTTTTCGCGCTGGTGATCCTGGCCTTCACCCCGAGGAAGCTTTGATCGAGGCTGGTGTTTTGCGGGTTGGGGTGTTCGACCGCAGTTTCAGCAAGCCGGTCCCGCAGGACTCTTTCACTCGATTCCAGAAATGCCCGGCGGATTTCAGATGGCTGCGGAACGAGGATGATCCGCGGAAGGTGGACATCGTCATGGGCACGCAGGGAATGGGGCTGCGCCTGCTTTGGTCGAGGCATCCGCGGCGAGTGCTGTATCTGCAGGAGACGAGCACGGCCCGTGGGAATCGTTGGGTCAGCCTGTATCGCCGGTTTGATTTGCTTTTGAGCAATGACCAGGCGCTGGTGGAGCACCCCGCCCTTCGCGCCCGGGCGCGCTACCTTCCCTTCACCGGCGCGTGGATGACCGACTTCAACGTCCCGGGGAAAACGAAACTTTGCTCCCTGCTGATGTCGCCCCTGCGCGGGTTGCCTGGACATCGCCTGAGGCACCAGGTGCGAGAGGCGGGCCTGGCCGGCCTTGATGTCATGGGAGGTGTGACCGGCAGCTTCGTCCAGACCGAGACCGCGTACCACGAATACTTCTTCAATCTGGCCATCGAGAACTCGCAGTACCCCGGCTGTTATTTCACCGAGAAGCTCTTCACCCCACTGGCCGGGAAATGCATTCCGATCTATTGGGGCGCCGATCGGTGGGATCTATTGGAGCCCTACGGCTTCACTCGCGAGGGAGTCATCATCTGGGACGGACAAGTGAACTCCCTCCGTGACATCCTGCAACGGATTCGGGCCGATCCCTCCGGGGTTTACGAGGCGAAACGAGCCGCCGTGGAGCAAAACGCGGCGGCCGCGCGGCGCTGGGCGGTTCATGAGGACTCGATCCGTCCAATCCTCTGCGCGGTCTTTGGATTGTCCTGAGGATCGTCCCGAGGATCGTGGGGCGGGCGTCCTTTCCGGTAATGGCGGACCTCGCGTAGCGCGGCGGCGAGGCCGCCGACCTCATCGTGGAGGCCCCGCGTGAATTCGATCCCGAAAGCAAGGTCGGTGGCGGACAGCGCCGCGCTCTCAAGGCCCATGGCATCGAGGCACGCCGCCACTCCCATCACGGCGCGGGCGACGAAATGGGCCGGACCAGGAGCGGCGATCGCCAATCCGAGGAACGGAAAGGACACTGGAGTGACGATGCTCGCGTACCGCCACGGATTGGCGTGGCGCATCTCAGGGTGCTTTCGCGAAATTCGAAGATCCACCCTCCCATATCGGTACGATCGCTTCATCCACGCCTGGAGGCTCATGTGGTCGGAGTGGTGGATTGTGTGCGCTTCTTCGGAAACGTGGAAAGCCGCGCCATCTTTCTCGAGCCGCAGGCCCAACTCGGCGTCCTCGGACTGCCCGAGGGTCACGTCGAAGCCGCCGACCTTCAGGTATTGCGCTCGTCGCAGGGAAAGATTCCCGGACCACACGTCGATTCCCGAAAGGGTCCGTCGGCCGCGGTGCACGTCGCTCGCGAGGTCGTCGAGGTAGCGGGCATGGAATCGCTCGAACAGCGGCATGAGAGAGCCCGCGGGAGTTTTGATCCAGCCGAGGACGACTGCGAGCGGGTTGCGGTCATGCACGCGAGCATGCGCGTCCAGCACAGCGGGCGGCACTTCCATGTCATCGTCGATGAACATCACGACATCGCCGACGGCCGCTTCCGCGCCGTGATGGCGCGCCGCGGCGGCGCCTTGGTTCTCCTGCCGGATAACGGTGAGCCGGTAGGGCACGCTGATCTCCGGCAGCGAGGTCCGCGAGCCGTCATCCACCACCACGACTTCGAAGTCTGAAGACTCCATGGTCTGCGCCGCGAGCTGGGTCAGCAGGTGGCGCAGCGACTCAGGGCGGTTGTAGGTCGCGATCACGACACTGATGCGCGGCGTCTTCACCGGGTCGGACACAACCCATCATGCTACAGAAGTCCGGCAAGTCCCGGCCCCTACAATGCGCACGGCATGAATGGACTGCGGCGCGTCGTGATCGTCTACGAGCGCGCGGGCCAGGGACACCTTGCGGCGGCCGAGGTCTTACGATCGGTCCTTCAGACCGAGCCCGATGTGGAAGTCGTCCTGACCGATGGCGAAGAGCTGGAAAGGGATGGCGGCAGTGGAGAGAATCCCCTCATCGCCCTGTGGAACTGGCTCATCCGTCGCGGCTGGTTCCGGCTTGCCGATCTCATCCTCAATCACTGGTTCCGGGTCCTGATCTTTCCCCTCCTTTCCGTTTCGGCCGGTTTCCCGCGAGTCAAGACGCGACTGAAGGCCATGAGTCCGGATGCCGTGGTGTCCACCGCCGACGCGTTCAGCCGGGCGCTGGGTGATGCGGCGAACGAGCTCGGCGTCCCGTTCACCGTCCTCCCCATCGAGTGTTCCATCTTCGTGGACGTGATGCATCCGGATGCGGAGTATCTCGTCTACTTCGAGGAGACCGCTCGGGCCATCCAGAGGTTCGATCTCACGACCACGCATTTTTGCCGCGTGATTCGGGATAACGCGACCGCGGGCGAGAAGCTCGCGTATCTCTTCTCGTGGTTCACGACCTATGGTGTGCGCTCCACCGAGCCGCTTCTATTCCAGGGAGCGGGGGGAGTGGGGCCGAAGGCGAACGACCTTCCGTGTCATGTCCTCGGCCCTTTGCGCGACGCCGCCGATCACGCTCCGGCCGCGGAGCCCGCCCCGAACGCGCGCGCCCAGATACTAGTGGCCAGCGGGTCTTTAGGGGGCCGTTTCGTTTCGCGGGCGGTGCGAAGGCTTCTCGCCATGCCGAATCTGAATGCCGATGTGATCGCGCTTTGCGGCCGCGATGAGTCGTTGCTCGCTGAGCTTCAAGCGTGCAGGCCCGTATCGAAAAGCGCCAGTTTGGAATGCCACGGCTATGTGAGTGACATGCCGGCACGCTTGCGGCGTACGAGTGTCCTGTTGGCCCGGCCTTCCGCGAGCCTTTTTCTTGAAGCCATTCTCGCCGGCGTCCCCCTGCTCATCCCGGCGAAGGCGACGAAGAACGACTCGGGCACCGTCGATTTGACGCGCGCCTGGCGGATTGGCGAAGCGTACGACCGTGATGACGAGATTCCTGCCACCCTTTCGCGAATGCTCACGAATCTCGGCGAGTACCGCGCGCGACTGAAGGATGTTCGCGCGCGTTATGCGGAACCTCTTGAGAGCGTCGCGTCGCGCATCCGTTCGGTCGTCTGGCGCGCCCCGCCTCACCGCGCGCCCCCTCATGCGAAGTGACTGGCAAACCGCGTTCGTTTCACTTACGCTCCGCGCTTGTTTCATTTACGCTCCAGGCGGCGTGCGCGTCCACCCCTCGCAGGCGAATTTCCTCCTGCTCGAGCTGCCGGTCGAGGCTTCTGAGGTAGTGAGCCGTCTGATCGAGCGATGCGAGATCCTCATCAAGGACGTCAACCCTAACGGGGGCTTTGTGGGCGCGAAGGGCTTCCAGACTCTGCTGCCCGAGGGTTCGCCGCGCTAACGGCGCGTTCCCCAAAACGTGGCCACAATCCTCCTCTCTTACGCCGCGGGACCAAGGGTCCACGCCCTGAACCAGCGGGCTCTGGTCGAGTCGGCGCGCCGGGTCGGCGGCTTCGATCGGATCGTTGCGCATGGACCTCTCCCCGCTGGCCATCCTCAGCGCGTGGGGCATGACGCGGTCCTCTCCGAAGCGGAAGGGGCGGGCTACTGGCTCTGGAAGCCCCGGATCATTCTCGACGCTCTCGAGGCGGCGGCACCCGACGACGTCGTGGTCTACATCGACGCCGGAGCGCGCCTTCGCCGTCCGCTCGCACCTCTCATAGCCCTCGCGCACCGCCACGACGCGGTGTTGATGGCGAACGATCACGCGAATGCGCCCTATGTGAAGCGCGACGCGTATGTGCTCACGGGCACCGATGGGCCCGAAGCCCAGGCCGCGAGGCAGCTCGATGCCTCCCTCATGCTCTGGCGCAACACGGAGGCGAGCCGGTCGCTCGTGACCGCGTGGCTGCGCGCCTGCGAAGACCCTCGCGCCCTCACCGATCGGCCGAGCGCTTGCGGGCTTCCCGAACTTCCTTCCTTCCGCTCGCATCGCCACGATCAGGCCCTGCTGAGTCTGATCGTGGGGCGGGATCGTCGCGCGTACCGTCTTGCCATCATGCCGCGACCGGTTAAGTACCGGTTTCTCGAACACCACCGCCGCCGCATCCCGGTGGTGCCGATTGCCCTCTGGTATCTCATCCACGATGGACCCTGGGAGTGGAACCGGGCTCGCGAGCGGGAGAAAGACGTGGGTCGCCGCCGTCGGGCCGGGGTGGTCGCACGTCTCCAAGGAAGCGCCTGCACGATGGAGCGCCTTCCGGATCTGAGGTTGTATTCGTCGATCGATGAGTGCCTGGCCTTCCTTCGTGCCCTACCCGAAGCGCCGCCGCCCATGGGTCCGGTCGAGCCTGTGCACTTCTTCTGGGGAGGGCCGTCGTTTTCGGCTAAGCCCGCGCTGTGCCTGCACTCGTTCCTCGCGACTCAGGACGAGCGGCGCGTGCGCCCGTGGCTGTGGCTCGTCGACGAAAAGACCTGGGCCGGCCGCGACACCGATCCCTACCTCGCTCCGCTCCGCGACCGCGTGGAGTTTCGGCGTTTCGATTTCGCGGCCTTGGCCGAGGGGACGCCGCTCGAGGGCGCCGCCCGGAGCGCCCTGCCGAAGACGGTCCCCCTGTCCGATTTCGCGCGCCTCCTCTGCGTTTTTCGCCACGGCGGTTGCTACTCGGACCTCGACGCCCTGTTCCTTCGTGACCTGGGGCCGCTCTTCGCTCTCGCGGGCGCGCGTGAGTTTTGTTTCCAATGGTCCTTGTCCCCTCTCGGGACCAATGCGTTTAGCCGTCACGCCGCGGGCAGCGCGATCCTGCGCGACATCATTTTTCGCGCCGCCGCGGCGCGATCGGGCCACCCGAAACATCTCTTTCCTTTCGACGACGCCCCCGCTGGAATCCTCATGCTTCCCGCGCCGGCCTTTTCTCCGCTCTGGCTTCAGGTGGACGGCCACGATACGAGCGGCTTCGCTCCCTTCACCAGTTTCAACGACTTCTTCGCGGAGCGACGTGAGAGCGACCCACAACGCGCCACCCTGGACACATTCTTCCCGGGGGCCTTCACCTATCACTGGCACGGCCGGTGGCATCTCTCCGAGCATGCCTCGTCTTTTGCGGGACAGCTGGCCGGAGAAATCCGTGAACGGCTCCTGACTCGCATCCCGGGCTTTTCGAAGTCGCCCCGATATCCATGAAGCTCATCGTCGGCATCGAGGATTTCTACGAGCGCTATATCGGCGGATGGACCCAGCTCGGCAACGAGCATTTCTCGGTCTTCGCCGGGCCGCGCTCCGGACCGCTTGTGAAGATCACCGCTCCGCCCTGGAGTTACTTCGCGGATCCCTTCCCTTGTCTGCATCAAGGCGAGCCATGGTTGTTTGTCGAGGAGTTTCGCTATTCCCAGAGCCAGGGGCGCCTCGTGGCGCGCCGGCTCGAGGGAGGGCCTCTCCTCCCCCTGACCCTTTCGAGTCCGGGCCACGCGTCCTTTCCTCTTCTGTTCCGCATCGACGGCGAGCTTCACCTCCTTCCCGAGACCGGCGGCGCGGGCACCCTCGATCTCTACGCGTGCGACCGCTTTCCGGATCGATGGCGTCTGCGCCGCCGTCTGATGAGCGGCGTCGATCTCGCGGATACCGTCCCTCTCTGGCACGATGGGCGATGGTGGCTGATCAGTTCGTTTCGCGCGTTGCCATCGGACCGAGGGCATCGCCGCCTCGCGATCTTCCACACCAGTGACCTCGCCTCCGGAACCCTCGAGCCTCACCCCATGAATCTCGAGGGTCGATTCTTCGATTCGCCGTTCTCCTTCGGTCGCAACGCGGGACCAATTCTTCAAAGCCCGCAAGGAACCTTGTACCGCCCTTTCCAGGCGAGCCAGCGCTACTACGGTGAGTCGATGAGCTGGTCGCGCATCGATGAGCTTTCGCCCGAGGCCTTCTCCGAGACCGTTCTTACTCAGGCACCCGATGAGGTCGGGGTTCTGCCAAGGCGCCCAATGCACCACGTGGCCACAGACGGCGACTGGTTAGCCTGCGACACCCGCGACCGCTTCCCTGGCACCTAAGCGAGACGCCGGGTCAGGCCACGTGTCCCGCTCGGCGAAGCCAGGCAAGCGTGTCCTGCAGGGTCAGCCGTGGGCTGCGGAACGTCACGCCGAGTTCGCCTTGCGCCTTGGCGCTCGACATGTACCAATACAACGTGCCGTAGGGGACGACCGCGGGGTTGAAGGGAAGGGGCAGGTGAAGTGCTACTCCCACCCTCGTCACCAGGAGCAGAAGGCGATTCGGGATCTTGATGATGCTTGGCTTCCGGCCCAGGAGGGTCAGGGTCTCGCGGGCGAGCTGCTCGACGCTGAGGTTCTCGCCGCCCAGGATGTAGCGCTCGCCGGAGCGACCGCGGTCGAGCGCGGCCACGATCCCCGCCGCCACATCATCCACATGGGCGACGCTCGTGCCTCCGTCACACACCACCGCTGGACTGCTCTTCGCGAAATCCACCAGGGTTCCCGAGGTGACGAAGCCCGTGTCCTCCGGGCCGTAGACCTCGGTGGGATTCACAATGACCACCTCGCGTCCAAGGGCCGCGGCCTTGAAGCACAGGGCCTCGGCCTGAATCTTCGCCCGCGGGTAAATGTAGCGTTCGAGAGGCAGGGTGCAGACACTCTGTTCGTCGTGGACTATGGGTGCGGTCGAGCCGTTGATCGCGGTGGCGCTCGACACGAACACCACGCGGCTGTTTTGCTCTGCCGCCGCTTCCAGCACATGGGTGGTTCCACCCACCACGACCTCGGGCATCAGGGGCGATGCGATGTCGGTCCATGACGAGAGGCTCGCGAGATGAATGATGGCAGGGCAGCCAGAGGCGCCCCGCCGGACCGACTGCAGGTCGCGGACGTCGCCGCGCGCGGTCTCGAAGTCGAGACCTTCGAGCCGTGACGTCTGGCTCGATTCCCGAAGGAGACACCGCACCTTGCGGCCCGACTCCACGAGACGGCGGACGACGCGTGAACCGATGAATCCGTTGCCCCCGGTGACGAAGACCTTCGCGTTCGCGTCCATCAGACCGTCGCGGTCGCGCCGCGTATTTCGCGCAAGCCGTTGGCTGTGAGTTCCACGGCGCTTTCAAGCTGTTCTCTCGTATGGAGGCTCGAGATGAAGAATCGCAAACGAGCGCGACCCGGCTCCACCGCCGGCGACACCAGGGGCTGCACGTTGACGCCCGCACGGAAGAGGTCGTTCGACAAACGAAGGGCGCCAAAGTCGTCGCCCACCATGACCGGCACCACCGCCGTTCCAAAGGCCCGGCCGGTATCGAGTCCGGCCGCGCGCGCCAATTCACCAAAAGTGCGCGCGTTCTCGCGAAGGGCGGTCACCCGCCCCGGCTCCGCTTCGATCATCTCGATCGCACAGAGGGAAGCGGCCGCGTTCGCGGGCGAGATCCCCGCGCTGAAGACGAAGCCCGGGCAGGTGTAGCGGAGGTAGCGGATCAGCGAGGCGTTCCCGGCGATGTAGCCGCCGCAACTTGCAAGGGATTTCGAAAGCGTGCCCATCAGGATGTCGATGTCGCCCGCGGGCACACCCGCGTGTTCGGCGATGCCGCGGCCAGAAGCGCCCAGTACGCCCACTGAATGCGCCTCGTCAACGAGCAGGCGCGCGTTGTGGGACCGCTTCACCCGAAGGAGCGCGGGGAGGTCGGGTACGTCGCCGTCCGTGCTGTACGCACCTTCGACCAGAACCAGAGCAAGGCGATGCGCGCGTCGTTCGCGCGCAAGCAAACGGTCGAGCGCGTCCGTGTCGTTGTGAGGAAAGGAGAGACAGCGGGCACCGGAGAGGCGCGCGCCGAGGATCGCGCTGTTGTGCATCAGGGAGTCGTAGACGATGAGGTCCTCGGGGGAACAGAGGTGACCGATCACGGAGACGTTCGTCGCATGGCCACCCACGAACACCAGGGAATCCTCCGCGCCGACGAAGCGCGCGAGCGCAGTCTCGAGCGACTGATGAAGACCGCGCTCCCCCGACGACAGCCGGCTTGCCGAAACGGATGTGCCGTAGCGATCGATGGCTCGCTTCGCGGCGGCCTTCACTTCTTCCTGGCCGGCGAGGCCGAGGTAGTTGTAGGAGGCGAAATTGAGAAGCGTTCGGCCCTCGGTCTCGATGGTGGCGCCACCCGAACCATCGAAGGTCCGGAAGAAGGGGTTCTCGATCTCGGCCTGGGCCAGCGCCTTGAAGCGCTCGTCGAGTTCGTGCAGGCCCTGGTCGAAGGCGTTCGTCGAGGATGACGACGGCG
>JBDTQB010000191.1:0-8467 GCA_039932395.1 Vicinamibacteria bacterium | reverse complement strand
GGACTCGAAAACAGGTGCCACCAGGAAGCCAAATCTTTGTAGAGGAGCGGAGTCTTCATCGGCAGGCTTCAACGTTAATCCAATCAATCCGGTTGATCTTCTGGCCGGAACGCGGTCAACTTCAGACGTGGCATCCGATCAGACGCAGGCGGCCGACAAAACATCGATAGCGGAAGCTTCTGAAAAGGCCGCCACCGCCTACGCCTCGCTGCGTGCGATGCGATCGTTGTCCCAGGCGGACGTCGATCGAATCGTAGCCGCTACCGCGAAGGCGGTCGTCCCGGAAGCAGGTCGGCTTGCGGAACTGGCGCATCGCGAGAGCGGTTTCGGCAACGTGGCCGATAAAACCACCAAGAATCTTTTCGCCTCCGAGCGGGTCGCTTCCCACATCGCCCCGCTGAAGTCGGTCGGCATCCTCCGCGAGAATGGCGCATCCGGCATCACTGAGATCGGCGAGCCCATGGGTGTCGTGGCGGCGATCATCCCTTCCACCAATCCGACCTCGACCGCCATTTTTAAGGTCCTGATCTCGATCAAGGCTCGCTGCCCCATCGTTTTGAGTCCGCACCCGTCCGCTCGGAACTGCGTGGTTGAGTCCTTCCGCGTCCTCGAAGCGGCCGCCCGAGCCAGCGGCCTGCCCGAAGGCGCGATCCAATGTCTGGAAACAGTTTCCCTCGCGGCGACCGAAGCTCTGATGAAGAGTCGACAGACCGCCGTGATCCTCGCCACCGGCGGGATCGGCCTGGTCCGCGCGGCGTATTCGTCCGGCAAACCTGCCTACGGCGTGGGCCCTGGGAACGTGCCGGTCTACGTCCATGCCTCGGCCGACACCGGCCGGGCGGTGCGCGACGTGATCGCAGGAAAGTCGTTTGACTTCGGAACGCTCTGTTCCTCGGAGCAGGCCCTGGTTTTTGACGCCTCCATTTCAGGGGCGGTGTTCAAAGCGCTCGACATTGAGAAGGTTCACGTCCTCAGCGACGACGAGGCTTCACGCATCTCCCGCTGGGTGATCGGCGAACGAGGCATCGTCAACGCGAAGGCCGTTGGCCGGTCGCCGCAGGCCCTGGCGGAGGCGGTTGGGTTCAAGGTCGCGGATGGTACCCGGGCTCTCGCGGCCAGGGTGTCAGGGGTCGGGCGCGAGTATCCCCTTTCCGCCGAAAAGCTCTGTCCCGTCCTTGCCGTTTATGAAGTCGCGGACGCCACCGAAGGCATCCGTCGTTGTCAGGAACTGCTCGCTTTCGGCGGGACCGGCCACACCGCCGGGATCCATGCCGCGGATGAGGACTTGTTGCGCCGGTTCGCCCTGGCCCAGCCCGCTTCCCGGATCATCGCCAATTCCCAGACCTCGATGGGAGCCACCGGCCATACGACCGCGCTTGAGCCTTCGCTCTCCCTGGGTTGCGGTGCGGCCGCGGGAAACATCACTTCCGACAACATCACCCCCCTTCATCTCATCAATATCAAACGGCTCGCCCGGGTTCGGCCCACCGTCGGCGCCCCGGCGGTAGCGGGGTCCGTGACGTCGTCGGCCTCCCGGATGGAAACCGTGGACTTCGTGTGTGAGGATGACGTCGTCCGCGCGAGACGGGACGGTCGACGAATCTTCCTTGGTCCGAAGGCTCTGGTCACCCCGGCGGCTCAAGACGCCGCTCAAGGGTGTGATGTTCTGGTCCGCCCGCGCGACTAAGCGAAAGCCACATGCCCTTGGTACACTATCCCCTCATGAATAAAGCAAATTATTCAAAGAGCCGGGCCTTTGGCTTGCCCGTTTTTGGCCTGCTCTTTCTCCTCGCTTTCAGTTCGTCTTCCTTCGCGCAGAATGCAATCCCCGACGGTGCTTCCTCCGCTTCCGTAGCCGCTTCGGCCGGATCACCAGTCGACCGCGAGATCGCCAAAGCTGAAGCGCTCTTCAAGTCCGGCCAGGACGCCCTGAGCGAGAACCGGGATGCCGAGGCCCGGACCGCCTTCGACGCGACCCTGGACGTCTTCGTTCGGTCGTCGTCCGGTCTAACCGCCGATCCAAAGTTCCAGGCCGCCTACCACGGCTTCGTCGACCGGATCTGGACCGCGGAAGTCGCGGCCGGACCGAATCGCGCAGCCGTCCCTACCCCACCTCTGGTTCGTCGCCCGACGGTTGAAGGTCCGACCGCAGACGAGCAGGTTCAAGGGAAGGCGGAAGGCATCCTGGCCGACATGGGCGCCAAAATCGAGGATGCGAAGCCGACCGAAGAAGCCCGTCAGACCAATCAGGCGGTTCTAGGGTCCGAAGCAATCGACCTTCCTATTGAGATGAACGACCAGGTACTCGGAGCGATCGATCTGTATTCGGGCCGTTTCAACAAGTGGTTCGCGCAGGCACTTTCCCGCGGATTGCCGCAGTTGCCCCGCATTCGAGAGATCCTGGCCCAGGCGGGCCTCCCTCAGGACCTCGCCTACGTCCCAATCGTCGAGAGCGCGTTTAACCCGATTGCCCTTTCCAGCGCGAAAGCCAAAGGCCTCTGGCAGTTCATGCCCGCCACGGGCAAACAGTACGGGTTGAAGCAGGACTTCTTCGTGGACGAACGGTCCGACATGGAAAAGGCGACGGTTGCGGCCGCGCAGTACCTCAAGAATCTCTACGCCCTTTTTGGCGACTGGAATCTGGCCCTGGCTGGTTACAACGCCGGTGAAGGCAACGTCCAGCGAGCCATCCGACGTGCCCAGACGAACGATTTCTGGGCGCTCGCCAAGACGAAGTCCTTTCGGGCGGAGACCAAAAACTACGTGCCCTTGATTCATGCCGCCATCGTGATCGCCAAGTCGCCTGAGTCGTATGGCATTGACGTGCTGCCGGCTGAGCTTGCCTCCTCCGAGACGGTCCGAGTCGCCGGCTCCTATCCGATCGCGACGGTGGCCCGCTGCGCCAATACCGAAGCGGCCGAGATCAAGCGGCTCAATCCTGAACTGCGCCGTGGCATGACCCCCGCTTCCGCCTTCGACCTGGACGTTCCGCATGGTTCGGGCGAACAGGTTTCCGCCTGCCTGGCCAGCGAGAAGGCCATGAACTTCACCCGCCACGTGGTGCGGAAGCGGGACACCCTTTCCCTCATCGCCACGATGTTCGGCGTCTCCGCCTCCGAGATCGCACGGGCCAACGGGCTGGCTCCCAAGGCAAGGCTGAAGCCCGGGACCGAACTTGCCATTCCGCGGTCGAACGCGTCTCCAAAGGGAGCTGTCATGATGAAGGCGAGCACCAACCCTGGAACGAATGGCCCGTCCTACAAGATTCGACGGGGCGACACGCTTTCCTCCGTGGCCGCTCGTTTCAGCACCAGTGTGAGTGCGCTCATGTCTCTCAACAACCTGCGATCCCATCAGCTTTCGATCGGGCAGGTCGTCCGGGTGTCGGGAACCTTCCAGTCCGCATCACGGGCCAACGAATAGCGGCAGCCTGCCGATTCTTCTTGCCCCGCGCCGTTCGCGGACCCGAACCGAACCTTACTTCAGGCATAGTGGTCGGAGCGTCATGACAACGTCGTGACGTCGCCCTCTCTCCCGGGCTTACTTGTTCGAGGAGCGTTCCATGCTTGCAAGCACCCATACGGGGGCGGTGGCCGGAATCAAGGGCCAGATCATCCGCGTCGAAGTGGATTCCGCCCCAGGGTTTCCGGGTCTTTTCATGGTCGGACTGCCCGATTCGGCGGTGCGGGAAAGTGAAAGCCGAATCAAGGCCTCCATTCGTAACTCGGGGCTGGAGTTTTCATGGGACCGACGCATCACCGTCAACCTGGCACCGGCTCATCTGAGAAAAACCGGCAGCGCTTTCGACCTCGCCATTGCCATCGCACTCCTGGCGGCCTCGGGGGAGCCCCTTGATGATCCTGCCTCTTGCCTCTATCTGGGTGAGTTGGCGCTCGATGGGAGTCTGCGTGGCGTTCCGGGAGTCCTGCCCATCATGATCGAAGCTCGGGCTCAGGGGTTCAAACGAGCGGTGGTTCCCGGAGTCAACTTTCACGAAGCAGCCCTGATCCAGGGGCTGGAGGTTCGGTCGGCGGCCAGTCTGCTTCACGCGATTCGTCCGCAGGATGCCGGGGTCCCGATCGTCGCCCCGCTGATGGGATCTGTGTCGACCCGAGATGCCTATCCACTCGACCTCCGTGACGTTGCGGGTCAGCCGCTGGCCCGTCGTGCGCTCGAGATCGCGGCCACCGGCCGTCACAACCTACTGATGATCGGGCCGCCCGGCTCAGGAAAAACGATGCTGGCCAGGCGCTTACCTGGCATTCTCCCGCCCCCGCGAGAAGAGGAGGCGTTGGAAATGACCGCCATCCAGTCGGCGGCGGGCCTGTGTCCTTCAGGTCTGGCTCAAATCCGGCCGTTTCGATCCCCTCACCACACCGCGTCGGCGATCTCGCTCGTGGGCGGCGGGGCCATCCCACGTCCTGGGGAAATCAGCCTCGCTCATGGTGGAGTCCTTTTCCTGGATGAACTCCCCGAGTTCTCCCGGCCCACCCTCGAAGGCCTGCGCCAGCCCCTGGAGGAAGGCCGTCTCGTCGTGTCACGTGCCCGCGCGACCTTTGAGTTTCCTTCCCGGTTTCAGCTCGTCGCGGCCATGAATCCGTGCCCCTGCGGGTATCGCGGGGACGATGTCCTGCCGTGCCGATGCACCCCGACCGCAATCAGCCGGTATCAGGGTCGCATCTCCGGCCCCCTGCTCGATCGTATCGATATCGTCGTGGAAGTTCCGCGGCCTGAGATCCGGATCTATTCCGAATCCGAAGCACCGGGGCCACCTGGCGAGAGTTCGCGGCAGGTCCGGCGCCGCGTCATGGAAGGCATCAGATTTGCGTCGGGCCGAGCTCCCGGCAATCCAGCTCACGCGTTCGCCGGTCTGCAACTCGACACATCGGCCGCGTCCACCCTCGAAAACGCCGCCCGCCTGCAGGGACTGTCGCTGCGGGCGGTGCACCGGACCGCCCGGGTCGCGCGCACCATCGCGGATCTAGCTGCCTCAACCGAAATCAGCCGCGTCATGATCCTTGAAGCGCTGCTCTTTCGGCCCGGTGCCGCATTGACGTCGCTGAAAGTTGCGTGATAGGTTCACCCCCTGACGTTTGTCCCGCCGGGGCTGTCCCTGTGCGCGGCGTTCGTCATTCCTTCATTTGCACCATGAACGCTCCTGATTTCTTCACCGTTATCTTTGTCCCGAACGCTCGGGCGAAGTTTCGTAAGTATCAGATTCCGCTGAACGTGGCGAAAGCCGCGGGCAAAGTGGCGGCCATTTTGGGCATCGTGCTGGTGGGCGCGATGGTCCACTACTCCTCTCTTCTTTTCGAGGTTTCCCGACTTCGAAAAGTCGAAGCCGATTCACGCGACCTTCTCGCGAAGACTCATCAAATCGAACAGGACGCCGCGGCCCTTCGCACTCAGTTGGGCCAGCTCAGCGGCATGGTGACGAAACTCGGCGTGATGGCCGGCGTCGATGCCCCGCCCGTCGACCCGTCCGTGGGCGGCCAGGGTGGCGGAACCCCTTCCGATCGGGGCGGATTGAGTTCGGGCAGCTTTCAAGAAATGAGCACCCGTCTGACAGAACTCACGGAAAAGTCACGCGAACTGACTGGTGTCTTCGACAAACAGCGTTCACTTCTCTCGACAACTCCTTCGGTATGGCCGATCCGTGGATATCTTTCAGCCGGCTTCGGCAATCGCATCGATCCGTTCACTGGCCTGAAAGACTTCCATCCGGGCCTTGATATTTCGGCGCCTATCGGCACGAAGATCCTCGCCCCCGCCGACGGTACTGTGATCTTCTCCGGCGTCAAGGGTAGCTACGGCAACGCGGTCACCGTCGACCACGGCCGAGGCATCGTCACTCACTACGGCCACATGGACGCCACCAACGTTCGTGCCGGCCAAGTCGTTCGTCGCGGCTCCGTCCTTGGCTTCGTCGGCAGCACCGGTCGATCCACGGGTCCGCATCTTCACTACGAGGTCTGGCTCAACGGCGTCAACCAGAACCCGTTGATGTACATCCTCGACGAGTACCGCTCCCTCGGCTAGAGCGAAGCACCAGCCTGCTCATGGCAGGCCTGCCACTTAGGGACGCGCGCCTCGGTAGATCGAGGCTGCCCTTCAAATCGCGCCGCCCCACTGCGCGTGAGCCAACGGAGAAGCGTCTCCCTCCCGTTCATCAAAGACAGCAAGGTCTTTGCTTGTGCAGACCTTAGAATGTCCCCCACTCAATGCTCGGCAAACTACTTACCACGATCTTCGGCACCAAAAACGACCGCGACGTCAAACGCATGCGTACGCGGATTCAACTCATCGCTGACCTCGAACCCGGCCTTCGCAAGCTTTCGGACGAAGAGTTGCGGGCCAAGACAGATGAGTTCAAGGGCCGGCTCGCCGCCGGCGCCACTCTCGATGAGCTGCTTCCCGAAGCGTTCGCGGTCGCCCGCGAGGCGGGCTGGCGCGTGCTCAACATGCGCCACTTCGACGTGCAGCTGATCGGCGGCATGGCTCTGCACGAGGGCTCCATCGCCGAGATGCGCACGGGCGAAGGCAAGACCCTGGTCGCGACGCTCCCCAGCTACCTCAACGCCCTGAGCGGCAAGGGCGTTCACGTGGTCACGGTCAACGACTACCTGGCCAAGCGCGATTCAGACTGGATGGGTCGTCTTTTCAAGGCCCTTGGCTTGACCGTGGCGTGCATCCAGCACGACATGAGCGACCGCGATCGCAAGGCCGCTTACGCAGCCGACATCACCTACGGTACCAACAACGAATTCGGTTTCGACTACCTGCGCGACAACATGAAGTTCGAGCTGGAGTCGTATGTCCAGCGCGGACATAACTTCGCGGTGGTCGACGAAGTGGACTCGATCCTGATCGACGAAGCTCGCACCCCGCTCATCATCAGCGGTCCGGCCGAAGAATCGACCGACCTGTACTACCGCGTCGACCAGGTCATCCCCAAGATGATCCCAGGCGCGCGCATCTCGGGCGACAAAAAAGCCGAAGAGCGCGAAGAACTTGAGAAGACCGGCGACTACATCGTCGACGAGAAGGCGCGCAATGTCACCCTGACCGACAACGGCATGTCGCACGCCGAGAAGCTTCTCGACGTGACGAACCTCTGGGATCCGTCGAACATGGACGTGCTCCACCACGTGAATCAGGGTCTGCGCGCGCATGCCCTTTACACGCGGGATGTTCACTACGTCGTGAAGGACGGTCAGGTCATCATCGTCGATGAGTTCACCGGCCGTTTGATGCCCGGGCGTCGCTGGTCAGACGGACTCCATCAGGCCGTCGAAGCCAAGGAGAAGGTCAAGATCGAGCGCGAGAACCAGACCCTCGCCACCATCACTCTCCAGAACTACTTCCGCATGTACTCAAAGCTCTCGGGCATGACCGGCACGGCCGAAACCGAAGCGCCGGAGTTTGAGAAAATCTACAAGCTCGAAGTTCTGGTCACGCCGACGAACCGGCCGATGATCCGACTGGAGAATCCGGATCTCGTCTATCGCACCGAGCCCGAGAAAGACCGCGCCGTGGCGCGCGAGATCAAGGAACTCTCTGACGCCGGCAGGCCCGTTCTCGTCGGAACCATCTCCATCGAGAAATCCGAGCATCTTGCCGCGATCTTGAAGCGGGAAGGCGTCAAGCATGTCGTCCTGAACGCGAAGTACCACGAGCGCGAAGCCGACATCGTTTCGCAGGCCGGTCGTTTCGGCGCCGTGACCATCGCCACCAACATGGCGGGACGCGGGACCGACATCATCCTCGGCGGCATCCCGGACGTTCGTCTTCGCAATATCCTGATCGAGCGCGGCATCAACCCGGATTCAGCGCCGCCCGAAGAGAAGGCCGCGGCCGAAGAAATGGCGATCGCCGAGATGGCGGCCGACTTCAAGAAGGAACTGGCCCACCGCAAGTTCGACTCGGCATACAAAGAGAAGCTGGCCGAACGCTATCTCGCTCTGGTTGCCGCATTCCCGAACGACCACCCATCTTTCCAGATCGTCGCCGGATTGGCGAAGCACGACACCGCGCTCCAGACCTACCTCGACGCCGCCGAGGCTCTCCCCCGCCCCAAGCGCAATAAAATCGCCAAGGCATTCTTCCCGCATTGGAACGTCGAGAAGCCGATCGACTTCATCGACGTTCATCCACTGAAGGCCGAATTGAAGATTGTGATCGCGAATCAGCGAACGGTCGCGGCCATCGTGAATCTGCTCGATACGAGCGAGCGCGAACGCGTGATCGCACTCGGCGGTCTTCACATCCTCGCGACCGAACGTCACGAAGCGCGTCGCATCGACCACCAGCTTCGCGGCCGCGCCGGCCGACAGGGCGACATCGGGTCTTCGCGCTTCTATCTCTCGCTTCAGGACGACCTGATGCGCATCTTCGGCTCCGATCGGATCAGCGGTCTCATGCTGAAGCTCGGCATGGAAGAAGACATGCCGGTCGAGCATCCGATGGT
>JBDTQB010000190.1:0-8474 GCA_039932395.1 Vicinamibacteria bacterium | reverse complement strand
TCCGATCGCCTGCTGCACCGTGAGGTTGTAGTGCTGCGCGGAAGGCGTGTTGAAGGTTGGCCCCCAGCCGATGATGGTCAGGTTGTTCGGGAACAGGGTCGCGCTGGCGGCCTTGCCCGCGAGGGGGTTCGCAAACTGAAGGTTCGGGTCGGCGCGCGTCGCGTTGAATTCGACCAGAGGCGTGAACGGAGGTGCGAGAACGCCCGACTGGAACAGGTCGCCCTGGCCCGCGAGGGAGTCATAGAAGATGCCCCAGGCGCCACGGACGCTGGTCTTGCCCTTGCCGGTCGGATCGTAGGTGAAGGCGAGACGCGGCGCGAAGTTGTTCCTGTCAGTCGCGTAGCCGCCCGCAGGAATGCCCGCGTCACCGGGGTACAGAAGGCCCTTCGGAGCCGCTGGATAAACCGTCGACTGCTTCTCGGGATTGATGACGACGATCCGGCCTTCCTTCTCGACGAAGGGAGTGGCGAGTTCGTAGCGGAGACCGATATTCAAGGTCAGACGATCGGAGAAGCGGAACTCGTCCTGCGCATACGCCGCGTAGGTCTTGCCGGTGCCGTCCTGCACGCCCTGTTGCGTGGTGTAACGGAACTGCGAGGGATAGCCGAGGAGGAAGTCTGCGAAGGAATTGCCGGTGATCGCGCCATTGAAGGTGAAGTCGCCGTTGGGGCGATTGATGAACGCGATGAACATGTGCTCGGAGCGGAAGTCGACGCCGAACTTCATCGAGTGACGTCCGCGCAGGTACGAGAAGTCATCCGTGAACTGGTAGACATCGTTGTTGCGCTGAACGAACGGCTGCTGCGAGTCGCCGAGGCCGGAGAAGCCCGTGATCGCGATCGACGGAAGACCGATCGCGAGCGGATTGCTGTTCGCGACGGAGAGGCCGTAGGACGTGTTGGTCAGACCGGAGGTGACCGCGGGCTGGGCGTCGATCTTGTTGATCGAGAACCGGGCCTGGTTGATCGCGTTCGGGCTGAACATGTAAGTGTCTGACAACATCAGGTCCCACAGCTTCGCGCCGGCGGTTGAATCGGCCGGCGAGATCGTGCGCGGGGTCAACACCTTGGAGCGGCTCCAGAGGTAACGACCGAGCACGGAATGCTTGTTGGAGATCTTGTAGTCCAGGCGTCCGCCCGCCTGATCGCGGTTGTCCACGACCTGGGGGGAAACGATGTAGCCATTGGCACCGCTGTTCGCGGCAGGGACGAAGTCATTGATGAACTTCGTTGAAACCGGGCTGAAGCGGCTGGATGGAATCTGGTTGCCGGGGAACGCGACACCGGTCAGAGGATCGATGATTGTGCTGGTAAACGTGCCCGCGCGCTGCGCCGCGGAAGCCACGGTCAGGTTGGTCGTGGTGCCCTTGGTGTTGCGGAAGCCTTCGTAGTAGCCGAACACGAAGAGCTTGTCCTTCATGAGCGGGCCGCCGAGCGAGCCGCCGAACTGGTTCTGCTTGAACTTCGGCTTCGGCTGATTGGCAAGCTTGACGAAGTAGTTCTTTTCCTGGAATTTGTCGTCACGGTTGAACTCCCACACGCCGCCATGCCAGGTGTTGGAACCGGACTTGGTCACGACGTTGACGACGGAACCGGTGTTGCGGCCGTATTCCGCGCTGTAGGAGTGGGTGAGGATCTTGAATTCCTGGATCGCATCGGGAGGCGGGCGAAGGACGAAACCGGTGTTGAAGGTGTCGTTGTTCGTGGCGCCGTCCAAGAGGAAGTTGTTCGACTGGTTGCGCTGGCCGTTGACGTTGAATCCGCCGGTCGTGTTGCCGAACCCGCCGGGCGTCGCGTCACCGTTCTGACCGCCAAGACCCGCAGGCGGAGCCACCACGCCGGGGATCAGAGTGCCGAGCTGGGTGAAGTTGCGGCCGTTGAGCGGAAGGTCGACGACCTTCTTCTCATCGATGACGATGCCCAGAGTCGCGTTGCCGCTTTCGATGAACGGCGCTTCGCCGGTGACGTCGACCGTGTCGGTCAATCCGCCGACCTTCAATCCGAAGTTGACGGTCGCGGTCTCGGAGACGTTGACCTTCACGCCGGTGCGGCTCATGGTCGAGAAGCCGGAGAGAGTCGCTTTGACCGCGTAAACACCGGGCTGGACGAGCTGGATGGTGTAGAAGCCGTCCGTGCCCGTGGTGGCGGTACGCGTGTTGTTCGTCGCCGCGCTGGTCGCTTCAATAGTGACGCCGGGCAAAACCGCGCCGGAATCGTCCTTGACGGTGCCGGAGATGGAACCTGTCGCCTGAGCGTGAGCCAGGTTCGGGGAGAGCCCGATAAAACACAGGCTAAGAGCAAGCGTGAGCCTTGCCCGAAGAGTGAACTGCCGCATTGTGAGACTCCTAAAGTTTTGGAAAAATCCGCCCGGCTTGGTCTGTTGTGAGATGTCTAATGGTTCGTTCGTGCTGGTGTCAAACGTTTAGTCAGTGTATTGAGCCTACGGCTTTGCCGCTCGGGCTTTGATCCATGCCAACGTCGGCTCGAACACTTCAACGCGCGCGTGTTCGCTCACCAGGACGTCGAGGTGCCCGAAGCCTTCGAGGACATTGATGGTGACGTCGGGGGAACCGCTCTTCTGCGCGGAGTAGATTCCGTTGAGGAGCCAGTCGCCGGGCATGCGCGCGTTGCCGAAGTAAAGGATGGGCGTCTTCATCTCGCCCCACGCATCGTCAATCGTGGTCTTGGGATCGTCGTCGCGATCAGCCATCCGCCTCGCATCGACGTCCTGAATCGCGGGATAGTAGCGGTCGTAGCCCGCGAGGAGACGTCCGAGAACCTCAGGCTTGGACTGGCCGCCCATTGGATTCGCGAGAGCGCCTGGGCCCCAGGCGAACTGAAGGAGATTGGCGAGCTGTTCGCCGATGGTTTTGAACTTTGGGTCAGTCGCCGGAGCATTTGGGTTGGCGGCGACCGCCAGCATCAGCTTCTGGCGGCCCTCCCAGCCAAGGCGTCCCGCGACATCGGTTGCCCAGGCGTTGCCGTCTTCCAGCTTCTTCACGTCCGTGTCCATTTGGTATTGATTCTTCGGAGCGTGGGACTTGAACTGGCCATCGAGCGCGATCAGACCCGCGGTGACGGCTGGTTCGGCGCACGCGTAGGCGTAGGCGAGAAAGACGCCGCGTGAAAATCCGGCGACGTAAAGCTGGCTGCGGCCGCTCTCGGCGCGCGCCAGGGCCGCGGCCGTCTTGATGTCATCCACGAACGCTTCCGTGGTCCATGTCTTCATCGAGGCGAGGGCTGTCGTATCCGTGCTGTCGGACGCGAAGCGCGTGCGGTAATCAAGCGCGAATACTTCAACCCCGCGACGCGCCAGGAAGATCCAGAGATTGTGGTCTTCGTCGGTGAGCGAGACCTCTCCGTTCATGTTCGTTCCCGGGAGGTACAACACCGTCGCGATAGGCGTGGCCTTGGCGCGGTAACGGTGGACTTCGATCTTGTCGAATGGACCCGCCGGGGCACGTTCCACGGTCCAGGTCGACTGCTCGACATCGGGCGCGCCAAGGATGGGCGCACTCTTGCCTGCGGTCCACTCGGAACCGGCCGCGCGGGTGTTCGCGCAGAGGAGGAACACTCCGAGAGTCGCAATCAGTGTCGATGATCGGCGCATGAAGTGAACCCCCTCTTTTTTGGCGTGAACGGCGTGAAGGATGGTGTGGATTCCGACTACATTCCAGGCGGCGTGAAGCGGCCGTCATGCGCGGTCCAGCCGCCATCGACGAAGAGGATCGTGCCCGTGATGTAGCTTGCGGCGGGGAAGCACAGGAACAACGTGGCCGCGGCCACTTCCTCGGGCTTGCCCCAGCGGTTCATGATGCTCTTCGCGGCGTACGCCTCGTACCAGGCAGTGTTGTTCTTGATGGGTGCGGTGAGCGGCGTGTCGATGACGCCCGGTCCGATCGCGTTGACGCGCACACCGGAGGGGCCGAATTCGGACGCCGCGGTGCGGACCATCTGCAGGATGCCCGCCTTGGTCGCAGCGTAGGCCGACTGGCCGGGCTCAACCGTCTGCGAGCGGATCGACGAGTAGAGAACAATACTGCCGCTCTTCTGCTCGGTCATGATGCGGCCGGCAGACTGAAGAACGTTGAAGTTGCCGCGCATGTTGACCGCCATCACGCGGTCGAATTCCTCTTCGGTGTAGTCGAGGATCTTCTTGCGGACGTTGATGGCGGGTGTGCAGACCGCGACATGGAGTCCGCCGAGACGTCCAGCCACGTCGTCGAAGCACTTTCGGACGGAAGCGCCGTCTCGAATGTCGACCACGGCACTCTCGGCCTTGCCGCCTGCAGCCTTGATCTTATCGGCGACGGCTTCGACTCCAGCCGCGTTCACGTCGAGGCAGACCACGTGCGCGCCGAGATCGGCGGCGAGCAGGGCGGTGGCTTCACCGATGCCGGACCCGGCGCCGACAATCGCCGTGACCTTGTTATCGAGTCTGAAAAGAGAGGCGGTGTTCATTGTTTGTCTGGTTCTTCTTAGATGACGGTTCTGGTCGCTTTGGGCCGGAACATAAGGAGGGAGAGCGATCCGGCGGCCGCCGATGCGAGAAGCCCCAGGAGCGTGGGCGTGAACATGCCGTAACCGTGACCGCCGGTGGTGAGTTGAACGTATAGAAGTGTGCCGATCCCAAAGACGATGGAGGCGTAGGCGTGCCGGCTGTCGGTCGACGCTACATAGAGCCCCATGATCACGGGGACGAAAAGGCTGACGGAGAGGAGGGAATAGAAGATCCCGAGCGCACCGATCACGGTCGAGGCCTTGATGGCGACGAGAATGCCGAGAATGCCGCCCAGGACCGCGGATCCTCGCGCTACCTTGAGCACCTGATCGTCCGACGCCTGTCGGTTAACGAAGCCTTTGTAGAGATCCTGGGACAGCGACGTCGAAAGGATGAAAAGCACCGCGTCCGCCGTGGAGATCTCCGCCGAGACCACGGCCGCGAGCCCGAGCGCGCCAAACCAGACGGGCAAGTCGGCCACAAAGATGGTCGGCATGGCAAGTTCGGGCGAGGTGAGGCCTGGATGCAGCGCGTGCGCAATCATCCCAATCGCAGGCGGAACACAGGCGAAGATGAACAAGGCCACGGAATTGAAAGCCACAGCCTTTCGAACGGTCCCCGAGTCGCGCGCTCCGTAAACTTTCTGGATGAGCCCGGGCGAAATGACGAACGCGGGAGCGAGGAGCGCCAGATACTGGATTCCGGATGTGCCGTTCCCGAAGAAGTTCCAATAGCCCGCATCCGGCAAAGCTGCCTGGATGGCCGCGACCCCGCCGGCCTTCGAAAGAGCCAGCGGAACCGCCGCGAAGAATCCCACGAGCATCACGCCCAACTGCAAAAAGTTGATCCAGACCGAACTCAACAGTCCGCCGGCGCTGAAGTAGATGGTGGCAACCACACCGCCGATGATCACCCCGGTCGTCTTGTCGAGACCAGCGACGACGTTGAGAACCCAGGCGAGTGCTATGAGCTGTCCGGACAGGATGGAAATCGTTCCCACCCAAAGCAGAGAGGAGATGAGGCCCCTCAAACCGCGGGAGAAGCGCCACTCGAGAAAGTCTCCGGAGGTCTTGAGCCCGTGGTCGCTCGCGATTTTCCAGATCTTCGGTCCAACCGTAAAGGCCATGATGAGCGAGCCGACGCCCGCGGATCCGACCCACCACCACGCCGAGATGCCGTTCGTGTAGCCGAGGCCCGCGGCACCCACGGTTGATCCGGCGCCGATGTTGGCGGCCGTGAGCGTCGCGAAGAGTAGACCCGGAGAGAGCGACCGACCCGCCACGAAGAAATCTCCTGAACTCCGGACTTTGCGCCCGAGCCACAGGCCCAGGGCCACCTGGAGGACACAGTAGACGAGGATGAGGTAGATCATGGGAGGAGGGGGTTTGCGGACCGAATACCAGAAGGTTAGCAGCGAGGTTCGGACCACGTCCGCACGTTCGATCCTTGAATTGGCACTCTCTTTTTCGATTCGGCGGCAGAGTGACGCAAACTGAACCCTCAATGCGCTACGGCACGATTCCACGAGGTTTGAAAGAGCGTTTGGCAAAGGCGTTGGGCGTCGTCCCGTATCCAATGCTGGATGTGCTGGTCGCCCCGGTCCAGGCTCGCGCGTTGATCGCGGCTGAGCGAGCCAGTGTCTTCCGGGCGCTTTCGGAACAGCCGGCCACCACCATCGCTCTCGCGTCGCGTCTTTCTCTGGACGAATCCTGCCTGGATCTCGTCCTGCGTCTGCTGTGGTCGATGGGCTACGTCAAGCGCCGCTCCGCCATCTGGAGCCTTTCCAAACTGGGTCAGAAGCACTTTGGCGCGCACGCGCCGAATCCGTTCGGCGACTTCGTAGCGTTTGGCGCGCCGCAGTGGGATTGGATCGGCCAGCTCGATGAGGTCCTGAAATCAGGCCGTGGCGTCGAGATTCATCGGACGCTCACTCCGCCCGACTGGAGCCTTTATCAGCGCGCGATGGCTGAAGGTGCTCGCGACTTCGCCGCTTTTGTCGCGCGGGAATTGCCGGTGCGCCCCGACGCGCGTCTCTGTCTCGATGTCGCCGGCTCGCATGGTCTTGTCGGCGCGGCGGTGGCCCGCGCTCACCCGGGCATGCGCTCCGTTGTTCTGGAGAGGACCGAGGCGTTGCCTGAAGCGACGAAGCTGGCGTCGCTCGCGGGTGTGGATGATGTCGTTTCGTTCCGTGGCTGCGACCTTTTGTCTGACGACTACGGGGACAACGCGGACGTCGTGATCCTGGCGAACATTCTTCATCACTTCAGTCCCGACGTGAACCGCGCCATTCTGGGTCGCGCGAAGCGCGCGCTGGGCAGAGGCGGAACGGTTGGAATCTTCGACATCGAAGCGCCGGCGGCCCATGCGGGACCGGAGGCGGCGGGAGACGCAGCAGCACTTTTCTTCCGCGTCACTTCGAACAGCGCCTGCTTCAGAGCGCAGGACTACATGGGCTGGCTCAAAGAAGCAGGGTTTCAGGAGGCGCGCGTCGTGCGCAGCCTCATGCTTCCCTCGCGTCTGCTGGTGATCGCACGCGCCTGACCGCGCGTCGTTAACTTACTTCGCGGCCGGGGCGCTGAGCTTCTTGCGCTCTTCTTCGATCACGGTGGCGAACTGGTTGATGTTCGACAGCTTCTTGCCGTTGACCAGGAGCGTCGGGGTCAGATTGACGTTCGCTTCGAACCCTTCCTTGACCTGGATCGCAAGCTTTGACTTCGCTTCGGGCGATGCCAGGCACGCTTCAAATTTCGCCTTGTTCAGGCCGATGGCGAGACCGTTGTCGAGGACATCCTGACGCGTCGCCTGTTCCCACGCGCGGGAGAAGATCCGGTCGTGGTACGCCCAGAACATCCCGAGCTCGGACGCGCAGACGGAACCGAGAGCCAACTCGCAGGCGCCGTTGTGAACGGTGCGACCGATGCCTGGGTTGCAGGTCTGCTCGAGTGGGAAGTTCTTGAAAGTCAGATTGATGTCGGCGCCCTGCTTCTCATAGAACGAACGGAGCGCGCCCGAGGCGGCCTGGCAGCCCGGGCACATGAAGTCGGCGAACTCGGTCACCTTGATGGGCGCGTCGGCGGGCCCCTTCACATTCGTCTTGTACTTCTGTTCCGGCACCGCCATGGTACCGGCGGGTTTCGGGGTGACCTTGGCGGTCTGGGCGAAGGAGTAGCCAGCGCCCGCGATGATCGCGACGACGGAAATGGCCGCAAGGGCTCGAGCCACGGTGTGGTTCGACGCGTTGTGTGAGTTGATCATTCTGGTGCCTGGTGCCTGTGCTGTTCGCTGCTGCGTTTGGTTTGAACTGAAACGGTTCTGCCGTCGAGCGAGGTTGACCGCTGCGAGAGTTTACGCAAGGTCCTTGATTTCCTCGGTCCAGCCGTACGGATCCTTAGCTTCGCCGTATTGGATGGACGTCAGGGTTGAGTGGATCTTCTGGGTCAAGGGACCGACGATTCCGTCCGAGACCTGCAGGGTTCCATCGCGGTGACCGAATTCGGCCACGGGTGAAACGACCGCCGCGGTTCCCGTGCCGAAGACTTCGCCGAGCGTTCCGTTCTTCTTCGCGTCGACGATCTCGTCGAACGCGTAACGCCGCTCATTGACGGTGTAGCCCCATTCACGAAGGAGAGTCATGACGCTGTTGCGGGTGACGCCGTCGAGGATGGTGCCGCCAAGAGGTGCGGTCACGATCTCATCCTTGAACTGCACGAAGAGATTCATGACGCCGACCTCCTCGCAATAACGATGCTCCAAGGCGTCGAGCCAAAGGACCTGAGCGTAGCCACGCTGCTGCGCGGCGGTCGCCGCATAGAGGCTCGCCGCGTAGTTGGCACCCGCCTTCACGGCACCCAGGCCTCCTTTGGCGGCGCGGATGTAATCCTTCTCGACCCAGATGCGGACAGGCTTCATCCCATCCGGATAGTAGGCGCCCACGGGCGACAGGATGATGAAGAACATGTACTTCTTCGATGAGC
>JBDTQB010000189.1:0-8547 GCA_039932395.1 Vicinamibacteria bacterium | reverse complement strand
ATCGATCGCGAGGGCGATTCCTACGTGATCCACGATATGGGAGCCACGAATGGAACCTGGGTGAACGGCGCCAAGGTCGATCGGGCGGTTCTTCGGCACGCCGATCGCCTGAAGATCGGCGAGACCATTTTCGTGGTCAGCCTCCTCGGCGACCGGACCTAGCCCCTTAGAGCGACAGTTCCTTCAAGGCTTTTGGCGCCAGGAAGAAGATCAGCCGGCCCCGATCTTCCGCCACGTCCTTCTGGAAATCGATCAACGCGGCGCCGCCCTTCTTGAAGGCGAAGGCATCGCTTTGAGACCCCCCGAGCCACTCGGCTGTCCATTCGGAAAGGTAGGGCTCGTGTCCCACCGCGGCCACCACGCCGACCGACCTGGGCAGCCGGCTGAGCGATTCCTCGAAACGCATGCGCGACCCATCGCCGAGCGGAGCCGATTCGTGAATCGCCACGGACGGCCACTGCTTCGCCAGGATCTCCGCGGTCTGCTTCGCGCGAAGCAAGGGAGACGTCAGGATGAGATCGGCGGTTACGAGGTTTGCGAGGGATCGCGCGGCTTTGCGAAAGCGACTGACGCCGTCTTCTGTGAGCGGGCGCAATTCATCCGACACGCCGGGGGTGTCCCGGTCGAGGGCGATCGCATGTCGGACCAGGAGAAGCTTCATGATGAGTTCGCGCGAAAAGGTATCACGACGTCTCGAACTCAAAGCGATAGGTGGACAGGCCGACGCGATGTCCATCGGGATCTTCGAAGTAAAGCGTCGCGGCTGTTCGATCCGTGACCGGAACGCCGGACGCGTGCAGCCGTTGCTCGGCCGTCGCCAGATCGTCCACCGGAAAAACGAGCACGTGGCCCGAACCCGATTCCGCCCCCGTGCCCCGGATCGACCGCTCCAGCATCAGCACCGTGGTTCCCGCCCGCATCCAGACCGCTCGAAGCTCTCCGCTCTCGGTCGTGGTACGCCGCATTTCGTGGAGCCCGACGTTGGACCCGTAGAAGCGGGCCGCGATGTCGCAGTCATGCACGCGCAGCGCGAGGTGGTGGATTCCTTCCATGGATCATCGAGACTAACTCAACGCCCTGATGCCAGAATCGAAAGCGCATGAGCGAGAACTCCAGCCACCCCGCGAATCGATTGATTCACTCCACGTCGCCCTACCTGCTGCAGCACGCGCACAATCCGGTGGATTGGTACCCGTGGGGAGAGGAGGCGCTCGCCCGATCGCGTGACGAGGATCGCCCGATCCTGCTGTCAATCGGCTATTCGTCGTGCCACTGGTGTCACGTGATGGAGCGAGAGTCGTTCGAGAACGACACCATCGCGAAACTCATGAACGACGGATTCATCTGCATCAAGGTTGATCGCGAGGAACGCCCCGACATCGACGACATCTACATGGCGGCGACTCTCGCCATGAACCACGGCCAGGGAGGCTGGCCGATGACGGTCTTTCTCACGCCGAAGCAGGAGCCCTTCTTCGCCGGAACCTATTTCCCTCCCGAGGACCGCTATGGGCGGCCGGGTTTTGGCACGCTGCTTCAGCGGATCGGCGAGATCTGGCGCGAGGATCGTGTCGGCCTCAACGACCAGGCGGAGAAGATGGCGGGTTTCCTTCGCGCCAACGCGGAGGCGCAGTTGACGGCCGATCCGTCAGCCGAATCCTGGATGGCGTTCCAGGAGCAGTGTGCGTCAGAGTTCGATTCGAGGTTCGGCGGTTTCGGCACCGCGCCGAAATTCCCTCCCCATCAAGCGCTGCTCGTGCTGCTTCGTCAGGGTCGCGATGATTCAGAAAGCCGCGCGCGTTTCATGGCGACGACCACGCTCGACGCGATGGCCGGGGGCGGCATCTACGACCACATCGGCGGCGGTTTCGCGCGCTACTCGACCGATCGTGAGTGGCTCGTCCCTCACTTCGAGAAGATGCTCTACGACAACGCTCAGCTCGTTCGCGCGTACACGGAGGGGTTTCAGATCACGAAGGATCCGGCCTATGAGCGGGTGACCCGCGAGGTTCTCGACTACGTCCTGAAGGAGATGACGTCGGCAGAGGGCGCCTTCTATTCCGCGACGGATGCCGATTCGGAAGGCGTCGAAGGGAAGTTCTTCGTCTGGACGAAAGACGAAGTCGATGCTCTGCTTGGCGAAGCGGACTCCAAGGTGTTCTGCGACTTCTACGACATCACGGAGGGCGGGAACTGGGAAGGCCACGCCATCCCCAATACGCGGTTCACACGCGAGGAGGTGGCGAAGCGTCACGATCTCACCAAGGCGGCGCTGGATGCGCTGCTCGAGCGAGGTCGCCGCGTGCTTTACGAGACCCGTGCGAGGAGAATCCCCCCGGCCCTCGACGATAAGACGCTCACATCCTGGAACGGGCTGATGATTGGCGCCATGGCGGAGGCGGGTCGTGTGCTCGGCGAGAGGCGCTACGTCGCCGCAGCCGAGCGAGCAGCGACCTTCCTGTGGGACACCCATCGTCGCGAAGGCCGCCTGCTCCGTTCGTCTCGCGGTGGAGTTGCGCAAGGCGAAGGATTCCTTGAGGACTACGCCTTCCTCGCCAATGCCCTCGTTGATCTCTATGAGGCCGGCGCGCGCCACGAAGCCGGCGCGACCTCCGGCCTGATCTGGCTGGAGCGCGCGAGAGATCTCGTCGAGTCGATGCTGGATCTCTTTCCTGCGGTGGAGGGCGGCTTCTACATGACCTCGCGATTCAACGAGAGCCTGCTCCTGCGACACCGCGAAGGCCATGATGGAGCCACGCCGTCCGCCAATGGTCAGGCCGCCCTTGCACTCGCCCGGCTTGGGGTGCATTGGGACCGCGGTTCGTTCCGTGATGCGGCGAAGAAAGCAATGAGCGCCTACGGGGTGGCCATCGAGAAGCAGCCACGCGCGTTCCCGACGTCGCTCCTCGTGCTCGAGTTCCTTCGTCACGGTCCGATCGAACTGGCGTTGATCGGCGATCCGACGGATGCGCGGACGGAAGCGCTGGAGCGAGTGATCGCCTCAACCTTCTTGTCTCAGCGTGTGATCGCGAGAGGCGATGGAGTCTCGCGTTCAAGTCATCCCCTGCTCCGAGGGAAGGCCCGGATCAAAGGCGCGCCCGCCGTCTACGTCTGCCGCAACTACGCCTGCGACCTGCCGATCACCGACCCGAACGAACTCAAGGCCAAACTCGCGTAAGCCATCGGCGCCGCGGGGGTTTTGTAAGGGGGCCGGGCCCGCGTCTGGACCCCCTTACCTAAACTCATATATACCAACGCTCTTTCTTCTTGGCTTCGTCGTAGGCCGCGCGGGCTTCTCTGACCGAGTCGATCGTGGTCACTTCCGCGGGGGGCACATCCCACCACGATTCGTAGCCGCCGACCTTCACCGACGGATCGGTATGGGTCAGGATCACGGTGGATTCCGATGACGCCTTGGCCTCGACCAGCGCGGTCTTGATCTCGGCCAGCGTGTCGGCGGTGACGACCTTGAGTCCGAGGCTCGCGGCGTTCGCCGCGTAGTCCACAGAAATCTGCTTGGAAGAAAGCGCGCCGTCTTCACCGCGATAGCGAAGCTGCGTGCCGAACGCGGCCGAGCCAAGCGACGTGGAGAGCGAGCCGATCGAACCGTAGCCGCCGTTGTCGATGAGCACGACGATCAGCTTCACGCCTTCCTGGCGCGCGGTCACCAGTTCCGACGACATCATCAGCCACGAGCCGTCGCCGACCATGACGATGACATCGCGATCAGGCGCCGCCATCTTCACGCCCACACCGCCCGCCACTTCGTAGCCCATGCAGGAGTAGCCGTACTCCATGTGATAGCTCTTCGCGTCGCGCGCGCGCCAGAGTTTGTGAAGATCGCCGGGAAGACTTCCGGCCGCACAGACCACCACGCCCTGTTCGCCCGCCGCCTCGTTGACCGCGCCGATGACTTCCCCCTGGCTCGGTCGTCCCACATTGGCGATCGTGTAGATGCGTTCGACTTCCTTGTCCCAGTCGCGATTCGCCTGGCCCGCCTTGCTGCGCCACTCGGCGGGTGCAAGGAAGCCAGGAAGAGCATCGGCAAGAGCGGTGAGCGCTTCGCGCGCGTCGGCCACCAGCGCCGGGCCGCCGTGCTTGTACGCGTCGAACTCACCCACGTTGATGTTGATGAAGCGTACGTTCGGATTCTGGAACGCGGTCTTCGAGGCGGTGGTGAAGTCGGAATAGCGCGTGCCGATGCCGATGACCAGATCCGCTTCGCGCGCCATGACGTTTGCGCCCTTCGTTCCAGTGGTGCCGATCGCGCCGAGCGAGGACGGGTGATCGAAGGTCAAGGCACCTTTGCCGCCGTGGGTTTCCGCAACCGGGATTCCAGTGGCGCTGGTGAACTGAGCGAGCGCCGCGGTCGCCTCTGAATAGATGACGCCCCCGCCGGCCACGATCAGCGGCCGTTCGGCGTTGCGGATCATCTCAACGGCGCGCGTGATCGCGTCGGCATCCGGACGGGGACGACGCACCTCCCAGATGCGCGGTTCGAACAGCGCTTCAGGGAAGTCCCAGGCTTCGCTCTGAACATCTTCGGGAAGGCACAGAGTGACGGCACCCGTTTCAGACACGCTGGTCAACACCCGCAGAGCTTCGAGCGCTGAAGTGACGAGCTGCTCAGGACGATTGATCCGGTCCCAATAGCGCGACACGGGCTTGAAGCAGTCGTTGACCGACACATCCTGGGATGAAGCGGATTCGAGCTGCTGAAGGACGGGCGCGACCTGACGGGTTGCGAAGATGTCGCCTGGGAGGAGAAGCACGGGAACGCGATTGATCGTGGCGCCCGCGGCGCCGGTGATCATGTTGGTCGCGCCGGGTCCGACAGACGTGGTGCAGGCCAGGGTTTGAAGGCGATTCATCATCTTCGCGTAGCCCGCGGCCGCGTGAACGAGCGCCTGCTCGTTGCGTCCGGGGATGTAGGGCATGTCATTGCCCGCGGACTGAAGAGCTTCGCCGAGACCGGCCACATTGCCATGGCCGAAAATTCCGAGTGTTTTGGGAATGAATCGGCGGGTGACGCCGTCGCGGCGGGTGTGCTGGTTCACGAGGAACCGCACGAGGGCTTGAGCCGTGGTCAGGCGGCGTGTCTTCATGGGCTCGTCTTTCTCTTTCTCGTTCACTTATGGCTTGACGGCCTTCGCCTTCGTGTTCTCAATCGCGCTGGTCATGGGAACGCGCGGGTCGCGCGGCTGATCCTGCCACGAGTCGCGGATCCAGTGATGTTTCGGATCGTCGCAGAAGTTCATCGAACGCTCGGCCGCCGGTCCCGCCAGCACATTGAGGTACCACAGGGCGTATTCCGGTGGGGCGATCGAAGGCCCGTGATAGCCACGCGGAACCAGGAAGACATCGCCGTCGCGTACGGTCGACGTGATGTCGAACGCGTTGTCCGAAGCGTAGGTCTTGTGAAGGCCGAAGGTCGCCTCGCCTTCCATCTTGAAGTAGTAGATCTCTTCAAGGATGGCTTCGTTCGGCCCTTCTGCGTCGTGCTTATGCGGCGGATAGGAAGACCAGTTGCCGGGAGGGGTCAGAACCTCCACCGCACTCAGACGATCGGTCTCGAACACGCCGGGTGCGCAGAAGTTGGTGAGCTGCCGGGTTGCTCCGCCGGCTCCACGGATCTCAACCGGCACCTTGTCGGCCGGGCCGTAGGCCGGCTTGAGACGTCGGCGAGCCAGGGCGCTGGGGAGGGCGAATTCACCGCCGCCAAGGGAGGTGATGGTGAACTGTGAATCGCGGGGAAGGTAGGCAAAATCGGTGACGCGCGAGAAGACCGAGAGCCGACCTTCCAGATCGAACATCTGGCCTTCGCACACAACCTGAGCGCTGCCTCGAATCGGCACGACGAGCATCTCCTCGATCTCCGTCTCGATCGTGCGGCTCTCGCCAGCCTGCAGCGTGATGACCCGAAGACCGGAAAATGCCCAGCCGGCGTTTTCGGGGGTCACGACCACGTCATGGCCCGGCGTCCGGAGTGTTTCCCGTGGGAAATGGAGCTTCGTCACCGCGATGATGAACTCAGAGCTGGCAGACTTTTTACAGATTTCTCCATGCTAGCCTTGGAACGTTCCATAATTACTAAGCTAGCGATGCGAGTGGCCTCTGTCAAGCATGAAGACCGGAAGACGCCCCACAATTGACGACGTAGCGAGGCAGGCGGGCGTGTCCAAATCGCTTGTGTCTCTTGTTGTTCGCGGAGACCTCCATGTGAGCCCCGAGCGCCGCGCATCCGTGTTGCGCGCAGTCGCCGAGCTCCGCTACCTGCCGAATGCCATGGCTCAGGGTCTGGTGCAGAAAAAGACCCGCATCGTCGGCGTGCTCGTTTCCGACCTCAACAATCCTTTCTTCGCTGACGTTGTTGCAGGCATTCAGGCCCGGGCGCGCGCGATTGGCTACCGCGTTCTGATGAGCACGGGTGACCGCCAGCCGCAGCACGAGGATGAAGCCATCGAGACCATGCTTCAGCTTCGCGTCGACGGACTCATCCTCGGATCGCCCATGACGGAGAGCGCGCAGGTGGTTCGCGCCAGCAAGGAACTGGCGGTGGTGGTGATTGGTCGTCCCGCGCGCGCAGCTTCTGTCGATAGCGTGGCGGACGATGATGCAGCCGGAGCGCTGGCCGTGGTCGCGCATTGCGTTTCGTTCGGCCATCGACGCATCGCTCATATCGATGGCGGCGAAGGCGCTGGCGCCACCGAGCGTCGGATTGGGTATGAAGAAGCGATGCGGAAACTTCGTCTGCAGAGCGAGATCGTGGTGGGCCGCGGCGCCTACACGGAGGCAGGCGGACATCAGGGCGCGCGCGAGCTTCTGGATCGACGTCCTCGACCGACCGCCATCTTTGCCGCGAACGATCTCGCTGCGATCGGCGCGCTGAACGCGATCGAGGAAGCGGGCCTGCGCGTTCCGCAGGACATCTCGCTCGTCGGCTACGACAACACATCGCTTGCCGCCATGCGTCATCTGTCTCTGACCACGGTCCATCAGCCGCGTCACGACATCGGTCAGATGGCGATGGACCTTCTGATCGAGCGCATCCGCGGTGTTCGGGTGAAGCCGCGTCGCGTCGTGCTGGCTCCGACTCTGGTCGTGCGATCGACGACCGGTCCTCCTCCGAGGGATCGGAGTGTCGCTCCTGTCCGCCCGACTCGCCGCACGTCGAAGGCGAAAGCCAGGTGACGGTTCCGACCGCCGGTGTCCAGCCCATCTTGAACCAGCCCATCTTGAAGATGACGGGCGTGCAGAAGGGCTTCCCCGGAGTCATAGCGCTCGATGGCGTTGATCTGGATCTGATGCCGGGAGAAGTTCACGTCTTGCTCGGCGAAAACGGCGCGGGCAAGTCGACCTTGATGAAGATCCTGAGTGGCGCGCAGTCCCGCGACGCGGGAGAGATCCTGGTCGATGGCGTGGCCGCGGCCATCGATTCTCCGAAGGCCGCGCGCGAACTCGGAATCAGCATCATCTACCAGGAGTTGACCCTGGTGCCGCAGCTCAGCGCGCCCGCGAATGTCTTCCTTGGCAAGGAGCCGACGACCGCGCTCGGCCTCCTCGATGTTGAGAAGATGAAGTCCCAGACCCGCGAACTTCTGGACGGTCTCGGCATTTCGATCAACCTGGAAGCGCCCGTGGGCACGCTTGGCATCGCCGAGCAGCAGATGATCGAAGTCGCCAAGGCCCTCTCCGAGAAGGCGCGGATTCTGGTGATGGACGAGCCCACGTCAGCGCTCACGTCGTCGGAGATTGAGCAGCTCTTCGCGGCGATCGCACGGCTCCTGGCGCGAGGAGTCGGCATCATCTACATCTCGCATCGCATGAACGAGGTCGAGCGCATTGGCCATCGCGTCAGCGTCCTGCGCGACGGGAAGAAGATCGGAACGTACAAGACCAAAGATGTCGCGATCGAAGAACTGATCCGTCTGATGGTCGGACGTCCGGTGGGCGATCACTTCCCCCGCCATCGCGCGAAGGCCGGAGATGAAGTGTTGCGCGTCGAGGGGGTCAGCCGCGCCCAGGTGTTGCGCGACATCAGCTTCAATCTCCGTCGTGGTGAGATTCTGGGCATTTCCGGGCTTCTGGGCGCCGGCCGGACGGAACTGGCCCGAGCGATCTTTGGTGCGGACCGCGCCGATTCCGGCAAAGTCACGGTCAAAGGAACGGTGGCCTTCGTAAGGTCGCCCGCCGACGGAATCGCCGCAGGGCTCGGACTTCTTCCGGAAGACCGCAAGACCCAGGGTCTGGTGTTGGGACTGTCCGTGCGCGAGAACATCGCGCTCACGTCGGCCAGGCGGCTGTCGCGCTTCGGTCTCATCGATGACGCGGGCGAGACCGCATTGGCCAGGAAGTACGTCGACGACCTGCGCATCAAGACGCCGACTGTCGAGCAACCTGCGGGTGCTTTGTCCGGCGGCAATCAGCAAAAGATCGTCCTCGGCAAGTGGCTGGCAACCGGGGTGGACGTTCTGATCATGGACGAACCCACCCGCGGCATCGACGTCGCCGCGAAGGTTGAAATCTATGAGTTGATGAACCGCCTCA
>JBDTQB010000188.1:0-8560 GCA_039932395.1 Vicinamibacteria bacterium | reverse complement strand
CCGCACAACAGGTTAGCAACCTGGCCCGTTCAGCCACTCCGGCATCTCTCCGCGAAATTCGTCCTGGCCAGAAGGCCGTTAGGATGGGTGGGCTTGAAGACTGAAGAGAGTATAGCGAACCCCACGCCGGACGGCCCCGCGGCACCATCCCGAAGACCACGCACCTTCCTGAAGGCCCTAGCGTTGCTGATCTTCATCGGCGCCGCGGTCGCGCTCGGATACAACTACTACCAGCTTCACCACGAAACCACCGAGGCCGAGATCAAGCAGATCGAAGCGCTGATCGTGGCTGGCAAGGGCGAGGAAGCTCGACCCCTGATGATGAGCGCACAGACACGCTCCAAAAACGTCGATGCGCTTCGGCTTCGGATCGGCCGCGCCTATCTGCACGAAGGCAACGTCGGTCCGGCCACCGCGCTGCTGCGACAAGTCGGAGGCTCGCTGAGTACCGAGGAGAGCGTCGCCGTCGCCGAATACTTCCTGGTTTCGGGCGACCCGTTCTCGGCGACAAAGTTCTACGATGCGGCGCTGAAAAGCGGCCTGCCCCGCACGGCAGCCAACCTAGGCCGGTACGGCGAAGCCCAATCGCTCGCGGGGAATGGAGATCTCGCCGTGGGGGCGTTCCGTGAAGCGCTCGTCCTTGACCCTTCGAGGTCGCGGGTCCGTTTGAATCTTGCGGTCACCCTCGCCAACCTGGGGCGCTACGCCGACTCGAGAGCCGAGGTCGCGGCTCTTCTTAAAACCGAACCCACGAATGAGAAGGCCCTTAAGCTTTCCGCCGCCCTCCAGAACGCACGATAGCCGCTCTGGTGTTGCGCCGGACGCAGGTCGTGATAGCCTCATTCCAATCAATTTTCGCTGTGGTCTCGGGGCGTGGGACCGATCAAAAAATCCGACTATTTCGAGGAGGTTCGAATGATGTTTTCCCGCGCTTTGCGCTTGTGTCTTTGTCTATCTTTGATCGCCCTGGCGGTTCCCACCTTTGCCCAGCAGACCGGCAACATCGTTGGAAAAGTTACCGCCACCGACGGAGCTGTTCTCCCCGGCGTGACGGTTGAAGCGCGTTCCCCCGTCCTTCCCGGCCCCCGCGTCACCGTGACCGGCGGCAATGGCGACTACCGCCTTCCCGCACTTCCTCCCGGCGACTACACGGTGACCTTCACGCTTTCCGGCATGCAGACTGTGACGAAGAAAGTGTTCGTCCAGTTATCCCAGGAAGCCAACGCCGATGCGAAATTGGGAGTGGGCCTTACCGAAGAGGTCACGGTCACGGGTACGACGACTCTCATCGACAAAGACTCCGCCGCGATCGCCACGGGTCTGAACGGCTCTCAACTCTCGAGCCTTCCACTGGGGACCGAGTACCGCGACCTTTTGAAGGTCATCCCTGGCCTTTCTTACACGCAGGACACGACCCGCGGTCAGAGCTCAGGCGGCAGCGGTCAGGACAACATCTATCAGTTCGATGGCGTCAACGTGACCCTCCCTCTCTTCGGAACGCTGGCCGCGGAGCCCTCGTCGTATGACATCGCGCAGGTGACGGTCATCAAGGGCGGCGCCCGCGCCGTCGACTTCAACCGCGCCGGTGGCTTCACGGTCGACTCCGTCAGCAAATCCGGAACCGACAAGTGGGCGGGCCAGGTCGACTATCGCCTCCAGAACCACAAGATGTCGGCTGATCTTCAGAACGGCTCGCTCTCCCGTTTCGAGAAGGACACGAACTGGCTTGACGTCAGTCTCGGCGGGCCGCTGCTTAAGGATCGTCTCTATTTCTACGGCTCGTACTACCGCCCGCACACCACGCGCGAGAACCGCGCCAATGCTTATGGTCCTCTTCCCGAGTACAAGAGCGTCCGTAACGAAGGTTTCGGCAAACTGACCTTCACACCCACTTCGAAGATCCTTCTCAACCTCAGCTACCGTCAGTCCAAGCGTGTGGACGAGAGTGATCTCTTTGGTCAGACGTCCGCGGCCACCACGGGCACGGGTACGGAGGTAAAGCAGAAGATCATCACCGGCGACGGTTCGTGGATCATCAGCCCCAAGAGCTATGCGACCTTTAAGTTCACGAAGTTCGAGAACCCGAACCAGGGTCGTCCCGACAACACGACCGACGTGGCCATCAGCACGGCGGCGGGTGCCCGTCTCGATCTCAATAACCTCGACAAGATCGGCCGCTTCTCCGTTCCCGCGATCGTCGCGGGTCAGACCGATTTCAACACTTTCATCCAGCCGCTCGTCGATCGCTACGGCTACACGTCGAACGGCGTGAAGGTTGGCGGCGGTCTCGTGGGTCTCGGCCTTCAGTTCGACAACGACGACTTCTACCGCGATTCCGGTCAGGTTGCCTACAATCTGACGGTTGGCGACAAGGTCCGCCACGATCTCCATGTCGGCTTGCAGGTTTCGTCCGATTCCGAAGATCTCCTTCGCAGCTCGAACGGCTGGGGCGCCATTTCGGTTCCTCGAGGTCTCGTCTTCCAGGGCCGCCCGGTTTCCTACATTGCAGCCTTCCAGCAGCAGAGCATCGGTCTTGCGAAACCGATTCAGTCTTCGATCGACACCCAGAACATCGAGTTGAACGACACGATTCACATCAACAACTGGACCATCAACATCGGGGCGCTCGCGAGTAAAGACACGCTTTACGGACAGGGCCTCAAGGAAGACTCCTCCGCACTCTCCGGCTACACCCTCTCGCTCGGCACCAAATACAAGATGTACGAACTGCCTTTCAAGAAGATGATCCAGCCGCGCGTCAGCACCACCTGGGCCTACAACGGTCACGACACGGTCTACGCGAGTTACGCCCAGTTCAAGCCCGTGCCGGGCTCATTGCCTCGCGCGGCGTCCTGGGCCCGCAACCTTGCGACCACGATCAACGCCTATTTCGATGCAAGCGGCGTTCTGTTCGCAACCGACCCCGTCGCGTCTTCTTCGGGCAAGTTGTTCGTGCCCGATCTGGATCCTCGCACCACCAACGAGTTCCTCGTAGGCACCGCGCGTCAGTTGACCACGCACCTGGCCGCTCGTGTCTATGGCCGCTATCGCAAAGGCGAGCACTATTGGGAAGACACCAACAACAACGCGCGCCAGGCCTTCAATCCCCCCGCCACCGTGCCCGGCACGAGCGCCAGTATCCCGAAAGATCTCTACATTCCGGATCTCACCCAGAAACTCGCCCAGATCGGCAGCGGCTCCACCTACGTGATCGCCGATCTCGACGGATCTTTCACCAAATACTGGGAAGGCACCGCAGAACTCGAATATCACAACTCGAAGGGCGCCGCGAACATGTCCTACACGCGAAGTCACTACTACGGTAATTTCGACCAGGACAACTCGACCACTTCGACCTCCAACGACGCGAACATCTTCATCGGCTCTTCGAACATTGGCGATGGTGCGGGCCGCCAGCTCTGGGACAACAAGCTTGGAGATCTTCACGGCGATCGTCCGCACATTCTCAAGGTTTCCGGCACCCGTTATCTTCCTTGGAAGGGCACGGCGGGGTTCTTCTTCCTCGCCCAGTCCGGCACCCCGTGGGAATCGACGAACTACCAGATCTACCGCCCTCTGGTGGGAACGAGCACGAGTGACACGAACCGCTATGCCGAACCTGCTGGTTCTCATCGCACGAAGGCGCACTACCAGCTCGACTTCAAGTATTCGCAGGACGTGAAGCTGACCGATCGCTTCAAGCTTCAGTTCGAAGGCAATTTGTACAACGTTTTCAATCGGCAGACGGGCTACAACATCCAGCCGAGCGTGAACGTGCCTGCGACTTATGGTCGGCCGCAGAGCTTCTACGATCCACGCCGTCTCGAACTCACCGCTCGCGTTCGCTTCTAAGCTTCGAGCACCGCACGCAGTATCGGCCCGGCAGAAATGCCGGGCTTTTTCACGCCTGGAATCGCGCGTCGTGGGCGGGGTGGAGTTACCGGCTCTGAAACAGACGCTCGCGTTCGATCAGCGGACGCGTGGTCGCGTCGGCGCGACGACGCGCCGCCTCGATCCTCGCCGCCTGATCGGGTTCCTTCAGCAGAACGCTGACCTGCGCGCGCTTGAAAAGCGCCATCGCATACGCGGGATGGTGCGAAGGCACGCGATCAAGCGCTGTGCGCGCGTCTTCGAAACGGCGGGAGGCGAGATAGAGAACGCCGAGCTCCAGGTCGTACTTGAAAGCGGTTCCTTGCGCGGCTCGCGCCGCCTCAAACGATTCGATGGCGAGAGGCGTGTCCTCTATATCCATCGCCATCTGTCCTAATTTGATTCGCTCCATGGGCGTCGCGTTTCGCAGCGCGTAGAGACTCTTCCTTAGGGCGATCGCTTCCTGAAGACGCCCCTGCCGTTCGCGGATCTGAGCAAGCGCCTCGACGGCGGGTACCCGGTCGGGCGTCTGCTTCACGATGTTTTCGAGAAGAGGGACTGCTTCTTCCCACGTCTTTCCGCGCGCGAGGTGCAGAGCGAGATAAACCCGCACATCTTCCGACGCGGGCGCGATGTCCTTCGCCTTCTCGAAAGCCCGCATCGCCGCGTCGTTTTGGCCAAGTGCCGAATGGGCACTTGCCAGCCGCAGGATCGCGTCGAGATTGTGCGGATCCTCCGACAGAATCTTTTCGAGGAGGGGAATGACCTGCGCATAGCGCTCGCCCACGAAGAGACCGGAGGCTTTCTCCATCGTGTCGAAGAGGCGAACCATGCCGACCGGTCGGGGTGCGTCCTTGCGAATCACGGGCGCGGCACCGGCGCTCACATAGCCGAGGCTCGCGAGCTTTTTCCGATCTTCGTCGCTGAGCGCGCCCGGCGCGCGCGCCACTCCCGCAGCCGGAACGGGATAGTCCGTCATGGCGGTCCGCAAGGGCCGCGAGAGATTCGCCGTCGCGGAGAGATCTTGCGTCTCGCCCGGATCCGCCACGACGTCATAGACCTCGCTCCGGCCGGCCGTGATGACCTTCTGTGCGCCCTCCACCGCCATCACCTGCGGTTGCCATCCGTATTCGAGGAATGGCTTCATGGCTTCGCCCAGGACGATCTCTGAGGTGGGAGCGCGCAGGCTCCCCGCAGCGTTGATCCCCGCCAGATCGAGAATCGTATTGAAGATGCGGCGCGTGCTGACCGGGCTCTCGGCAACGCCCTTGCTGATGCCGGAACCGGCCATCACCAGGGGGACATGCATCGTGGCTTCGTAGACGAGGTTGCCGTGCTGCGACTCGCCATGATCGCCGAGACCTTCGCCGTGATCGCCGACCACCACGATGGCGACTGGGCCCGCCGTCTTCTGTTCGAACGCCGCCACCAGTCGTCCGAGCTGTTCGTCCACCGCGGCGATCTCGCCAAGGTAGGGCTTGCCGACGAAGCGAGACCGATAGGGCTCAGGCGGAGTGTAGGGCGCGTGAGCGTCGAAGTAGTGAACCCAAAGAAACTGTGGCTTGGATGGAGAAGTGTTGAGGGACTCGATCGCCCGATTCGTCGTTTCGAGAGCAGATCGCTCCGGCGATTCGATGTCGTCATAGAGATCAAAGCCGCGTCCCAGACCGAAACGTCGCGCCAGCACGAACGAGGAAACAAACGCCGCCGTGCGGTAGCCGGCCCTCTGGAGTTGCTCCGCAAGAAGCGACTGCTGCGCGGGAACGGTCCGCGCGTTCTCGTGAATGCCGTGTCCCGCCGGGTAAAGGCCCGTCATCATGGAGGTATGGGACGGCAATGTCTCCGGCACCGCGGCGTAGGCGCGGGTGAACCTCTGGCCGCGCGCGACCAGGGCGTTGAATGCGGGGGTCTCGATCCCAACCGCTCCTGGTCCGATGGAGTCGGCGCGGGTCGTGTCGAGGGTCACGAGAAGGATGGAAGGACGAACAGAGGCCGACGATCCGAGTGGAGGAGGCGAGCCCTCACGCGCGCAGGCGCCGCAAAAGAAGGCAAGGGCGATTCCGCGGGAAACAACGCCGCGCAGCACGGGTCGACGGTTGTTCAGCTTCGACTTCATCATCCGGGTCCGATGGAACGATAGAGGATCCATCGTGACCGCCGCGACCGGCGCGCGGGTTAACCTCGCCGGGCTATTCCTGACCCATCCTCTCCGCGGCCTGACGCCGCCCGGCCGCTCACCGGGCTCTTCCTGTTCGCGGTCAGTCTGAGCTTCGTGCTCGGCCTTTTCCTTCGCTTCTACTTCATCACTTCCCACGGCTCCTGGGATACTGAGTACTGGAAGGCGTGGGCGAGCGAGACCGCGAACGCCGGCTACACGCAGGTCTATGGCGACGCGGCCTCTGTGCCACCCGGCACATTCATGGGCCAGCTCTCGGGCGCGCTTCCGCGGCACGAAGTCTCGTTTCGCGGTCGCGACTTTCCCATTGACTATCCACCTCTTGGACTCTCGGCCTGGGGTGCGTCATGGACTTTCTTCACCTCAAAGCCGCGTCCCTATCGAGGAGCGGAAGCCGAGAATTTCGCGGTGAAGTTCCCGGCGGTCCTGGGGGACGTGCTGTCCGTCGTCGTTCTGCTTTGGGCCTTCCGTGGGAATGCGCGCGTGGCTTTGGGTCTCTCCGCCCTTTACTGGATCTTTCCCATCACCTGGGTTTCATCCGGAGTCCTCGGCTTCTTCGACGGCTTCGTACCACCGTTCCTATTGGTGAGCTTGCTCCTGACTCCGACGGCGCCTTTCTGGGCCGGTGTGATGTTCGCGGTGACCTGCTTGATCAAGCCCACCGCCGCGGTCGCTCTTCCTCTGATTTTCCTTGGGGCCCGCAAGCCCGGCGCGATTCGCGTCATGGCGGGTGGTGCGATAACGACCGCGCTCGTTCTCCTGCCGTACCTCATGGCGGGAACGCTCGAGACCGCCATCATTCATGTCGGTCGCCTTTTTTCGCAGGACCGCGTGTCCGGCGGCTATGCGAATCCGTGGTGGCTCGTGGGACACGTTGCTTCCATCCTCCGCGAAAAGGCGGAGTGGAACGATCCGATCGACTACGTCCGTCGCGACTCCTTCACTCAGCCGCTGGGGCTCATCGGCTTCATCGCGGCCGGAGCGGTGGCAACCTGGGTTCTCTACGGCGCGCGCCACATCAAGCGCCTCGCTTCGATCCTCTACGTGAGCGCGCTGCTGCTGTTCATTTGGGGTGTTCTGACCATCGGCGTCCACGACAATCACAACCATCCGCTCTTTCTGCTTCTGGTCGCGACGGGTCTCGTGACTCCGTTTCTACGCTGGTTCAGTGCTTTGGCCGCGACGTCGACCTTGCTTGGCAGCGTCTGCCTGCACGGCTTTGGCCGCTACTACGGCGCGCAGTGGCGGCCCGTGCTTCCTCTGGCCGACGCGATCGCGAGGATTCGCATGGTGATGGGTTTCGATCTCACTCTGTTGCTCAGCGTGGTGAATTGTCTCTTGCTGGCAGCCGCCTTGATTCGATTGAGAAGCACGCTCGCCGAGCTAGAGGACTGACCCACCGCGCTCGCTGGCGAGTGCCTACAACGTGTCGACACTCACCGAGACGAAGCGGATCTCGGTGCGTCCGGGAATGGCCTGCGCCACGAGGCCGAGGTCATCGCTGACCACACACGCGATCTTTGGATAGCCGCCGGTGGTCGGGCAGTCGCTCAGCATCACAATGGGACGACCATCGGGCGGGATCTGCACACAACCCGGCACCATTCCGTCCGAGATGATTTCCTTGGCTCCGCTGTGCGCAACGCGAGCCCCGTCGAGTCGCGCGCCGACGCGATCAGAGTCAAGTCCGACCTGCCACGACGTGTCGAGAAAAGAAGCAATCCCAGCTGCATCAAAGTGATGCGTCTGCGGACCCAGGATCACACGCACAGATTCCCGTTGCCGTACTGGCGCGAGCGGCTCACGGCGAGCGCGATCGGAATCGAAGACGCCGATATCGAGTCGATCACCGCTCGCGAGCGGTCTCAGAAAACCCGAACCCAGATCAACCGAAGCCGAACCGAGCAACTCCGGCGGATGCAACCCTGCGATCGCGAGATAGCCGCGCGTGCCGGCATCGAGGCCGGTGACGGTGAGAACGTTCGAGGGGCGCACTCGCACCGCGACCCGCCCCGGGATCGCAACGGCGTTGCCTTCGAGATCCGCTCGCTCAAGTTGAGCCGAAACGTTCGCGCCGGCCAGAGCAACGAACGTGCTCTTCAGGAAGCGAAGCTTCAGTCCCGGACCACAGATCTCGATGGCGGCTGCGTGGTCGGTGTTGCCGACACACAGGTTCGCGACTCTCGCGGACGCCGCATCAGCGAAGCCCGTCCATGGAACCGCGACCCTGCGAAGTTCATGGCGACCGCCGTCCTGAACGGTGGTCAAGAGCCCCGCTTCGAGAACTTCGACGCCATCCCCTTCATTGCGCCAACCAGGCTTCGGATCGATCGGATCGAGTGTGGTTGCCGGTATGAAACGGACACGATCTCCAGGCGTCAGGAGCGAAGGTCCCGCTACGGCCGCTATCGGAGGCGAGGGATTGAACAACGAGAGGGACGTTTTGCCCAGCAGATTCCATCCGCCCGGAAGCGAGCGCGGATAGATCCCGGTTTGCGGCCCGGCGATTGCGAC
>JBDTQB010000187.1:0-8569 GCA_039932395.1 Vicinamibacteria bacterium | reverse complement strand
CCACCATCCCTTCCCGCCCGATCGTGGGGTGGTGAATGGAGTTGTAGCCGATGAGGTCGCCGCCGGTGTTGATCTGGGGTGGAACCTCGTCCTGGGCGCGAGCCACGGTGGCCGCGAGGGCGAGTGCCACGAAAGCGACCGAAGCGCGGTGGTGGGGGTTCATGACCTAGAACGTCTTCCGGATGCTGAAGAACCAGGATCGCGTATCCGGGTTGTAGGCGGCGGCCACGTAACCGCCCGGCGCGAGGGGGGGATGGGTGTTCATGAGGTTACGGACGCCGACGCGGAGGCGCACGCCCGTGAGGTTCTTGCCGCGGAGTTCATAGGACGCGGAGAGGTTATGGAACTTGGTGGCGGGCACGTTGTAGAAACCGCCCGCGGCGTAGGTGAGGCCCGTCGAATAGAACTGGCCGATGTAGTTCGTGAACCAGTTCGCGGAGAATTTGCTTTGGCTCCACGTGATCGAGCCCGAACCGCGCCACTGAGGCGTGCCGTTTTGTCCGACCAGTTCGGAGGCCCCGGTGATGATGGTGCCGGCGTTGATCTTGCCCGCGGTGCGCGCGTCGAGAAGAGCCTGGGTGCTGGGGGAGGGCGACTGGTAGAGCGTCTTCAGGTAGGACACGTCGACGTTCACGTCGAAATTCCCGAAACGCTCGGTGTTCAGGCGGTAGATGGCGCCCACATCCGTGCCCTTCGCCTCCTGGGGAAGCTGGTTCACGTACTGGTCGTCGACCGAGGTGACCACGCCTACTGGATCGATTCCGGTGCCGGCAAAGGCGGCGATGTCATCGGGCGATGGCGCGGCACGATGCACCTTCGGATTGGAGCTGCCGGTGACGCGCAGGTAGTAGTCGAGGATCACCGCGTTGCCTTCGCCGAAGACGCCGATGATGCCTTCCTGTTTGATGCGCCAGATGTCGCCCGTGAAGGTGAACCGGCCGAAGCGCTCGGGAATGAAACGCGGTTCGAGAACCGCGCCATACGAGAGCGAGTTGGAGGTCTCGGGCTTGAGGTCGGGGTTGCCCGCGCGGATCGCCTGTGTAGCGCGCGAACGGGCGCACGCATTGAAGCTGGTGATGCGCTTCGCGCGCAGGTCAGCCTCGCAATAAATGTAGTCCTGCCGGCTGTTCGAGCGGCTGACCTGGGTGACGTTGATCTGCTCGAGGTTCGGCGCGCGGAAACCCTGCGACCACGAACCGCGGAGACGCAGGCCGGGAACGATGTCGAGAGCGGCCGCCACCTTCGGCTTGGCGACGTTCCCAAAGTCGGAGTAGTGCTCGGCACGGCCCGCGAGTTGAAGGTCGAGCCGATCGATAAGCGGGACGTTCATCTCGGGAGAAATGAGGGGAATTGCGAGTTCAGCAAATGTCGATGCCACGTTGCGGTCTCCGGACACGTCGGGCGAGGTGCTCGTACCCAGGATGTCGCTGAGAAAGCTGACGCCGCTCACCGCGTCGGTGTAGCCGGTCGTACCGTCTATGCGGGCGTCGCGACTGTCGCGGTAGGTCTCATGCCGCGCCTCGATCCCCATGGCGAGGCCGACCGGGCCGCCGCGCATGGTGAAGAGATCAGGCCGGCTGACCTTGAAGTCGGCGAGGGCCAGAGAGGTTTTGCTGGCGCGCAGGATGGGGACGCCGATCGATGCGATCGCCGAGGAAGCCGAGGGCGTTCCATCACCGTAGCTCAGATTGCTGAGGTTGCCGCCGTTGAAGGGGTTGTAGGCCTCGGCGGTGGTGATCGACAACGCCTGCTGGAGTTTGGTGGCGCTCACCGCGAAAGAGTGGTCATCGACCGTCGCCTGCGAGAAGAGCGCGGCACTTTCCCAGTTGAAGCCGTGGGCCTTGCCCTTGAGTCCGCCGAGGATCCGGAATTGCTGGTTGTTGACCGTGACCGGTGTGGCGCCGAAGTCCACGAGCCCGTAGGTGTTGATGAGCACGGGCACACCGGACGCGGGGATGCTGAGGCCGGGCAGCCGATTCGGGTTGGGCTGGCCGTTTGGAAGTGTAGCCGCGCCAAACGGGTTGTAGTAGCCCGTCGCGGGGATGGTCACCGTTGTCGTCGTGCTCACTGCGGGCGAAGTCGTGGTTCCGTGCGACTCGGCGTTGTAGTAGCCGAGTTCGGAGAAGAAGCTCACGTTGTCGTTCACCTTGTAGTTGAAGGTGGAGAAGAAGTTGTAGCGCGCCACCTTAGGAATGGTGGAAGTCGCGAAGCTCGCGGATTCGAGGCGCAGGTTGCGGTCGTTGGTCACGTTCTGCCCATTGGCATCGAGACACAGTCCGGGACTGAGGACCACGCCGCACGTGGGATTGGCCTGGGGTGCGATATGGAAGAGTCCGGTGCTTCCGGTGACCGCGACGCCGTTTGAGCGGATGACCCCGGAAGACTGCGCCTGAAAAACACCCCACGAGGACGCGGTGCTGCGGCCATCGAGGCTGGTCGCATTCTCGAACTCCGTGCCTGCGAACAGCGGCCGTTTGTCGGCATAGCGGGTGAAGTCCTGGTCAGCGTCGAGCAGGGCCGAACGCCGCTCGGCGCTACCGAACACCGTGAAGTGACCGCGACCTCTAAGGACCTCGCGGCCGTAGATGCCGTTGAGGCGGCCTTCGTGCTTGCTCGTGCCTTCGGAGGGCGCGAACTGGGCTTCGATGCTGCCGCCGGTGTAGTGATTCTCGAGGACCGTGTTGATGACGCCGGCCACCGCGTCGGCGCCGTAGATGGCGGAGGCACCGTCGCGCAACACCTCGACTCGTTTCAGGCCCGAGACGGGAATGGCGTTGGTGTTGTAGGTGAAGACCGGCACCAGAGATTCGGCCTGGGTCGTAGGATGCACCACGGTGCGGCGACCGTTCAGCAACACGAGGGTATTGCCGGTGCCCAGGCTGCGCAGGCTGATCGAGTTCACGTCGCCGCGCGCCGAGTTGCTGGATGTGGGAATGAAGTTCGAGTTGACGGTGACGTTGCCGGCCCGAGGAATGGTGCGGAAGAGATCATCGCCCGACCCCGCGGCTACCGCCTGGATCTGATCGCTGTTGATGACCGTGACGGGCAGGGAAGTGTTGACCCTGGCACCCTCGATCTGCGAGCCGACAACGTTCACCACCTCGGACATCGCGGCCAGGGCCAATTTCACACTCACCGTGACGGGCTGGGTGTCGCCCGCTTTCACGGTCGCGGTTCGCTTCGTTGACGTGAACCCCTGGAACGCGAAGGTCACGGAGTACTCACCTGGCACGAGCGAGTCAAAGGAGTATGCGCCGCTCGCCGAGGAAAGGGTGGTGAGCGGAGCGGAACGCCCCGTCGCCGTCGCCGTGACCGTGACTCCGGGCAGGGCAAGACCATCCGGATCCGTGACCTGCCCGGAGATCATCCCCGTTGCTTTGACCTGAGCGAATGTCCCCGGGGCGAGACCGAGCAGAGCTACTCCCAGGATCGCGATGCGTCGAATCGATGCGAACAACGAACGGCGAGGGTGAGTCACGATGGGTGTCCTCCGTTGGCGGTGGGGACAGACGGCTTTTTGAGCCTCTCGGACGGCAGCCAGTTCTGTCTAAAAGCTGCGATCGATGGTACTCCACTCTGGATCCACGGTGATTCATCGTGGACCGCCGGTACGGGTTCAGTCTTTGAACGCGATGACGCCGACGAAGGCGATCTTCGCGAGACGCGAGCCCCATTTCGCGGTGCGCGAGTGCGGACGAAGGTAGCGCCAGGTGTCGAAGACCGCGGGGGCGAGAACCAAGGTGCCGATCAACCGCTCATCGCTTCCGGTCGAGTCGGCAATGCCGCGTGTATCTCGCTCATACGGACCGTAGCGAGAAAACGCAGCGCCGGCATAGGCCACCGATGTGGCGACGTGAAACGCCAGAGCTCCCTTGCTGAAGGCAGAGATCCGCTCCGACGAAGACTGGCGGGAAAGAACAACTTCCGACCAGACATGCTGGGAGAAGAATCCTGCTCCGGAGATCATCGCCTCGCGACGCTCAGGCAGACCGTTTCGATGCGTGACCGCGAAAAACGGGATCGACCCGAAGTGCACTCCCTTGAGCCGGGGCTGAGCAGCGAAAGCGATGTCGAGCGTGAGATGCGCGCTCTCATGGACGATGAAGCCGGAGGCGGCCCCCGCGAGAAACGCCTTCCAGAAATCGCCGGCAACTGCGGACGTCGGTGCGAGCAGCAGCGCCAGCGCCGCGAGGACGCCCGCTCGCGCGCGACGCCTCACAGGCGATTGGACACAAATCTGACGCTGCGCCTCAGACTTCTAGTCAATGATGAAGGTCACCAGAATGTTCACCTGGTACGAAACGATCTTGCCTTTCCTGATCTCGACCTTCTGCTCCTTGACCCAGGCGGACGACACGCCGCGCAACGTCTTGGTGGCGCGCTCGATGCCCACTTTCAAGGCATGCTCGAAGCTCTTCTCGGAACGGGCGGTGATTTCGGTGACGCGTGCGACTGAACTCATTTGGGTTTCTCCTGTAGGTTGAGATTCAACCCTACTCTCTCTGATCAGAACTCCTCTAAACCTTGACGTCTTTGCGCGGCCCACATATAGTCCGCCCGCTTTCGTTATTTCCGGTTGCGGGCGTTCCGGTCCCGCGCCGAAACCACAATCGCTAGCAAGAATCCCGAGCCCTCCTACAAGATAAATGCCCATCGCAGCCACTTCGAGTCTGCCGGCGTACTTCCCGGTCGTGCTGCTATTTTTAGCCGCGACTGGCTTCGCGGTTTTCGGCGTCGTGCTCTCGCAGCTTCTCGGGCGATCACGCCCGAATCCGCAGAAGAGCGCGGTTTATGAGTGCGGTGTTCCGTCCGTCGCCAAGCTTTCCGAGCGATTTCCCATCAAGTTCTATCTCGTTGCCATGCTCTTCATCCTTTTCGATGTCGACGCGGCCTTCCTCTATCCATGGGCGCTGATCTTCAAGGAGCTGGGTGTTTTCGGCTTCATCGAGATGATGATTTTCATGGGCCTGCTGGGCGCCGGTTTCGCCTACGCCTGGAAGTCGGGTGCGCTCGAGTGGTAGTGAAAAAGATCAAACCTGTTCTGGCGTTCATCTTCTAGAGAACGCCGACAAAGTTCAAAATGCCCTTTACCGCAGAGAACCGAACCAATCTCGACGCAACGATCGCGAAGTACCCGATCAAGCGTTCGGCCCTTTTGCCTGCCCTTCGCCTGGCGCAAGAGCAAGACGGTTACATCACCGCCGATGCGATGGCGGAGATCGCGCAGATTCTCGGGCTTTCCACTGCTCAGGTTCACGACACGGCGAGCTTCTACACGATGTTCAGCCTCAAGCCGGAAGGCAAGACGCTGATCGAAGTGTGCACCACCCTTTCGTGCGCCCTTGGCGGTTCGGAAGGTCTCCTGAACCGAACCTGCCACAAGCTTGGCATCAAGCCGCACGAAACCACGGCCGACGGCAAGTTCACCGTGAAGCCCGTCGAATGCCTGGCGGCCTGCGGTGGCGCGCCTGCGGTGCAGGTCAACGGTGAGTGGGTTGAAAACGCTACGGACGCGGACATGGATCGCGTCCTTGCCGGCGAAACCGTCTACAAGCCGTTCGAGTGGCCGAAGAGTCCGGGGCCGACCTACCTCTTCAAGAACGTCTGGACGAAAGATTCACAATCCATCGACGTCTACAAGCAGTCCGGTGGCTACGCGAATCTCAAGAAGTATCTCCAGATGTCGCCCGACGACATCATCGAACAGGTCAAGAAATCCAGCCTTCGTGGACGCGGGGGAGCCGGTTTCCCCACGGGCCTGAAGTGGAGCTTCCTGCCCAAGGACAATCCGAAGCCGCGCTACCTCGCGGTGAACGCCGACGAGTCAGAGCCTGGAACCTACAAAGATCGCGTGATCCTCGAAAAGGACCCGCATCAGTTGATCGAGTCCTGCGTGATTTCCGCGCACGCGATCCGCTCGAACAGCTGCTACATCTACATCCGCGGCGAATTCCACGAAGGCGCGCGCGTGATGAACAAGGCCATCGACGAGGCCTATGCCGCGGGCTACGTGGGCAAGAACATTCTGGGCACCGGCATCGACGTGGAGATCGTTCTGCATCGGGGTGCTGGGTCTTACGAGTGCGGCGAAGAAACCGCCCTTCTCGAAAGCCTGGAAGGCAAGCGCGGTCAGCCGCGTCTGAAGCCGCCTTTCCCTGCAGTGTCCGGTCTGTACGGTTGCCCGACCATCGTCAACAACGTCGAGACGCTCTGCAACGTTCCTTTGATCCTGGAACGCGGCGCCGAATGGTTTGCCGCTCTCGGGCCTGAGAAAAACGGGGGCCCCAAGCTCTACTCGATCAGCGGCGACGTCAAGCGTCCCGGAAGCTACGAAGCAAACCTGGGTCGAATCACCCTTCGCCAGCTGGTTTATGACTACGCCGGCGGTCCGCGCGACGGTCGCAAGGTGCGCGCCGTGATTCCGGGTGGCTCCTCCGTTCCCATCCTGATGGAGCATGAGTTGGATGTGGCGCTGGACTTCGACAGCGTGATGAAGGCGGGGTCGATGCTCGGCTCGGCGGGTTGCATCGTGGTGGACGACTCGCGTTCGATGGTCGCTCTCGCACGTAACCTCAGCGCGTTCTACAAGCACGAATCCTGCGGTAAGTGCTCACCGTGCCGCGAAGGCACGGGTTGGCTCTATCGCATGCTGGTCCGCATCGAGGCGGGCCAGGGCGAAGAGAAGGACCTCGACACCCTCAAAACTGTTTGCGATTCCATTGCCGGCAAGACGCTCTGCGCCTTTGGCGATGCCGCCATCACGCCCGTTCTTTCCACGATGGCCAAGTACCGCGACGAGTACGAGTACTACATCAAGAACAAGAAGTCCTGGACCGCTTCCGCCGAGACGTTCGCGGCCGCCCAGGGCAAGGTCTAAGCCAGAGCCATGGATCTTCTGTTCTCACCGGCGAACAAGGAACTGGGCATTGATGCCGTGATCGCGCTCCTCAAGGTGGCGATCATCTTCAATGCGCTCCTGGGTCTGTTCTCGCTGATGACGTATCTCGAGCGGCGCATTCTCGCTTTCATGCAGTTCCGTCGCGGTCCAAACCGTGTGGGCCCTTGGGGCATCCTCCAGCCTGCGGCCGACGGAATCAAGCTCTTCTTTAAGGAAGAGGTGATGCCCGACGGTGCTAACAAGCTGCTGTTCGTCGCTGCGCCGATCGTCGCCATTATCACCGCCTATGTCTCGCTGGCGGTCGTGCCCTACGGCGGCCCGCTGGTGGTACCCGGATTCATCCGCGCCGCCATTGGGATGGTTCTCCCCGCGAGTTGGATGGCCGCTGCCTTCAACGCCGCCGGTCAGATCACGATTTTCGGGCGTCCCATCGATATCCAGATGGCCAACCTGGACGTGGGCGTTCTCTTCATCTTCGCGATCACCGCGCTCGGCGTCTACGGCGTGGTCTTCGCCGGGTACGCCTCCAACAACAAGTACGCGCTCATCGGCGGTCTTCGCAGTTCAGCACAGATGCTCTCGTACGAACTCTCCCTCGGCATGTCGTGGGTCTCGGTCATCATGGCGGCGGGATCGTTCCGACTGACCGACATCGTCGCCACCGCTCAGCACTGGGGTGTTTGGTACTGGATGATCCTGCAATCGCCAGCGTTCCTCCTCTACATGATCGCCGCGTGCGCTGAGGTCAACCGCACTCCTTTCGACCTCCCGGAGAGCGAAACCGAGCTGGTCGCCGGCTTCCACACTGAATACTCGTCAATGAAGTTCGCGCTTCTTCAGATGGCGGAGTACGTAAATATGATCACGGTGTGCGCGCTCGCCGCCAACATGTTCATGGGGGGGTGGCTTTCCTGGCTTCCCGGAATCATCCCGAACTCCCCGATCTGGTTCTTCATCAAGATGGGCTTCCTGCTCTTCGTGTTCATCTGGCTGCGCGCTACCGTTCCCAGGTTCCGCTACGATCAGCTGATGGATTTCGGTTGGAAACGGCTGATTCCCGCCGCGGCGCTTTGGGTGGTTTTCTACTCGGGCATGACGGCCTTCTTCGGTGAAAAGAAGATGCCCCCTGCCAGCATCGCGGTGGCGTCGGTGCCGGCTGAGGTGGCGCGTTGATTCTCGACGTCATCCTGTTCTACAGCGCCGCCATCGTGGCGCTGATCTCCGGCATCTACGTGGTGGCGCAGCGCAACCCTATCAACAGCGCCTTTTCGCTGATCATCACGATGTGTTCGCTGGCGGTCATGTTCGCCATGCTGGGCTCGGGCTTCATCGCCGTCCTTCAAGTGGTCGTGTATGCCGGCGCCATCATGGTCCTCTTCCTGTTCGTGATCATGCTGCTCAATACGAAGCAGGATGCGGGTGATCGGGCGGGCGGGATCGGGCGGGCCGCCATCGTCCTTGGCATGATCCTGGCGATCCAGTCCGTCATGATGGTCTGGAAGGGGGCCCAGACGCTCCCCACGCACAACAAAGATACTGCGGCGGTCGAAGTTGCGCGCGGCCTCTTCTCATCACCCCGCTTCCTCTACCCGTTCGAAGCCACCTCGATCCTGATCCTTTCCGCGATGGTCGGCGCGATCGTCGTGGCGCGCAAAGAGAAGGGGAAGTAGA
>JBDTQB010000186.1:0-8569 GCA_039932395.1 Vicinamibacteria bacterium | reverse complement strand
GGTGGCCGGTTTTGAGGTGTCCACTGGTGGCCGGATTTGGGGTGTCCACCGAGGGCAATGCGCGCAGGGTTTCCGGCTCGTGGGACTCAGACTCCAGGTGGGCGTCAGCAGCGTGATCCATTTGTTGTTCCGTCCTCAAGAAAGCACTCAGAAGTGAGCGCGGCTCACTAGAGCCCATTCCTTCGCGCTTCCTGCGTCAAAACAGGGACATTGTCGCTACCTCCAAGACCGGCGGAAGCGCGGCGGAAGCAGAATCGTCAGACCGCCGCAGGCGGTAAGCCGACGAAGGCCTGGGCCTCCCAAAGCAACAGTGCGACCGAATGAAGGGGCGGAAGACCGTCGGCGCCTCACAAGAATGAGGGCTTCGGCCGGAGCGCTCAGCTACGTGCTTGAGCGGCGGGCCAGGGTCGACTCGGCGGAACGACGGAGGCTGCGGTCGATCAGATCTCGACCGCAGCCCCTGCAAAAGTGTTCAGGAGGTTCGAATTCTCAAGAGAATGACAGCTGTTTGTGACGGCACGGAGACGACTCGCCCCCAGTTCTGTTAAATCGACCTGGACGAAGATGCCGTCCCTTCCCCCCGCCGGAGCTCGGCTGGGCTGTATGAGAAGGAGCTTGATGCGTTCTGCCCGCGGCTTCTAGCGGCGGGCCTTTGCTTTCGCCTTCGTCTTCGTCTTCCCTTTGACCGGCATGACCCTGGCTTTCACCATCTTCGTCTTGGCCATCGCCATCGAGGTCGGCGTGGTTTCCGACGCCTTTTTCACGGCCGTCTTCTTCTTCGCGGATTTTTTCTTTGAGGCTTGCGCGGCAGCCGCTTCGCCACCACTCATGTCATAGAAGAACTCCTCGCGAGAGATCTTGCCGCCGGTGACGGTGTAGAGGGCGATCTCTTCCATCTTCATCCGAACCCCGATCATGGGACCGACGAGGGGCGAGACATCCATCACGAAGATGACGCCAAACCGGTCTCCGTTCGGATACGGGCCCTTCACCTGCACGCTGTGGGTCTTGTGGTTCGCGACCCACCACTCGTTCTTGCCGCGGATGGCGTCGATGCCTCGCATCTCGGCCGGCATGGTTTCATCGCCGCGCGCCTCGACACTCACCACGTCGTGGCTGAAGAGAGTGTCGATCGCTTCGATGTTCTTGTTGGCCCGGCACAGCGCGACCAGGCGGTCCGCGATTTCTTTCGTCGTCATAGTCGGTTCCTTAGAAGTTGTATCGCTCAATCAAGAGAGCGCCTTTAGGGAGCGTATTCCAGACGCCTGCCAGGACCTGTCATATTTCGGACGAGTCCAGAAATAGCGTCAATGCACGCGTCTGCAAGCCCTGCAGCGCGGCACGACCCTTCCGATCGAGCGTGCCAGGAGATTGGAGGACGCCACGATGATCAGAAACGTCGGGCGTTTGAGCCGGGCCGGCGACCCGGCCTTGGCGACACGATTAGCGAGATACTTCCCCGCCATGGACCTGGATTCTTACTTCAAACGCATCGGTTACGCCGGCTCAACAACCGCGACGATCGAAACCCTGCGTGCACTCCACAATCTTCACATCCGCGCGATCCCGTTCGAAAACCTGGACGTCCTTCAAGGCCGGCGCATCGAGATGGCTCCGAAGGCCGTCGTGCACAAGCTTGTGACGAGGCAGCGAGGCGGATACTGCTTCGAACAGAACACCCTGTTCAAAACCGCGTTGACAGAACTCGGCTTCGCCGTGCAGCCTCTTCTTGGTCGGGTGCGCCGCAACGTTCCGGCCGACGTTCGCACCGGACTGACGCACATGGTCCTTCGCGTCACCATCGACGATCGCCCGTGGCTGTGCGACGTGGGCTTCGGCAGCCTGGGAAGCCCGGCGCCCCTCACCTTCGAGCTCGACGTCGAGCAGACTACCCAACTTGAAACCCGACGTCTCGTCAAGAACGACCGCGCGTTTACACATCAGGCGAAGCTGGGCGAGGAATGGGTGGATCTGTATCAGTTCACGCTGGACGACCCGGCACCCGTCGATTTCGAACTGGGGAACTGGTACAGCTGCACCCATCCGGAGGCGCACTTCAGGAATAACCTGGTTGTCACCCTGGTCAGGGACAAGTCACGACTCGCCATCAACAACAATGAGTTCGTGGTCCGCCAGCTGGACGGCAGCGCCGAGAAGCGCGAGATCCGGAGCCGAGACGATCTGCTACGGCTACTCGTCGAGCACTTCAATCTGCCCCTTGATTCGACGGATGCTCTCCAAACACCGTGGCTCGGCTGGTAAGGCCTAACGCACCGGCCTCTCAAGAAACGCGGGCGCGCCTTCGACGATGGTGAACTCGCGGGTCAGCGTGACCTTGTTAGTCTTTGAGTCGGAAAGCAGATCGGTGATTTCCAGCTCCGCGACATAGACATCCGCGCTGAGCGCTTTCAGGTCAAGAGCTCCGGTCACCCGGATCAACTCCGGTAACTCGTCCGAAAGCGTCTGCGGTTCAAGCTCGATCACAACAGTGGCACCTTTCCTGACCCGTATTCGAATTGAGAGATTCGCCTTCCTTGTCTTGCCGACGCGACGCGCGTGGGCCACGGTGGCGTCCACGGACACTTTGGAGTTCTGCGCGAAGACGTCGTTGGGAAGTCCGGCGGGCCGGTCAGCTGGACGCAAAGCCAACGCCGAGGCCAAGAGAGCGTTCTTGTTGGCATTCAAGTCGGGAAGCGTGACGACGGCGGTCGCGTTGCCGAACTGGCCACCCTGCTTGTCCTCGATGGCAACATCGGCCTGATAGATGCCAGGCCTTGCCAGTGGCGTCTGCAGCGCGAACCGGATGCCTTGCAGACCTCTTTCGCGCGCACCGGCCTTCATCGCTACGCGGTTCGCCTTCAGAACGATGCCGGCCTGGTCGACCACGCGCGTGATCACCTCGAGATCGACGCCCGCATCCGATTGCGGATTCGCCAGGCTCTTCGGATCAATGTCGACCACCGCCTGAAGTTCGCCCGCTCCCGCCGCGGCCCAGGCGACGAAGGGCGTGAGCCGGATTCGAATCGAACCGGCGGCAAGCGGTGAGTTGAGAAAGCTGGCAAGACCGCGTTCCACCGAACCCGGGGGCGCGTCGGCCATGAGAGCGCTGTCCTGATAGACCTGGGGACGCGCCATGACCTTGATATCGGGTCGGTTGACGCGGACCTTGACCTGGCGCGGAAGTTTGTCGGGCACCTCGCCCGCGTCGTAGCCGAGAAGGTAGTAGCCGCGATTCTGCTGCATGACCTTGCCGAGATTTGGCGCGAGAAGTTCGGTGTTCTCTATGGTGGATCCGCCCGTTTGCTCGGCGAGAAAGCCAAGGGCATCGGAGAATCCAGAGTCGGTTCCGCCCGGGTTGACGCCGTAAATGGTGACGCCCGCGCGGTTCGCGTCGTCGGTCAGATTGCGCGCCTCTTCGCCTGCCTCGGCGTAGACCGGGCTCGCCCCGGTATCGATTCCCAACACGCCAGACACAACGAAGAGAATCTTCCGACCCGGGAGCTCCTTGAGCTGCGCGACCAGTTTCCGCGCGAGACGAAAAACCTCAACGCAGTATCGCGCAATGGGCGCTCCCTCATCATGGGGCAAGCGGAAGATTGGCGAGGCCTGTGGATTGTCCCATTCCTTGTGCAGCAGGTCGATCGCCATGGTCATGACACGCGGATCGGACGTGAACTGATTCATCAAGGGCTTGGCGCTGTCCGCATTCACGAACGCAACCAGGTCTTGAGGTTTCGCGTACTCATTCACGAACGTGCGATACATGCGATCCACGCGAGGCCGGGCGGTCATCTTGCCGGGAATGTTGGACCCTTCGGGCAGTTCGATGACCGGCCTGGCCGAGAGAAACGCGATCACGCGCCGCACGTCCTGAGCGCGCAACTTGCCGTCTCTTGCGGATCCTGTGGTTTCGTCGTCAACCAATCGGACGTAGGTCGCGACCGCCGCCGTGTAAGTCTTGCCCTTCGACTCGATCCGAAAATCCGAGGCTTTGAGGTTCGTGACCAGTTTTCCGGCCTTGTCGATCACGACGGCATCCACATGGATGAGACTTGTTTCAGCGCCAAAGACCGGAGGCTTGGGCGTAAGCGCTGATTGCTGAGCTCTAACCGGAACGGCCAAGGCTGACATCACAATCAGTCGCGACCACACCGCCAGGTTCAACTTGAGCAAGGTCCGCCTCCTTTGCATCCCCGTGATCCGCGATCACATGCAAACGTTAACGCCGTTCGACAGACATAATTCCGGACTATGCCCTTCCAGGCCATCCTGTTCGACCCCGTGACCAGGGACTCGTCTGCGGTCTCGGTGCGGGCGTTCGGCTCTGCCCTGGAAATCACAGGCGGTCGCGAAACGCTTCGCGTCGATCCCGCGCGGTGCGAGCTCACCGCGGCAGGCTGGGATCACGCGTCGATCCAGATCACCTGGATGGGAGAAGGCGGAACCTTCGCCCTTTCCTCAAACGACCAAGGAGTTAAGGCAGAGCTTGCGCGGCTGACGAAATTCGGCGCGGCGCTCAAGAGCGCCTCCCGGACGCAGTCGAGGACAAAGACCGGCGGACGCGTAGGCATGATGGTCGTTGCCTTCGCGACGCTCCTTCCTGCCCTTCTCCTGCTCGGACTGATCGTCTTCAGAAACCAGATCATCGACGCGGTGCTCGCGCGCATCCCGACGTCGGTGGACAGGGAAATTGGAAGGATGTTCGAGGGCGAAACGGTGGGCTCGAAGGATACGGTGTCGGAGAATGAGGCGACCCGCGCGGTGCAGCAGATCGTCAACCGGCTTAAGGACGCCAACCCAGACAAGAGGTTCGACTTCAAAGTCACCGTCCTGAGGAACAAGGACGTCAACGCTTTCGCGGCGCCCGGCGGCTCGCTCGTGGTCTACACCGGCCTGCTCGCGGAGGCGGGGTCGGCGGAGGAAGTGGCGGGCGTTCTCGCTCACGAAATGGCGCACGCGACCCGGCGGCACTCTGTGCGGCAGTTGATCTACGGCGCCGGCCTGATTCCGCTGATGGGGATGGCGATCGGTCATCCGGATGCTTCCGACCTTTTCAAGAACGCGAGTCAGCTCTCTGAACTCAGGTTCTCGCGTGCGCAGGAAGAGGACGCCGACCAGACCGGCTTCGACACCCTGGTGGCGGCTGGCATCCGCACCGACGGCATGGCGCGCTTCTTCGATCGTCTTGCGCGGAACGAAGGGCCAACACCCTCATTCATTTCGACTCATCCATCGAGCGGCGATCGCGCCGCCGCGATCCGGCAGCGGACGGAATCCCTGGCGTCCTCGGTGAAGCCGCAGCCACTCGACATCGATTGGAAGGGGGTTCAGTCGTCGATTCGCTGACGGCCTGCCGCGTCAGTGCGCAAGGGACGCGGCCTTGATGATGTCGGCGAAGACACCCGACGCGGTGACGTCAGGCCCGGCACCCGGACCTCTGACCACGAGGGGCGAGGTCGCGTAACGATCGGTCCAGAACGCGACCATATTGTCGCCGCCGCGGAGTGAAGCGAAGGGACTGGTCGCCTCGACGGCGCGCAAACCCACTTCTGCCCGGCCATCCACCACAGAGGCGAGATAGGACAATCGACCGCCGCTCGCGGACGCCGCTCGCGATTGCTCCGCGATTCCTGCGTCCAGTTCGGGAAGACGCTTCCAGAACTCGTCGATGCTCATGGCGTCCCATTCAGCCGTGGGAAGAAGCGATTGGCGCTTCACCTCACTGGCTTCGATCGCCATGCCGGACTCACGCGCCAGGATCAAAATCTTGCGCGCCACGTCAGCGCCCGACAAGTCCTCGCGCGGATTTGGCTCGGTGTAGCCAAGCTCGTGCGCTTCCTTGAGCGCCGCGCTGAAGGCCGCGCCGTCGGCGACGCGCGTCATCAGAAAACCCAGCGTGCCGGACAGCGCACCTTCGATACGCCGGACCTGATCGCCGGTGCGAATCAAGTCGGAGAGCGTGCCCACCACGGGCAGCGCGGCGCCAACCGTCGTTTCATGGAACAGAGCGCCACGACCGCGACGACGCCCCGCCTTAATCGCCTGGTACATCGCGAGATCTCCGCCGAACGGGCGCTTGTTGGCGGAGACCACGTGAACCCCGGCATCCAGCAAACGGCCATAGTGACCCATCGTTTCTTCGCTGTCCGTGCAGTCCACGAACACGGCGCTCGACCTTCGACTTTCAATGGCCGCGCTGACCAGAGCCTCCATGTTCCTCACCGTGCCTTCGGCCTCAACCTGCTGACGTAAGCCCTGGCCTTTGAGACCGGTCGCGCGGATCAGGGTGTGCCGGCTGGTGCTCGCTCCATCGATCTCAAGACGGAGCCCGGCCCGCTTGCGAAGACCTTCCGTCTGGCCGGTCATCTGATCGACCAGGACGCGGCCGACCCGACCCAGACCTGCGATGAAGACCGATACGGTGCGATGGTCGGCGAAGAACGCTTCGTGAATCGCGTTGACCGCGCGCTTCTCATCTTCACGACCCACCACGCAGGAGACATTCAACTCGGACGAGCCCTGGGAGATCGCGCGGATGTTGACGTGAGCTTCACCCAGCACGCCGAAGATCCGGCCAGCGCTGCCTGGCGTGTGGCGCATGGCGGCGCCCACCACGGCGATGACGCAACTGTCCTGCTCGATGATCAATTCGTCGATCAAGCCCGCCTGTCGTTCGAGCGCAAACTCGGTCGCGATGCTTTCCTGCGCGCGCGGAACCGCAGCGGGCTCGATGGCGAAACAGATCGAGTGCTCGGAAGAAGCCTGGGAGATCAGGATCACGCTGACGTGCTGGCGGGCTAGCGCGCCAAAGAGCCGCATGGCAATGCCGGGCACGCCGACCATGCCATCGCCTTCCAGCCGAAGCAGGGCCACGCTGGAGATCGATGCCACACCACGAACACCCGCGGGTGCCGGCGCGGCTTCTTCCTGAATCCAGGTTCCGGCAAACGCCGGATTCAGCGTGTTCTTGATGACGAGCGGAATGTTCTTCGCGCGCGCCGGATGCACCGTCGGCGGATACACCACCTTCGCTCCGAAGTGCGACAGTTCCATCAACTCGTCGTATCGGAGGGAGTCCATCGAGAAGGCGGTGGGGACGATCCTCGGATCGGCACTCATCACGCCGTCTACATCTGTCCAGATCTCGATGGACGAAGCGTCGAGGGCCGCTCCGAAGATCGCGGCGGTGTAGTCGGACCCACCTCGGCCGAGGGTCGTGGTTTCGCCAGAGTCCGTTGATCCGATGAAGCCGGTCACGATGGGAACCGCGGTCTCGTCGCTCCACCAACTCTGGATCCGTGCGTAGGTCTTGACGAAGTCGACGCGCGCGGCCCCAAAGCTCTTGTCGGTGACGACCAGTGGACGGGCGTCACAGGCCTTCGCGGAAACACCCAGGCCGCGAAATGCCGCCGCCGCAATCAGGGACGACGCTCTCTCGCCAAAGCTCACGATGCTGTCGAGGGTGCGCGGCGTGCATTCACGGACGAGCGAGACCCCACGGAGAAGGTCGCCCAGGTCGTCGGTCGCCCGATGGATCGCAAGCTGAAGTTCTTCGCGCTCGCCGGGCGTCACGAGGGCGACGATGGCGGCCGCGTGCCGCTCGCGGATGCTCTCCAAAAGCACGCGCCACGTCATGGAACCCTGCGCGGCCTGTTGCGACGCTTCAATGAGCTCGTTGGTCACGCCACCGAAGGCGGAGACCACCACAGCCACGCGCTCCGTCGACAAAGCCTCCTGAACGAGGCGGACGACGCCCCGAATCCGTTCGGGTGAACCGACGGAGGTGCCTCCGAACTTCATGACTTTCATCGTGTTGGCTCCCTGCAAGCGGCGGAGTTTAGGGGCAAGGGCCCTACGGACCCTTTACTCCCGCGCGTCTCCTGCTTGGAGCGGATGGGGGTAGATCGCTACCATTCAAGGTCCCACATGACAACGCCCGAAAAACCCGACATCTCTCTCAGCCTCGACTGGCAAGGCGGACAGGTCTTCAAAGGAACCTCCGACGGAGTGTCCATGACTCTCGATGGCACACGAGAGGCCGGACCGTCACCTGTCCAGGCCATCGGCTTCGCCCTCGCCGGCTGCATGGCGATCGATGTGGTTGACGTCATCGAGAAGGGCCGTCTTCCGGTGAAGGCGGTGAGTTGCGACCTGCAGGTCTTTCGCGCGGAAGAAACACCGCGACGCATCACCGGCCTGAATCTGCACTTCCTGGTGACGGGCGACGTTCCCGAGGATCGGGTGGCGCGCGCGATCGAGCTGTCGCGCGAGAAGTACTGCTCGGTCTGGCACTCGCTCAATCCCTCGATCGACTTCAAGACCAGCTTCACTGTGAGTTCGTGACCTTTCCCTACCCAAAGGAACTCGAAGCCTGGGGATATTCGGAGACGTGGCACAAGAAGTTTGAAGACGCCGCGACGAAAGGCTGTTTTCCTGCGCGCGTGGTGCGAGACCATCGCGGCTTCTTCCGTGTGCATACGGCCAAAGGCGAACTGATCTCAACCACCGCGGGCCGACTGAAACATCACGCAGCTCACGCGACCGAGCTTCCCGCCGTGGGCGATTTCGT
>JBDTQB010000185.1:0-8638 GCA_039932395.1 Vicinamibacteria bacterium | reverse complement strand
CGTCGAAGGCCCGGTGCCGTAGGAAGCCTACAACAGCCGGGCCCTCTTTGGGGGGATCTAGGAGTTTAGGGAACGACGGTGATCGTCTTGGAACAGACTGTGCTCGTTCCCGTGTTGCCCGTCACGATGTGCGTGGCGACGAAAACGCCCGCGCTCGGGAAGGGGTGCTGGACGTCAATCTCGCCCTCGGCGCCATCGAAGCCGCCGCTGCCATCGCCGAAGTACCACTCGTAGCGCACGATGTAGCCGGCGCTGAAGGAGGACGTCGACTGGAAGCGAAGAACAGAACCTTCCTTCACCACCGGGTTGTTTGGAGCGACGTTGAATGAACACGTCGGCGCACCAGCGCCGCCCTCTGGGAAGCGACGGGGCTCGGCGGAACGAAGCTCGATAGCCGCCGTGATGTAAGGCGCGCCGTTGGAGTCGGTGCCCACTGCGCGGGCGCCGATCTTGATGCGCGCGTTGGCGGTGAAGTCGCGACGCTCAGGCGTCGTGTAAACCACCTGGGCGATGCCACGGCTGTCCGTCACTTTCGTGACCGAACCGTAGACCCGGACACCCGCAGCATCGGTGAGCTTACCGATCTCCGCGATGGCGCCGGTGTCGTCCAGGATCAGAAACACAATGCCTTTGTTCGCGAACGGCTGGCCGTTGTTGTCGCGCACCACCGCCTGGATGACGGAGGTCTGGATCCCGTCCGCGAGGAGGATGTCTGGAAGCGCCCGCATCTCAATGCCGATGCCCAGTTCCGAGGGGCCGATCAGCGACGCTGGAGCCTCAACCCGGTCGAGACCGCAACCTTGGAGGGTAAGACCGCAGGCAACTAGGCCCGCAATGATCGAATTTTTCATTTTAGTGCTCCGCATGAAAGCTCTTTTCTGTTCTTCAGCTAGTTATGTGGAAGAACCGTAGTCCGCGAAATCGATCTGGAGGTTGCCGACGGCCGTGACCGGAGTCCCTGAGATCGTCTTGCCGTAGATTGTGATCTCCGCGAACACCGTGAGGACAAGCGCCCCGCCCAGAGTGTCCGTCGTGGCTCCTCGCAGATTGCGCAGCGGTGGCTCGAGTTTCGCTTGAGCACGCACCACTTCGACGTTCAACGTCGTCCCGCCGGTTGTCGCGACATCGACCGCTGTCGTGACCAACCCAGAGATCGTGAAGGGCACATCCTGGCCCTCAACTCCGCGGCCGTCGGAGCGACGGTAGCGCACCTCGTAGTGATCGACAATGACCGCGCTGGGAACCGACGGGATGGTTTCCACATTCGGGTTCTTGAAGCGGACTACGACGAGAACCGGCGCGTTGTCGGCGACAACGACCCCCTTGGTCAGGACGTCTGACTGCAAGGGCTTGCCACCATTGATGTCTGCGATCAGGAACAGCACGGTGGAGGAGTTCCCCGTGGTGTACTGGGAGGAGCACCCTGTGGCCGTCACGGTGACGGCCACGAACGCGGCCCGGAGCATGGTTGAACGGATGAATGAGCGATTCATTGTTTCTGTTTCCCCTTCTTAACGCACAATCCTGGGCGTGATGAAGATCAGGAGTTCGTTGTTGGTGCTCTGCGTATTGCTGTTCTTAAACAGCAGCCCGAGGAGCGGAATCTGCGACAAGAACGGAGTGTTCTCCCTGGACAGCGTCTCCTGGCCCTGATAGATGCCACCGATGACAGTGGTGGCTCCATCTTTCACCAGGACGGACGTGGACGCTGACTGAGTGTTGATCGGAACGCCACCGGGCAAGGCTCGACCGAAGTCGGGCGTCGAGTTGTCCACGACCACCTTCATGAAGACCGTTCCCGCGTCCGTGATCTGCGGAGTGACCTTCATGGACAGGCCGGCGTCCTTGAAAGCAACCGTCACCGTACCGTTGGAGACCGTCTGGTAGGGAAGCTGCACCCCCTGCTTGATCTCCGCCTCCACCTTGTTCTGCGTGGTGATGCGCGGGGTCGAGATGATGCGTGCGCGGCCCGAGTTCTCGGCGGCGGTCAAGGCCGCGTCGAGGTTGAAGCTGCCGAGGATGTTGCCCAGCGAGATTCCGATGCCGGTGTTGAGGCCGGCTGCGGGCAAGTTCACCAGGTAACCACGGCCCGCGGTTCCGATGCCCGCATTGCTCGCGAGCGTTCCCTGGTCGGCTGCGATGCCGCCCAAGCTCTGGACGCCCTGACCATTCAGAACGACCGCGTTCGGGAAGCCCAGGTTGGTCGTGTTGCCGAGCTGAGGAATCTGCTGCTGCAGGAAGCCCCACTGCACGCCGAGCTGGCGGGAGAAGTTGCGGGTGGTGACGACGATGCGGGCTTCGATCTCAACCTGGGCACTTGGACGGTCCAGGTCAATGATGAGGCGCTGCGCGGCGGCGACGCGATCCGGAAGATCCTTGATGACGTAGACGTTGCCCGTGCCGAGGGGAGTGAAGGTCCCGCGGTCGGAGAGGATCGTCTTCTCGATGACCGTCTTGACCTGATCGGTGTCGAGGTAGGAGAGGCGCGCGGGCGGCGTGGAAACGAGGTCGCCGGCGAGTTCCTTCTCCTTGGCGAGCTGCTTCATCTTCTCAACTTCGGCCTTGAGCGTGTCGAGGCTGGCGATACGAACCACGTTGCCATCGATGACGCAGCCAAGGTTTTGGGTCTTCAGAACCAGAGAGAGCGCCTGATCCCAGGGAACTTCCTTGACCGTGAGGCTGACCTTGCCGGCGATGCCCGGGTTGACGATGATGTTGAGACCGGAGATCTCGGACATCAAACGGAAGAGATCGATCAGATCGCCATCCTTGAAGTCGAGGCTGACCGGGTCGCCGAGGAAGGGCGGTTCGCCGCAGGTACGCGCGGATCCGCGAACCAGGCTGGCGGTTGTCGGAACCATCTGAGGGGCCGCCTGAGAGATCGGCTCAATGACGACGCCGGGCTTCATGCTCGCGCCCATCGTGACCGCGGGCGCCATGTTCGTGGTCTGGATCGAACGCGGAGTTTCGAGTGCGACCGGTTCTCGCTGCTGGACCATCGTGACGGACGGCGCGATCGCGGGGGCGATGACGGGTTCCGCCGGGGTGGCAACCGTCGCCTTGGCGGGCGCGCCGAGAAGCTCCGTAGTGGCGGGGGTGCCTTCACCAAAGACGATCGATACGCCGGTCGCGTCTGGAACAAGGTGATAAGGAGTCGAGCCTTCAACATCAAGGACCAGTCGGGCGACGCGAGGAGGAGCGGCGCTGAACTGGGCCAGGCGAAGTCCCTTCACCGGGCTCACCGCCGTCGGCAGGGCCTGCGTGCGGGTCGTGACCACATCCGGGAAGTCGACGACGAGGCGGTTCGGGTTCTTCAAGAAGAAGGTCTCCGGACGAAGCGTCCCGTTTCCTTCCACGTGATAGCCGACGTGATCGCCTTCGAGCTTCGTCACACCGGAGATGCGGGTGGCGCGCGGGGCCGATTCGTCAGCCTTGGCCATGACCGCCTTGGCAGAGGACGACTTGCGTGCCGATGCCGCCTTGGCGGGAACCGGGTTGCGCGTCGGCTCGGTCATCATGGGCATGGGAGCGTCTGGAGCCGGAGCCACCAGCGCTTCGCTCGGGGCCGCGATGGCCTTACCGGCAGAAGCGCGCGACACCGTGATGATGATGTCGTTGCCCGACTCTTCAACCGTGAAGGGAGCGAGGGCCGCGAGACGGACTTCGACGCGAGCGGTGGTGCGACCGTCGCCTCGGGCCAGACTCGTGACACGGAGGGATTCGACTTCGCGTGTCGCCACTTCGAGCCGGGCGGGAAGCCTGGACGAATCAGCGTCTGCGATGTCGACGACCAACGTGAGCGGATCAGGACTGTGATGAGTGAAGGTCGGTTTGGCCGAACCTGCAATCACCAACCGGGTGGACGAATCCCCCGTCTCCTGCCGCAAGTCCGCGAGGACTGTGCGGGCCGCGACTGTCGCTTGCCGAGCTTGCGCTGGAAGCGCCAGGACCCCAAGGGCCAGGCCGATAGATAGCGAAATTGCAACCCTCATTTGTTGCTCTCCTCTTGAGACGAATTCAGAAGTCTCCGAACGTCGCGACTTTTTGCGGGAGACAGCGGATCCGTGATCTCCTGTCGAAATGTCAATCCTGCGGCATCGATCCCTGTGATCACGCCATCGTGCATGCGCTGGCCATTGCGTACGAAATAGCCTTTGTGGTCAGGTCCTTCAAGGACCGCGATCCATCCATCGGCGGTCTTGACCACACCTTTGAGGCTTGTCTCCTGAAGGAGAAATCCGGCGATACCGGGTGCGCGGACCCGTGTGACCGAGTCATCACTCGCGACGGGCTTGGCGAGGCTGATGAACGGATCGCGCCGGCCGGCCGGGTTGTAGATGAATCCGTTCCGGGGCGCCTCCAACTCCTGTTCGAGGATCGACTGGATGAGCTCGCCCCCCGCGGTGCCGCCCGCTGGAGTGGGGCTTGGAATGGCAGCCGGAGTGGCCGCCGGCGCGGGCTTTGCGGCCGCGGCCGGGTTCTGGGCACGGGCGCTCACCGCTAGGGCGATGAGGCCGAAAGTGCAAAGTTTGAGTGCTCTCATTCGTTCCTCCTACCGCTTGACCGCGGGCTTAGGCGCGGGTTCGGAGTAGACGTAAGTCATGGCGGTGTACTGCGCCGACAGCGTCTGATTGAACGTCTGCTTCGAGGCCGTGTTCGTGCGGATATTGCCGATGTTGACGATGCGCGGCAGACGCCCGACTCGGTCGAAGAAGGTGGCAAGGTTGGGGTAGGTCCCGTCGACCTGGATCTCGATCGGCCATTCCAGATAGAACTCCTTCTGGGTGGTCTGACCCGGGGTGAACATCTTGATCTTGAGGTTCGATTGCGCGGCCAGAGCCTGAAGGCGCTTCATGAGGTCAGGCGTTTCCTTCGCGGGCGGGAGAATGCGGCGCAGCTGGTCGAGACGGAGGCTCAACTGTTCCACTTCTTTCTCAAGGGCAGGCATCTGAGCCTTGACAACGTTCAGCTCGGCGATTTCTGCGTTGAGTTTGCCCAGGCTGGCCACGAGGCCGTCCCGGACGGTCGCATTGTCGTCATACCAGAAGTACTTGAAGGCGCCCGCGACAAGGATCGCGAGGACCACGCCGAAGACGTACTGCTGGTTCTTCGGAAGTTTTGTGTAAGCGTTCTCGGCCATGATGTATTCCTGAAGGCCTCCCTACTTGGCCGCCGGCGTGGCGGGCTTTCGTTGAGCCGCGGCAGCAGCGGCTGTTGCGGCGTCCTTCTGGGCGACTTCCGGGTTGCGGAAGGTCGTAGTGAAGTTGAAGGCAACGACTGGCTGCGCCCCCGCGACCGCGTCTCGATAGGAGTCGAGGTTTGCTTCGGGGAACCAGCAGTTGAGCTTGCCTTCAGGCGTGTTCGCGTCACATCCGTCGCCCGCTCGCTGCAGGTTGCTGAGGAAGTCGGCGATGGAGTTGTTGTTTGAGGACTCGCCGCTGATTTTGAGCATCGCACCCTGCTGCTGGATGCTGGTAAGCCACACGAAGTCAGGCAGGGCCTTGGAGATCTCGTCGAGCATGCGCACCGGGCCACCCTGCTCTGCCTTGAGACGCTCGATCAGGTTGACCTGATCCTGGAAGCTCTTCCGCTTGCGCTCGAGCTCTTCCTTGCGCGCCTTCTCAACTTTCAGCTTGTCGATGTCCTGCTTCGCGACCACGATTTTCTGATTCGTGTCCTCAATTTCCTTGGTCAGCGTCATATAGAAGTAACCGCAACCAAGCGCGGCGATGAGGAAGCCCGCGATGAGCGGAACGTACGGCGCCATCGCCGAAGAACTCGCGCCGGCCCCAGCGCCCGCAGAGGCGCCCTTGCCCTTGGAGGAGGTTGCGCGCTCCGATTCGAGGAGGTTAATTCGAATCATCGGTCGCCTACCTTTCGCACCGCAAGACCCACGGCAATTGCCGCGGCCGGACCCATCTGGTTGACGATGTCCGCATCAACATCCTTAGGAGAGTAGGTCACAGAGTTAAAGGGGTTAAGGATATCGACCTGAGTGTCGAGCCGCTCAACCAGCATTTCGCGAAGACCCTGCAACCGGGCCGAACCGCCGGCCAGGTAAACCTGATCAATGCGTTCTTCCTGGGTGGTGGCCCGGAAGAAGTCGAAGGTCTTCTGGATTTCAGAGACGATGTTCTCGACCGTGCCCTGAATCACCCCGAAGGCATTGTCGGGAAGGGTGCCTTCGACCTGTTCGCCGCGCTTCAGGGCCTCGGCCGATTCGTACGGAAGGCCGAGATCCTTCTGAAGAGCGTCGGTGGCAAGGTTGCCGCCGACCGCGATGTCGCGGTTGAAAAGCGAGTTGGAACCGCGGACGATGTTGACGTTCGTGATCGCGGCGCCCAGGTTCAGAAGGGCGACCACGCGACCAGAGTCGGTGCCGTAGTTGATCTCGTGGCAGTTCTGCAGAGCGAAGACATCGACATCAACGATGCGGGGCGTCTTCCCCGCCTGCGTGATCACGGAGGTGTAGTCGCTGATCTTGTCTTTCTTGACCGCGACCAGCAGGACGTCCATGTTGCCGCCTTCGCCCGCGCCTTCGAGAATCTCGTAGTCGAGGGAGACGTCTTGGATGTCGAAAGGAATGTACTGCTCGGCTTCCCAGTGGATCGACTCGCCGAGTTCCTCGGTGGTCATCTGGGGCAGCGAGATCTTCTTAACGATGACCGCGTTGCCAGACACGCTGGTCGCCACGTCACTCGTCTTGATCTTGAGATTAGCGAAGAGCCGGTTGATCGCGTCCACGATCGCGCCCGAGTCCATGATGGCGCCGTCGACGATGGCTTCAGGAGGGAGCATCTCCATCCCGGCCTTCGTCAGCTTGAACTCAGTGCCGCTCTTGCCCACGGGCTTGAGCTCAATGAGCTTGACGCACGAAGAGCCGATGTCGAGACCGACCAGGCTCTTTTGCTTGCTGAAAAATTTGTCGAACAAACCCACGGATTCCCCCCTTAGACCTTTTGATCTGCTTGATCTACGGAGCTGGTTGAGCGATTGAAGAGGTCCGATGATCGAAAATCGAATTTTTGTAGAGACTTTGTCACTCGGTACCTCAAGTAGTGTGTGAACATAGGCTTAAGCTGAAAGAGTGTCAACAATAATCTTAGTTGACTGGACTTAAACTCTCATCAAATATGAATAAAATATTTAAAATCTAAAACGCGTAGCCGCGCCATCGCGTGCATGGATCGCGTCGATAAACCGCACCTGATGTGGACGGGTCGTCATGATCAGGCAGTGGGTTCGCATGCCGTCTCCGAAGAAGCGAACACCCCTTAAGAGGTGGCCATCCGTGACGCCCGCGCACGCGAAGCTGATGTCTTTGCCGGGAGCCAGATCACGCGTAAAGAACACTTTGTCGAGATCGGGGATGCCCATGCGCTCGCAGCGCTCCCGATCGGACGGCTTGGTCATGACCAGCTTTGCCTGGATCTCACCGTTGAGGCAACGCATCGCCGCGGCGGTCAGGACGCCTTCCGGTGCTCCACCAATGCCCATCACCGCGTGAACGCCTGACCCCAGGACGGCCGCGGAAATACCGGCGGAGAGGTCGCCATCAGAAATGAGGCGAATACGGGCCCCGGCAGCACGGATGTCGGCGATCAGCTTCTCGTGACGCGGACGATCCAGCGTCATGACGGTCAAATCTTTGACGTCACGGGAGAGCGTGCGCGCGATGGAACGGAGGTTATCGGCGACCGGAGCGTTGATATCGACCTTACCCCGCGAGTCGGGACCGACGATCAACTTCTCCATATAGATGTCGGGCGCATGGAGCAAGCCGCCCTTTTCGGCGGCAGCGAGAACCGTGATGGAGTTCGCGGAGCCGGTGGCGCAGAGGTTGGTGCCCTCGAGAGGATCGACGGCGATGTCGACCGCTTCCCCGCCGCGCCCCACCTTTTCGCCGATGTAGAGCATGGGAGCCTCGTCACGCTCGCCCTCGCCAATGACGATCGTGCCGTCAATGTCGACGCTCTCAAGTTCATGACGCATCGCTTCGACCGCGACGTGATCCGAGTGCTTGCGTTCGCCCTTGCCCATGGTCTGGGCCGAGGCGATGGCGGCCATTTCGACCACCCGGACGAATTCGAGCGGCAGATCGCTACGTTGCAAAGGAAACCCTCCATTCCCGAGCGGCTTCAAGGTGCCGGGACGTCAATGGCGGCGAGGTTACACCTTTCCCAGTCGGGCAGGAAGGTAAGAGGCCATGTTTTTCTGAAGCCTAGTTTGGCCTCTGACCGGCACTTGCGTCCTCACGCCTCGCCAAACCCTAAGCCCCCCCCTACAACATCATTGCGAAGGACCAGTCGTTCCGGAGTGGGCTGACCTGTGCCCGCCGGGCCGAAGGGCCGGCAGGGTAAGCAATCTGACAACCGACAGATCGCTTCGTCGAAGCAATACGCAGTACAACTCGCGATGACGGTGGTCGTCCCCCCGCCTATACTGCCACGCGAGCTCCGGCGCGCGTCGATTTCAGAGGAAAGTTTGGCGTGGGCATTACTCGATTCCGCACGAGCCAGGAAGTCACCATCCCCCATTCCCACGAGGATGTTTGGCGTGTGCTCGCCGACGTCACCGCGTATTCCGACTGGTGGCCCACCAGCCAGAAGGTGAAAATCCTTCGGCACTCGGGTGAACT
>JBDTQB010000184.1:0-8672 GCA_039932395.1 Vicinamibacteria bacterium | reverse complement strand
CGGCGTCCGACACGGACTCGCTCATCAAGGCGCACCCTCTCTGATGTGGCGCATTCTGCCTGATGTTGTGAAGATGCGGATGCGCGGTGTCTCAGGCTCTCGAGCAACCCGCCTCTCGCTGGCTGCGGATCGCGAGCACGAACACGACGTCCGCCTCTGCGACATATCGATAGAGCGCGACGTGGCCGCGAGGACCGCGCCCCATAATCAATTCGCGTAATCCGCTATCCAGCAGCCGACCTATCTGAGGGCTCCGTTTCAAGACGTCGATGGATTCGAGGATGTCCTCAAGACGAATCAACGAATCCGTGACGTCATAGCGGATCAGGTGTTCGACGATCCGCTCGAAGTCCTCACAAGATCACTCGGCGTGACGTACGACGCTCAGAACTGATTGTGCTTGGGCAGGGCGGGGCAAGCGGCGGCCGAACGGATGGGCCTTCGGTGTGTCGCGATAACATTTTCTCTTCCTCAACCAACGATGAATCCCTCACTACTCCCGTGGCTCCTCGACTCCGACCCGGCGTTGCGTTGGCAAGTCGAGCGCGACTTAGCCGGCGCGCTGCCTGAAGTCTGGGAAACAACACGCGCCCGCATCGCCACCGAAGGCTTCGGTGCTCGTCTGCTCGCGTTACAGGATCTTGACGGGCAATGGGCCGGCGGCGCGTTTTTCCCGAAGGGATTCGACTTCCACGGTCCCGAGGCCGCTGAGGGCGCGGGACAGCCGTGGATCGCCACCACATGGTCGCTGACCACGCTTCGCGAGTGGGGGCTTGATGCTGGAGCACTCGCCGGAACAGCCGCGCGCCTCGATGTCAGCAGCCGATGGGAGTACGACAACCTGCCCTACTGGGGAGGCGAGGTCGACTGCTGCATCAACGCCATGACGCTCGCGAATGGCGTATGGCTCGGCGCCGACGTGGCGGGTATCGCGCAGTGGTTCATGGATCACCGGCTGAGAGACGGCGGATGGAACTGTGAGTGGACGAACGGTTCGACGCGATCGTCGTTTCACTCCACGCTGAACTCGCTCAAAGGGCTGCTCGCCTACGAAGTCGCGACCGGCGGCTCTGATGCGCTTCGTGCGGCTCGTCACGCAGGCGAGGCCTATCTGCTTGAGCGCAGGCTGATGCGTCGCGCGTCGACCGGCGACATCGTGGCGCCCTGGGTCACGAGGTTCGCGTATCCCTTCCGCTGGGGGTTCAGCGTGCTGAACGCGACTAACTATTTCCGCGCGGCGGCGTTGCACGACGGCACAGTGCCGGATCCGCGTCTCGCGGATGCGATCGCGGTCGTCCGCGCCGCACAACGCACCGACGGCGTCTGGCTGCAGGAGTATCGCTATCCCGGGCGCGCGTGGTTCGAGGTGGACGTCGCTCCTGGCGAGCCGTCGAAATGGCTGACGTTCTTCGGCGCTCGCGTTCTCGATTGGTGGGACGGGGCGTCGTAACGCCGATTTCTTCCACTCACCGATGACGGCGGACGCGCCAGCGATCAATCATCGCTGCGATCTCTTCAATGGAGGCAGGCTTGGCCAGATGATCATCCATGCCGTGGTCCAGACTTTTTCGCCGCTCCGATTCCATGGCGTGGGCGGTCAAGGCGACGATGGGCAACTCGCGAATCGCAGGATCCGCATGAGCGCGGATGCGCTGAGCCGTCTGGTAGCCGTCGAGTTCCGGCATCTGACAATCCAGAAAAATCAGGTCGAACGGTTGATCCGCCTCAAGCATGGAAAGCGCCTCCAGGCCGTTGTGCGCCATCTGGACCTGGTGCCCAAGACGCTCAATCTGAGTTCGCGCGATCAGCTGATTGACCCGGTTGTCCTCCGCGACCAGGATCCGCGCGGGAGGCAGATCCCTGGCAGGCGAGACGGACGGAGCGGGAGGCGCGATCGCGGTTTCCGGTTCGGCTCTTTCAACCGGAATCCAGAACGAGAAGGTGGCGCCTTCACCAAGAGCGGACTCGACGGTGATAGCGCCACCCATGCGTTCCACCATCATTCGCGCGATGGACAAGCCCAAACCCGTGCCCCCGAACTTGCGCGTGGTGGATTCGTCGGCCTGGGTGAAGGGTGTGAAGAGCTTCGTGATCACTTCCGGCGAGATCCCGATGCCGGTGTCCTGGACTGCGACGGTCAGAGTCGTGGTTCCCGCGCGATCTTCGAGCGAGCAACGCACCACCACCTCTCCCCGTTCAGTGAAACGGATGGCGTTTGAAACCAGATTGAGCACGACCTGTCGCAAGCGGGCCGCGTCGCCGATCACGCGCTCTTCGGGTGAAGGGTGGTGAAAGGTGAGAGCCACGCGCGGCGACACCGACGGCCTTACCAGACGCTCGATCTGCGACAGCACCTCGAAGGGCGAGAACGCCGCCATCTGAAACACCAGCTTGCCCGCTTCCACGCTCGATAGGTCCAGAACATCATTGATGACGCCGAGCAAGGCGCGGGCGGAGGTCTGAATGACGGTCGCCTGTTCTTCCTGATCGGCACGCAGGCCTGAAGCGATGAGAATGTCGGTCATGCCGAGCACGCCATTCATGGGTGTGCGGATCTCGTGAGAAATGTTGGCGAGGAACGAGCTCTTCGCCTGATTCGCGGCCTCGGCCGCGGCGCGCGCGCGATCGAGCTCCTTCGTGCGCTCTTCAACCCGGCGTTCGAATTCCACTTTCAAGGTCTGCGCGTTCTGATAGCCGTTGGAGAAGCGATCGGCCAGCGCGCGTGAAATGGAGACCATCAGCCAGGCGAAGCCGAAGGGCGAGATGAACGCGGGCCAGGCGAGCACTCGACGCGCGATCAGGATGTCGACGCAGAAGCTCGCCAGAGCCAGGGCGACGCCGGTGAAGATCGATGCGGTTTCGGAGCGACCCTCGCGATAGGCCTGAAGCAGGGTGAGCAGAATGATGACGACTCCCGGCGTTACGAACACGTACCAGAAGGGCAGGCTTTCCACGTTCCCTTGCAACCCCGGGGTCAGAATGACCCACAGAGCGAAGGCCACCTGCGCCAGCAGGTAGATCTTCATGGGCGCGGAAATCCGGCGTTCCACGAATCGCCGGGTAAAAATGAGCAGGATCACTGGAAGCAGGAAGAGGCACGAATACTCCGCCTCCTTCAGGGTGGCGAACGAGGCGGGAACGATGAATCGGTACTGCGTGCGCAGGAGGGTGTAAGCACCCATCAGAATGGCGGCCAGGCCGAACCAGATGTATTCGTCGAGTCCCTGCCGCTTTCGATAGATCAGGATGTGGGTGATGCCGATCAATATGAAGACGGCGCCCATCACGAGACGCGGCACGTCCTCGAGAACGTCGCGACGAACGAGATCGGTGAGCAAGCCAATCTCAAGCGGCGGAGCGGTGAGGCCTCCCTCCGTCGCGACATTGGGCAGGCGGCGCACTACGTGGAAGGCGAGGGTGAGGGGTCCTTGCCCGGAGGGAAGAGGATAAATCGCGCGGCGATCGTACTCACCGGCGGCGAGGGGCTGCAACGGAACGAGCGCCCGACCATTGGCGTAGACGGTGTAGGACGTCCACACTTCGCCGACCCGAAGCCCCATGGCCGCCGTCGCGGATTCCGAACTCAGTGAGAGCTGGACCGTGCGTCGATACCAGGCTTCGTCGACCGCTGGAAAGCCCTGGGAGCTCCAAGCGCCCGGAACGGTGATGGTGCCCCATTTCGAATCGTCGAAGGAGGGTGTCTCGAAGGACGATCCGTCGCCCGCATGAAACTTCCATTCCCCGGACAGGTCGAGGAGGGGAACGCCAAGGCTCCCTTGGGCGCCCAGAGCCATGACGAGAACGAAGCTCTGGAACATCCAGAGAATGATAGCGCGCGCACACCGCTCCCAAACTACTGCCTTATGCTGTCAATTCACCTGAGGACTGACAGTCATGATGACTTCACATACGCTTCCCACTCAACCCCGCGGGTACGGCGCGGACCGCGCATTCCGATTCACGTTAAGAGGCAGCATGAAGATCAAATATCAGCTGATGGCCGGCGCACTGCTGGCGGCTCTCGCTTCACCGACGATGGCGCAAACGCTCGTCGGGGTGAGCTGGTCGGACTTTGGAGAAGAACGGTGGAAGACCGAGGAAGCCGCCATCAAACGGCAGTTGGCCGCGGTTGGCGGTACCTACATCAGCGCGGATGCCGGCGGTTCGGCCGAGAAACAGCTCGCCGACATCGACGGTCTGATCGCCAGGGGCGCTAAGGCGCTGATCATCCTGGCGGTGGACAAGGACGCCGTCCTCCCGGCGGTGGCGAAGGCGAAGGCGAAGCGCATCCCGGTCATCGCCTACGACCGTCTGATCGAAGCGCCGGGCGTCTTCTACGTCACCTTTGACAACAAGGAAGTCGGCCGCATGATCGCGAGGGCGGTGTTTGCCGTGAAGCCCAAGGGTAACTACGCCTTCATTAAAGGCTCGCCGACCGACCCCAATGCCAACTTCCTTCGCGAAGGACAGGCCGAAGTGCTTGCCGATGCCGTCAAAAGGGGCGACATCAAGATCGTTGGCGACGAGTACTCGGAAGGCTGGAAGCCCGAGAATGCCCAGAAGAACATGGAGAAGATCCTCGCCAAGAACTCCGGCAAGGTCGACGCGGTCATAGCTTCCAACGACGGCATGGCGGGCGGCGTCCTGGCGGCCCTTTCCGCCCGCGGACTGACGGGCGTGCCGGTGTCAGGCCAGGACGCGGATCGATCCGCGATCAACCGCGTGGCCCTGGGCACCCAGACCGTGACCGTGTGGAAAGACTCGCGCGAACTCGGCCGTGAAGCGGCCACGGCCGCGATAACCATGGCGGCCGGAAGGTCGGTCGATGGCTCGATGACGTGGAAGTCGGGAGTGAAGGAGGTTCCGGTGAAGGCGATCTTTCTCAAAGCCACGCCCATCACCTCTGCGAACCTCGACGTCGTCATCAAGGCCGGTTGGATCACCAAAGAAGCCGCATGCAAGGGAGTTGAGCCCGCCAAGGCGCCTGTCGCGTGCAGGTAGTTGGATAGACACAGCCTGAGATGCCGTTGATCCTTGTCTTCGAGCGGTCGCCCATCAACTGCGTGAGGTGACCATCGTCGAGGTCAACCCGCGAGCCCGGAGGCCATCAAGACTCCCGAGCCCCCTGGCGTTCTGGACCGCTTACGCTCTCCTGGCTCCGCTTGGCCTCCGGCTCGATCTCCGTCAAGCTTCGTCAGGTTCCAATGACTGGTCCAGGGTTTCCCCCCGCCGCTCCCATCGACAGTGTTCAGTGGCAAGCTCAATTCGCCGAGTTCGAGGCTCGCTGCGCTGAGCTGCTGAAACAGAAGACCGAGGCCGAGCAGGCCCTCGCCCGTGTCCTCCAGGAAAAAGACACCCTGGCCACGATGCTCACAGGTCTCGACGCGGAGCTGAGCGAGACGGTTGTCGCCGCCGCCACGAGTGCCGCGACCTACCGTGTGACCCTTGCCGAACTGACGCAGCGCGCAGCCCAGCTCCAGGCCGATGCCGGCGGCTACAAAGTGCGCGAGGCGACTCTCAGAGAGGAGTGGACGCGGGCGCGCACCGAGCTTTCGGAGCAGATCGGTCGACAGAAGGCGGAGACCGAGCAGGCGCTTGCCCTGGCTCGGACGGAGAAACAGGCCGTGGACGAGAGCGCGAAGACCCTCGAGGCCGACCTCGCCCTGGCTCGATCTTCCGCCGCGAAGAGCGCGGCCGCCTTCTCGGAGCTTACCCAGCACGCGGTTCAGATCGAACAGGATGCCGCCGACCGAGCGGCGCGCGAAACAACGCGGCTGCGCGAGCTCGAAGATGACAACACCGCGTTGTCTGGACGTATCGCGGTGCTCGATGCCGACAAGGACGCGCTGGTTCAAGCACTCTCGGCCGCGGGGAGCGAGCGCGATTCCGCACTTGCAGAGGTCGTCCGCCTTGGCGAACGTGAGGCTGCGCGCGTCTCCTTGTCCGGACGCATCGCCGCGCTGGAGGCCGACAAGCAATCCCTTGTTCAGAAGCTCTCGGCCGCTGAGGGCGATCGCGATTCAGCCCTGGCAGACGTGGCCCGACTTCGTGAGCGGGAGAGTGCAAGAACCGCCTTGTCCGCGCGCATCGCCGCGTTGGCAGCGGAAAAGGAAGCCCTGGTCCAGGCGCTCGCAGCCGCTGAGGCCCGTGAGGCCGCCCGCGTTCGCGATCTCGAGGCCGCAAGCGATGTGTTGTCCGAGCGCGTCGCCACCCTCGATATAGAGAAGGACGCTCTGGCTCAAAAGCTCTCGGCCGCCGAATCTCGCGAAGCCGAACTCCTTCTCAACCGCGAGAACGCGAAGAGCGGTTTGTCCGGACGCATCGCGGCCCTGGTGGCCGAAAACGGGGCTCTCGCTCAAAAACTGTCGAGCGCTGAGAGCGAGCGTGAGATGGCACTTTCCGAAACAACCCGACGTGATGAAGCGCATCGTCAGACGATCGCGGAGCATGGCGCGCGCGCGGCGCGACTCGATGCTGAAGCCACCGCGCGAAAGGAATTCGAGGCCCGCATCGGTGACGAATGGGCTCGCTTACGGGCTGGGTTCGTGGAACAGATCAGCCGGCTGGAGTCGGAGGCGGGGCTCGCTCAGAAGGCTCTCGCCGAACTCAGAGCGCAGAAAGAAGAGGGAGAACTGGCGCTGGCCCAGGCCAGAGTCGAAGCGACGACGGCTTCCGAAACGCTGGACAAGACGGATTCCGATCACGCACGGGCTATGACCGAAGCGCTCCAGGCCCAGGACGCCCTGCGCGTTTCTCTGGCCGAACAAACCACCCACACTGAGACCGCCCTGGCCGCGGCTGAAAGCGCACGGGCGGAGCAGGTTGCTCAGAAGGCCGAAGCGGACAAGACGGTGCAGTCCCTTGAGATCCATAGCGAGGAGCTACGCGCCAAAGTCGCCGAAATGGAGAAGGCCAACTCGAGCGCCCTGGCCGATGTGGCCGAACGCGAAGCAGCTCTGCGTCAGGCGATGGAAACGGAGCGGCAGCAGCGCGCCGAGCAACTCGAGAAAGACACCGAGGAGTGGACGCGTCTTCGCGCCGGGCTCGGAGAACGAATCGAGCGACTGGAGGCGGAGGCCTTACTCAGTGAACAGGCTCTCGCCGAACTGTCGGCGGCGAAAGAGGAGTCGGAGCGAGCGCTGGCCCAGGCCAAAGTCGACGCGACGCGGGCGTCCGAAGCGCTTGTCGAAATGGAATCGACTCATACCCAGACCCTGGCCGAAGTGCTCCAAACCCAGGACACCTTGCGGATGTCTCTGGCCGACCAAGTCGCCCAAACCGAGGCGGCCTCGGACGAAGCGTCGCGCGCGCAATCGGAAAGGGCGGCGGAGACAGCCGAACGGGAAGCGGCGATGGAGTCCTTCCGGGCGGAAACTGAGGCTCTGCGCGCCGAGATCACGGCCATGGAAAAGGATCATTCGAAGGTCCTTGCCGACTCGACCGAACGCGAAGATGTCGTTCGCCGCGCGCTGGACGCGGAGCGACAGCGCGCCGAACAGCTCGAGAAAGACATCGAGACCTTCGTTGAGAACGAAACGAAACTGACGCGTGAATGGGAGGCGTCACGCGCCGATTTGTCCGAACGCATCCGGCAGATGGAAGACGCCGCGAAGGAGGCGGAGGAGGCGCGCACCGACCTGCTGGCGCGCATCGTCCGACTGGAAGCGAATGAGTCCATGGCGGACAAGGCGCGCAACGAACTCCTCAGTCGAAAACGGGATTCCGACCGAGCTCTGGCCGCGGCGCAGGCCGAAGTGGCGGCATTGCAGAAGAAGCTCGCAATGGCCGAAGGCGGGCAAAGTTAGGGAGCTCTCTTCAGCGGGCCATCATCGTCGGGGTGGCCAATCAACTCCTGAAGTGTTCAACGGTGGCGCACTCTCAGGCACGCTCGAGCGCCTCCACAGGTTCCGCGGCAAGGGCGTCCACGAACGCTCTTGCATCCGACAACGGCACTTGATGAGTGTCCGCCAAGTCCGATGCAATGGCTGCGAGGTCCTCGGCGTTCCTCAACCGAAGTCGCACGGTGTAGCGAAAGGGCTCCAGGCGCTCGCTCGGCGAGCCCTGAGGAGCGACACGCCTCTTTTCCGAACGCGAGGCCATGCCCTGCAGCTCACCCCGGGCTTGGAAGTATGTAACCGTGTTGTTGACGAGGTAAGCCCACGTCATGAAGAACGAGATCATTCCCCACCACCCAAAAACCAGATTCGATAGCTGATGCTTACGGTAGGCCCGTCCCAGGCATGTGGCGCACAACCTACCGTCGGTCGCATGGGTCTGTCGCATGAATAACATTCCGACATTGTGACGCAGCTCGACGGCGACGGATGGATCCGCTGAACGGCAAATGTCACACATAGACAGCCCTCTCGGCCCGGCTCTCCATCTCTATGCGCCCGGACCCAATGGCGGCTTCAACGCGGGTCTCCAGTTCGGGAGGCAAGCGGATGGTGATGGTAGACATGATCGGGCTCAATGTAACACGCGAGTGCTGCGCCGTCGACAGCGCGCGTACTGCGGGTCGGCGCAGGGTATTTTCTGCCCGCCGAACGTCATTTCTCGATGCGCAGTGATGCTGCGCACCATGATGTTCGGATCGATCCCGCTCTCCAGAGCTCAACCTTGGCGAAACGCTCCGCCGCGCAGAAGTTCAGCAAGGATGGGTGTGATCGTGT
>JBDTQB010000183.1:0-8754 GCA_039932395.1 Vicinamibacteria bacterium | reverse complement strand
CGATTGTCGAACGTGCTCCAGCGGGTCACACAGTGGAAGTCGGTGACGATCTCCACCCGAGGCAGCGCGGTCATCTGCGCCCAGTTCAGCGTCAGGGGAGCCTCGACGAGGCCCCCCGCCTTGAAGTGCCACGTCGTCGCGTCGAACACCGGATCGGCCCCGACGTGCAGGACCGGCCATTTAAGAGAGGCGGACTGGCCGAGCGGCAGGCGGCCCTCCTCACGCATCCGCTTCTCGAGGAGCTGCCGGGGTTCCTCACCCTTCAAGTAACTGGAGTGCACCACGGGACGACTGTACGCCAGATCGAAGCTGCGCCCTCAAGCTTCCGGCTCATTGCTGGCGAGCGCGCCGTATGTCACCGATAACACCTCGAGTTCCTCTTCGCCTCGAGGCGTCCGAAAGGTGACCACGTCGCCCGGGCGCTTGCCGAGCAGAGCGCGAGCGAGTGGCGCCACGAATGCAATCCGTCCGCTGGTCGCATCTGCTTCGTCAACGCCGACGATGTCGATCTGGCGCGGGTGCTGTGCTTCGCCTTGCACCATCACACGCGCTCCGAACCTCACCTCATCTGAGGACCGCTCCGAATTGTCCACGAGAACGGCGCTGGCCAGGCGAGCCTTCAGCTCTTGAATCCGGGTCTGAAGAGCCGCCCGCGCCGACACCGCGTCAGCGCTCGCCTCCAACGGGATCGATGAGCGCGATGCTTCCAATGAACCCAGTTCCGAGCGCAGCAACGCGAGTCCCCGGGGCGTGACGTAATTCGGCCCACCGGCAGGCAGCGGAGCACGAGGTGCTACGAACGGAGGATCGTCCGCGCCATCTCCCTTGGTGAAAGCTTTGCTCATCCTGCGAGCATGCCATTGAGTGGAGCGCCGACTGGATGTCCTACGGAATCGCTCTTCTCGGAAGGAGTCGCCCTGCATGTCGCACACGTGCTGTTCCCAATAACCGGGAAGAGCCAGAAGCTTCCGTTTCCAGGGAGATCGACTTCGCGTTGACGACTGTCGTCATAGCTCAACCCAGAGGAGATGATCGCCAACGACTCGGGCGCCGATGAGGTGAGAATCACTCTCCGCTGTTCGCAAACCAGGCTTTGGTGTCTTTGGAGAAATCGACGACTTTGGAGAGCAGCGGAAAGATCCACGGATCCAGCGAATGGGCAGGGTTGGCGAACTCCATTCTCCGTTCCAACTTGATCCATCGCTTCTTCCGAGCGCCGTAGTAAAAATTCTTCCAAACGAGGTCCTTCCGTTGTTCGGACCCCTTTTTCAGAACCCTCTCGAGGTATCCGCCCCAGAGTCGAAACTTGTGGACGTGCTCCTGGCGAACGGGCGAAAATCGCTTGCGACCCAATAGCTCTGACGGCGGATGCCAGTCAGCATGACGTCGAAGGTGCCACACGGCGCGATCGAGATGCAGCAGTTCGTCACCCATTACGCGCATCGGGAACTCGAAGTAGCGATTCCCTCCCTCGCCGTTCAGGCGCTTGATGAACGACTGGACGTCCTCGGGAAGATCCAATTGAAGATCGGCTGCATCCCCGATCCGCGCTAGCGCCTTCTCCAGGTCGTGCCCGAGGCCTTTCGCGGACCTGTCGTTGTAAAGCAGGATCGCCTTCAAGTACTTCTCGATGGCTTGATTGGCGGCATTGAGGAACGGCGGAAGCAGTCCGCTCCGATAGAGAACCCGGGCTCCGATGTAGTCCATGTCCGCCATGTCGCGGAACGAACGGTGGACGAAGGCCAGGTAGACCGCTCGCTCTTCGTCATTCATTGGGATTGCCACATTCAGTTCCGTCCCTCCGTCTGAAGCCTAGATCCGTCCTCCCCGCGCCACGCGAACGTGCCGGTCATGTCGGTTGCTACCTCTCGTCCGTCCCCTGACGCCTTCAGGTGTTGGGGGAGACCCTGAGACGGCGGGACTCCACGGTCCGAGCAAATCGCCGTGTGCGCCTGTCTCGAATGGCCCTACTTTTTCTCGGGCAGGCGCGGAACCCACTCACGCTGTTTCGATCCAACGACATCACCAGCTGACATGATGCGTTCGAAGTCTCCGTCGCCATCCATGTCGTAGTACGCCCAGCCCCACTCCGCGGCCTGCGTGCCCCCAAATGTCCAAGGTCCGGCCCGGACCCAGATGCAGAAGACCCGGCCTTTCAGCCGATATCGGACCAGCTCTCGAGGCGTGATGGCGCTCCGCAAGATCTCGAGTCCATGCGCTGTCTCCCGTGCGGTGACGAGCCAGCTTGAGTCGTAAGTGGTCGGCTGGAACGACTCGGCCTTCACGACGACATCACCCGCACGCACCTCCCAGGTTCCGCTCGGGGCGGCGGAGGCGATGCCCAACCAGCCAGGGACCCGCCAGCCAGAGTCGATGACCGAGGTCAGGAAGCGAGGAGAACGGGATGAAGCTGTCGTTGTCTTCGCAGTCGTTCGGGACGGAGGGCGCCACTTGAGGGCCTCGCTCGATGAGAGCGTCTCGACCTTCTCCAACGCTTCGAAGGTTCCGTCATGATCGAGGTCGTAGATAGCGAACGTTGCCGTATGGACTTCGTGGTTTCGCCGATAGGGCGTTGTGAACACCCGAAAGCAGTAGGGCTTCTTGCCGGATTCCGCGTACGAGATCCACGAATGCACGATGACCATCTCTTCGTGGATCCGCACTTCGTCGCCCACGCGGATTGCGGTTTCGACAAGGAAGGGCGTGCCATCCTCAGGCAGAGCCTCCCCCTCCTCGATAAACACTCTCGACCGTTCCGTGTCGAAGAAGTAGGGGGTGCCGTCCATGACGACCCCGCGCGTCCTGGGTTCGTGGGCCTTGTAGGCGCGGTCGAGCCACGGAAACTGCCAACCCCATCTCTCGATCGTGAGCTCCGCCTCGACGGTCGCTCTTGAAGGCGAAGACACAGATGCAACGACCTGCGATGCGAGCAAGAGCCATGTGAGGGTCATGCGGGGATCGTAACCCGCCTTCGGTCCGTGGGGGTTTCGCCCCCGCGCCCCCGCGAACGTGGCGGTCACGTCGGTTGCTACATCTGGTTCGTGAGACGGCGGGACTCCACGGTCCGAGCAAATCGCAGTCCATCGCTGTGAGGACGGCGATTGGGCCGTCACGATTTGATTGGAGTCCCGCTTTTCTGGATCACTCCACTTCGTGGACCGCTCCACCGCAAAGTCGCTGACGCTCGTTTGTGAATCTCACGTCCGAGAACGCAACCGACGTGCCCGCCACCTCCGTCGCGCCTGAACGGCCGCTGCTGGATCACGAGCGCCTCGATTGTTACGCCGTTGCCCTCGAATTCGCCGCGACTTGCGCTGAGCTTGTCGAAGCGAGGTTTCTGATCACTCCACTTCGTGGACTGCTCCAGAGCAAAGTCGCTTGCGCTCGTTTGTCCGTCGCTCACGCGGGCCGCCCGTCCGTCACTGCGCAATCAACTCGAACGCGCCGCTGCGTCGGTGGCGCTCACGCCGGCGGACAAACGAGCGCAAGCGACTTTGCCCTGAATCGGCCGCGAAGCGAGCGATTCAGAAAGGCTGTGGACGCCGCACTCGCCGGGATCGCTCTTGGTCCCTGAGCTTGTCGAAGGGCTCGACGGCCCAAGGCTCCGCGATGGAATACGCCGCCGCGATCGATCTCCTCCGTGTGAACGGTCACCTCTCCCTCGCAGATGCGACGCGCGCGAAGCACAAGCTCACGCGGGTGGTTCAGATGTTGGTGGGGTTGAGGAGGCCGTGACGTCAACCTCAGCACTGGCGCTGCCCGCAGGGCCTGATTCGATAGCCGGGTCTGCGGTCCGAGCTAGCTCGCGCACGAGCTCCGCGATCCGGGGGTTCTTCGGCTCGTTGTTGACCCGCACTTCGTAGTGATGCCCGGCCGCAAGGCAGAGCGTCGAAAAGATGAGATCGACTTTGCCCGCATGATCTCCAGACTCCGGAAGCACCTCGTACTTGTACTTGAAGATTGCTTGTGGCTTTCGGAGATAGCGATCCGTGATGATCCTGAGCCGAAGCGTTTGTCCTTCCATCGGTACACATCCAATGTCAACGCTGCTCGAGGTCTTCTTCTTGCGCACGGTCGTCGGAACTAGGGGTGCCGCCAACGTCCCTTTGGCGGACGCCTTCGCGAGCTTGTCGGCGCTCTTGTTGTAGACGTTTTTCGAATGTCCTTTCACCCACTTGAACTCGACTCGCTTCCGAACCTTTCCGATCGCCTTCAACAAGTCCTTCCAGAGCGTGGCGTTCTCAATCGGACGACCCGCTCGGTTGAACCACTTTTGCGAAGCCCACTCAAACCGCGCTCTCTTCAGATTGCTCGTTACGTACATCGAATCGGTCGAGAGAACGACTCGTTGAACGTTCGCCAGTTGCGGATGGTTGGATGCCAGCCTCAAAGCCTCGGTGCAGGCCATTAGCTCCATTTCATTGTTGGTACTTTGCCGATATCCGGACTGCGGGTGCTCCTCCGCGACTTCCTGTCCGCCTTGGTCGATCCACACGAACAGAATCCCCATCCCGCCACGCCGCGGGTTCGAGTACGACGAGCCGTCTGTGAAGGCATGCAGCGTCTGTTCGTAGATCACTGAGGAATCTCCGTGAACTGAGACTTGTCCGGAACGTTCAAGCGTGACTCTTTCACAATTTGCGCCCGAATGCCGCTCAGGTCGGTTGCTCTCTCGTCGGTGGAGCGTGGGTTGCGACGAGCGTGCGAGAGGCGAGCGTTGAACTCCTGAGATCTGACGCATCGAACCGTCCGTGGAAGGCGCGAAGGACTCACGCAACACACCCTGGGGACGAGTCATGGGTCGGCGTAGAGTGCGCTCAATGGCCGAGCGGAAGAAGGAAAAACTCAAGGCTGGGGAGATCGAGAGAAGCCTGCGGCGCTACTGGCGAACTGCTGATCGGATGAGGCAACACTTCATTGAGGCCCGTAGGGAGACTAAGGGATCTATGGAGGAGCAGTACGCGGAGACTCGACTGTACATGCAGCATTGGTACGCCTGCCTCCTCCCAGTGGTGGAAGGTTGGAGACGTGCGAGACAAACGGACGAGGAGATTGATCGACTCCTTCGTTCGAATACGAGGCTTCTGTACGAGTTCAGAAATGGCGTCTTCCATTTCCATCCGAAGGAGTTCGACAAGCGCTTCATGGAACTAATTGAGGATGGCGAAAACGTCGTTGAATGGGTGACGCAACTGACGGCTGCGTTCGGTCGATGGCTTGATGCCCACGAAGCAGCGAACCCGACGCCGCGGAGACAGATTTGGGAGATCTCGGAAGCGATTCAGCCGGAGGTCCGCAAAGCGATCGCGAAAGAACTCGGTCGCGGTTAAGGCTCGCGGTAGCCACGTCCGTTGCGCTCACGCTGGCGGAAAAGGCCGACGCGCAGGGCCTGACCGCATCCACTTCTTCACGATGGCCCAAGGCACAGCGATGGAATGCGCGGTGCCGCGATCGATCTCGTCCGGGTGAAACGCCCAGATCCCGCTTACCACGCGACGCGCACGAAGCACATGCTCACGCCGTTGGTTCAGATGTCAGGCGGGCTCGAGGAGCGGAGTAAGTGGGAATGTCGCCGGCACCGCTTTGCCAGTTGCAGCACGACGTGCGTGCCGCTAGCCTGCGATGCGCCTATGGAATCTGTGAACGTTCTCAAGCTCTTTATCGCCTCGCCCGGCGATGTTAAGGACGAACGCGCTAGGGTTCGAGAAGTCGTCCTTGCCGTCAACCGATCAATGGGCCGTACGCTTGGAATCCAGGTTGACGTATACGGCTGGGAAGACATTCCCCCGGCCGCGGGCCGCGCTCAGGAGATCATCAATCCTGATGTTGACGTCTGCGATATTTTCGTGGGCATTCTATGGAAACGGTGGGGACAAGCTACCGGCAAGGCATCATCCGGGTTTGAGGAGGAATTTCAGCGGGCGTTCGAACGAATGAAGGCCACTGCGCGCCCCTCAATTTGGATGGGCTTCAAGCAGCTAACTACGTCAGATGTTGAAGACCCCGGCGAACAGCTGCGACACGTCCTCGCATTTCGAGAGACCCAACAGAGTCATGTTCTTTACAAGACGTTTGTAGATGGGGAAGACTGGGAGAGGCAATTTCGATCATGGCTTGAAGAGCATGTGTTGAAGTGTCAGGCGGCGGCCACCAGTCCCAGTGCAACGAATAGCGCAAGCGCTGCTCCAGCTGAGCCTCCGCCGCCTGCAAGCGTCGAAGCGGTACCGAGCAAGGCGGATCTGCCTCCGGAATTCTCTCGGTTAGCGACAATCGTAGCGAACGCTCTGGGAAGCCCCTCGCCGCAGTCCCACCGCACCGCCATCAAGGCACTGAGCCGGGCGGAAGTATCTCGATTGTTGGTGTGGACGAAGGCCATTAGTGCGTCTCGTTTCGCCGCAGACACGCTCGGCGTCCACGACGTCAACCTGTTGTTCCTGGATCGAACTCAGATCGACCTGAGCGGAGCTGAACTTCAGCTCGTTTTGCGAACGTTGATAGGCGATGCCGCGAATAGGTCACCGGGTTGGTACTGGTTCACAGACGCGACGGCTGACCAAGCGGTTGCCTTCATCCTGGGAGCAACGGTCGGCGCGCCGGAGGAGATCAGTGTGAGGGGGTTTGACTTGTTGCGGCACGCGGCTGCCCGTTCTTCCGATCCCGCGGCAGACAAGCTAGTTCGGAAGGCTCTTTTGTCTAGTCGACCTCGCGTGGTCAAAGCGGCGGCGGCATACGTACGCTCATTCTCAGATCCGGAGTTCGCGCGCGCGCTGCCGCCACGCGGCAAGAATGACGATGTGGAATGGACGCGGCTTGTTCTGGACCTTAATCGCGACTCGTCCGGAGCGATCGTACAGTTCCTTAGGCAACCAACGCTCGTTGTGGAAGACGCCCTGTCCATTCTCGTGAAACACAGAGACTCCATCGATAGTGAAGGGCTCCGTGAAGGTCTCGGAGACACGCGGGATTGGCTGCGCGAGTTCGCAGCGGACACACTGTCGTCCCGAGATCTGCTTCTAGTCGGCGATGCAGAAATGTTGCTCAAAGATGCAAAGGTAGAGATTCGCGCGATTGCGGTGAAGAGCCTACTTCGCAGAGAGCGCAGTTTTACAGATTTAGAGATCAATGAGCTACTTGGTCGAGATTCGACAGCCTCCCAGTTGGCGGTGCACTTCGGGATGGATGAGATGACGATCGCCGAAATAGTTCAACTCGAGCGGCTGGAAGCGATGACCAACGCTGAACTTGAGCGGGAAATTGATTGGTTCTCTGGAACCGGCGCGCTCGCGTATCAGACACTCTTGGGACGAGACTTTCGAGCATCCGTAGCCACAATACGAGAAGACATTCAGACGCGCTTCCAGCGCGTTTATCAGGCGTCCGTGGCCCGAATTCGTTCGTCCATGGAAGCGGTCGTTGGGACCCCGTCGATTCTTTCGGAAGTCCTTGAAAAACTTCCGGTCGGCAAGCGGGACGAATTTGAGTCTACGGTGCGGGAGGACTACGGTCGTGTAGCGAGAAGCAAGATCGAAGAGTCTGTGAAGCAAGTCGAGACCTCATGGGCTAGCTTGCGCGTAGGGGTAGAGGACCGCTACCTGCGCGCCGCGCTGCACCTGCTTGCCTCACATCCCGACGGTAGGGATCGAGAGATTGCGCTCTCGACGTTGTCCAGGAAAGGGGCTGGCGGAGATCTGCTGCGTCTTGCCATTGCCATTGTTGCCAACAGCGGTTCGCAGAAGGATGTGGACCAGTTGCTGCCAGTGATCGAGAGTTCCTGGGGGTCCGTGCGTAAAGCCGCGATCGCCGCTGCCCTTCGTTTGTCGCCAGGTGCGAACGGCGCGCTACCGTCGCTGCTTTCCGCTAATGACAAGGGGGTGGTCAGTACCGCATTGGACTGCCTCGAAGAAGACCTTGCGGATGACTTTTTAGAGCTTGTATATCCGAAGCTCAGAGATAAGAACGATCGCGTGAGGATCGCAGCTCTTCAAGCCCTCGCGCGTTTGCGAGGGCAGGCCGGTCTGAAGGGGCTGCTAGATAGGTACCTAGAGGACGATCAGAGCTACTACTATGACGTGGTGTGCTGGCTGGATCGTCTCATCAGTGCTCCGGCGGCCATCCAACCAGCGTATCGAAAGGAGTTGGAGCAAGTGTAAGGGAAGGCGTCACAACCGACCGAGTCCGCGAACCCGAGTCGCATGGACCCAATCCGCCTTCCGCTGCCGATACTCTTGGCTGATGGCAACAGAAATTGCCAAGGCTCCGGCCGAACCACCATTGGAGCCGCGAAGGAGTGAGGACTCTCCTGCCTTCGTGATCGACTCCACCCTCATCTCCAAGGTGAAGCCGCTGAGCGTCGCCGAACGCCTCGAGTTGATCGGTGTCGTCTGGGAATCGTTCTCCGCTAACGATGTCCCGGTCTCGGCTGACGAGAAGCGTCTGCTGGATGTTCGTCTCGCGGACATGGAGAAGAGTCCCCAAGACGAGAGCGCCTGGTCCGAAGTTCAGGCTCGTCTGCGTCAACGTCTCCGTTGACGTTCACCGTCGTTGTTCGCGCTTCGGCGGAACAGGATGTCGCTGACGCCCAGGGCTGGTACGAGGAGCACCGCCCTCGTCGAGCGCTTAAGCCAATACGCCGCGTATCTATCCGGTGCTCCATCGAGGCGTGCGTCGGCGGCGGTGGGATGTGTCGGCGCGCGCAGACACAGCTCTTGTCTTCGCGCGCCGAATCGTGGGCCGCATTTCCCTGATGCTCTGGGA
>JBDTQB010000182.1:0-8759 GCA_039932395.1 Vicinamibacteria bacterium | reverse complement strand
GGCAGACGCTTCGTCCGCGCGATCTCACCGCGGCGCTCTTGTTTCCGAAGTGGACCTTCGCGGAAGGTGAAGCCGACATCACCGTCATGCGTGTGGCCGCCTGGGGAACCAAAGACGGGGCGGCGCGGCGATTCATGTTTGATTTTCTTGATCGCTTCGATTCCGCCACCGGACTGCGCAGCATGTCGCGCTCGACGGGCTTCACGGCAACCGCGGTAGCCGGGTTGATTCTCGACGGGACGATCACCCAGGCGGGCGTGCACGCTCCGGAATTCCTTGGCCTGCAGCCCGGGATTCTCGATCGCGTGCTGACGCACCTGCGGGAGCGCGGGATTCGCTGCGTCAGTTCGCTGACGTAGCCGTCGATTTCCCCCGATCTCTTTAGGGATCCTTCAGAGTTCGGTTCCTACACTGGCCGTCATGAATCGCTTAAGCGTCGTCTCAACGCCTCTCCTGTTCGGCCTGTTGATGGGTTTCTCCGCGCGCTCCAGTCGTGCGGCAGAAGTCCCGACCCCGGTGCCGTTGTCCGGCACTTGGAAACTCGACAAGGAGTTGAGTGACAACCCCGCGCTGAAGATGGCGGATGCGATGCGGAACGCCGGTGGGCGGGGTGGCGGCATGGGTGGAGGCGGTGGACGCGGCGGTGGCGGGGGCATGGGCGGAGGCGGTGGACGCGGCGGAGGCGGCGGAATGGGCGGTGGCGGGGGCATGGGCGGAGGCGGTGGACGTGGTGGGGGCGAAGGAATGGGCGGAGGCGGTGGTCGCGGCGGCGGCGGTGGAATGCGCAGCGGTGAGCCCGGCGGTCCGGGCGGTCGCGGTGGCGGCGGCTTCGGCGAAGCCGAACCCCCTCTCGACGGCGAGATGGACGCCGCGAATCGGCAAGGTTCTTCTCGTCCCCCAAGCGATGACGCCTCGTCGAACGATGCTTCGGACCAGACCCGGCGGCCGCGCATGGGCGCGCGCGGGCCGGTGGCTTCACCCCAGTTCCAGATCGAGCAGGAGGGCGACAACCTCGCATTCCGCACCGAGAAAAATCTACGCCTCGTTCATTCGGACGGAGAGAAGCGAACGAAGGAAGGCGAGATGGGCAAGCAGGAGATCGTCGCGAAGTTCCTGAAGAACTCCCTGGTCATCGAAACCAAGCGGGACCAGGGCGGCAAGCGAAAAGAAACGTACACGCTGCGCGAAGACAAGAAGCTTCAGATCGACTTCGACATCGAAGGCTCGGGCCGGATGCCCGGCATGAAATTCAAGCTGGTCTACGACGCGGTTCCGCCATCGCAGCCATCCGCCCAGTTCTGATAAGCTTCCCTTCCCTACACGACGTACTCGTGGGCCGCTAGCTCAGCTGGGAGAGCGCGTCGTTCGCAATGACGAGGCCGCCGGTTCGATCCCGGCGCGGTCCATAACTTAGGTGGGGGGCCGCAGTTCTGTAACGGACTCTTCGTGCTCAGCCCCCCACACCCCCGTTCGCTCCGGCCGGAGTAAATCCGGCCTGCGCTTGGTGCTTCTTGGGCTGCGGTTTCTTCCGACGGACCTTCGACTGCGTTGCCCTTCAAGATCGGATCGTGCGCATTCGTGAGCCCCTCCGGCATGGGCATTGCAGAGTTTCCTAGGCGTGGTTGCTTCTCTGCACGATTTGCTTCTTTTGGTGCTTTTGGCCATACCGGTGGCTTGCGTTTCGTGGACGGTGACCCATGAAGAGGTCTTTCGGGAGCCTCGGGAATGGTGTGTGCGGCACAGCGCTTCGTGCCGCCGCCTTGTCGCTCGAAAGTTCTTCTACCTCTTCACTTGCGAGTACTGCTTCAGCCACTACGTGGCTTTGTTCTTTCTCTTCCTGACCGGCTTTACGCTCTTGGTGCCTGGGTGGGCGGGCCGGCTGATCGCCTGGTTCTCGCTCGTTTGGGTGGCGAATCTGTACATGAGCGTGTTCGCGCGGCTTCGGCTGGACATTCGTGCCGAACGGGTTGAGATCGAGATCGAAGAGAGCAAGATCAAGAGCGAGACATCCGGCCCACCGAACGATCGCGAGCAGCGGTCGGCGTCTGCGCGGTAGAAAGCATCAGGCCGCTTCGCCGTCCTTGAGTTCGATCCAGGCGGGGGCGTGATCGCTCGCGTGGTCCTCCCCGCGAACGTTCCGGTCGACGCCCGCGCTTACAAGGCGACCCCTCACCGCGGGGCTCAACAGGAAATGATCAATGCGCAGACCCGCGTCACGGGCGAACGCGTTTCGGAAGTACTTCCAGAATGTGTAGACCCGGTCACGCGGATGAAGCGTTCGGATCGCGTCGGTCCAGCCTTGCGCGACCAGCTGCCGATACGCTTCGCGCACTTCGGGGCGGAAGAGGGCGTTGTCGGTCCACTTTTCCGGGGTGTAAACGTCGAGATCGGTCGGCATGACGTTGTAGTCGCCCGCCAGAACCACCGGGGCGCCAGTGGCGAGGAGATTCTTCGCGTGTTCCGCGAGCCTATCGAACCAGCGAAGCTTGTAGTCGAACTTCGGGCCGGGCCAGGGATTGCCGTTCGGAACGTAGAGACATCCGACGAGGATGCCGCCGATGGCAGCCTCGATATAGCGACTGTGGGTGTCATCCGGGTCGCCCTGAAGGCCGCGCCGAGTTTCAATCGGGTCGGCGCCCCGAGCGAGGATCGCGACGCCGTTCCAGTTCGTCTGGCCGTGCCAGACGGCGCTGTATCCGGCGGCGCGAATCGCCGCGATCGGGAAGCCGGAGTCTGGCGCTTTCAGTTCCTGCAGACAAACGACATCTGGTTGAGTCTCGGTGAGCCAGGCGAGCAAATTGGTGAGACGGCCATTGATCCCGTTGATGTTGTAGGTCGCGATCCTCATGGCGGGCGGGCCACTTTACCGAGCGCGCGCTCAATCCGGGCTTGCTTGACAGCATCGGCAGGCAGAACAGATACTTCCCCGCGAGGAGTGTCGAATGCCGAGTAAGAAGATCACCGTTCCGGAACGACGAAATGATCTGATCGTCCAGTCTCTGGGCGACGAGACCATCGTTTACGACCGTGCCTCTCACCGCGCTCACTCCCTCAACCGTACAGCCGCGCTGGTTTTCGAGAAGCTTGATGGCAAGCACGACCGTGTCGGTATCGCGACGCACATGACTAAAACACTCGGAAAGACGGCTCAGCCGGCACTCGTCGATGCTGCGCTCAATGAACTGGCTGCCGCTGGCCTTCTCCAGCCCGAGTTCGCAGCGTCCCTTCCCCGTCGCTCCGTCCTGAAGGGGCTTGCGGTGGGTCTGTTGCCGGTCGTCGCCAGCATCAGCGTTCCCTCCGCGGCCGCCGCCGCGAGTTGCGCGCCGCTCTATGGCGCCTGCACGTATACGAGCGATTGCTGCTACGGCCTGAGTTGCATACAGACGGGAACCTCCACCTTCGAGTGCCTTTAGGGCTCTAGACGCCGCCCCTTTGTCGCTCCGGCGACAAGAAGCGCGCGTGTTCGGCGTAGACGGGCTTATCGGGCGCGAGCTGCAGGCAGATTCTGAAGTGTTCGCGGGCCTCGTCCTTGCGACCAAGCCAGAGCAGCGCCCAGTAGAGAATTTCGTGCGGCGCTTCGCGCAGATTCTGATCAAGCTCCGTGGAAGAGACGCGGGGCGCGATCGCAAGCGCCGCCATTGCATGCGAAACCGCCAGGGCGAACTGGCCTTCGCCCAGCGCGGCACGCGCAAGTTGAAGCCACGGGCCACGATGGGATGAGTCACGACGAGTCGCTTCAAAAAGCAGGCCGCTCACTGCATCCGAGCCGCCCTGGCCAAGTGAGACCAGGCAGGAGGCCACGGCACTGAGTGCCGCGGAGCGGATGCGCGGCGCGGCTCCATCGTGATCGACCGACTGGAACAGAGCAATCGCCGACTGGAAATGTCCTCGTGAGCTCAGTTCGTAGGCGAACAGCAGACGTCGATGAGCGTCGCTAGGCGAGTCCAAAACATCGAGGGCGAGTCCCGTCAACTGATAGCCGCGGTTCTTCGTTTCATCCGTCGTGTGGGTGACGCGGAAATGAGCAGGAGAGAGGGGCGCCATGGTCAGCCTTCGCAGGCCCTGTCGAGAACGGAGGAAGTTGTGCGCTCGACCGCTCCACTTAGCCGTCCGCCGATCGTGGAAGTAGTCGCGCAGTTCCATCACCCATTGCCCTTGGTGCAGCCGGCGTGTCTCGAAGGGCAGCACTTCCGCGTCGCCGGATCGGATGGCGGCGCTGATGAGCGTCAGGTCCATCGCTTCGATGACGTCGCTCGCATCGACGGCGAGGATGAACGGATGCTTCGCGAGCCGATCCGCGGCATTGCGCGCATCGGCGACGTTGAAAAAACGATCACCCGCGTGAACCAGCGGTCCTTCTCCGGCTGTCGCAAACTCGCCATTGATACGGTTCGCCTGGTCTTTGCTCAACATCCGGTTGAACCGACGCGGAGCCAGAGAGACCACGCATCCGGCATCGCGCGCGACCTGGACAGTGTTGTCGGTGCTCCCCGTGTCGAGGACCACGACTTCCCCGCCCTGAGCGCGAAACGCGTGAAGAGATGCCAGGAGGGTTGGGAGACGATGGCTCTCATTCCGAACGATCGTGACCACGGAGAAAGCGGGCTTGTGGCCGCGCACCTTTAATGCAGGTTTGCGCGAGGAGGGCGTCAACTCGATGCCCCTTTCAACGAGGTCCCTCCGAACAACCCCGCGTGACCGCGATACGTGGCGTTGCCGGGATCGAGCTCCAGGCAGCGCTCGTAGTGCCCTCGTGCCTCTTCCTTGCGACCAAGCCAGAGGAGCGACCAATACAGGATCGCGTGCGGGAACTCTCCCAGGTTTTCTTCCGGCTCCGACAGGGTCGCGCGCGCCGGAACCGCCAGCGCCGCCTGCGCGAGTGAAGCGGCCGCCTGCATGTCGCCTTGCGCCATGGCGCGCGTGGCCAGGCGCAACCAGGGATCGCGGCTTGTAGGATCGCGGAGGACGGCGCGAAAGAGAAGGGCCTCGCTTTCATCCGGGGGCCGGCCAATGAAGGCGACACATCGTGCCGCGAAACAGAGGGCCGCGGATCGGACACTGGCCGCGACCTCCGATCGGTCCAGGCTGAGCGCCAGGTCCATGGCCGAGCGATGGAAACCCAACACGGTCAGCGCCCGGCTCAAGTAGAAAGAGGGGCGCGGGAAGTCGGGTTGGGCGAGCGCATCGAGCGCCATTCCCGCGAGCTGGAAGTCGCGCGGTTTATCCAGGTCCGTGTGGTGGCTCACCAGAAGTTGCTGTCGAGTCAGACGCATTGGAGCACCGGGAGCCGCACCCGGGCGAGGTTTCAGATACTGGTGAGAGCGTCCATGCCACTTCATGACGCGTTGGTCGGAGAAGTACTCGCGCATTCCAATGTGCCAGCCGATAGGACTCTGGGTGCGGGTCTCAAAGTGACCCACGGAATGCGCGCCGGAATGAACAACGGCATCGAGCGCGTCCACGTCGATCGCGTCCACGGTGTCTCCGCCGTCCACCGCGAACTGGAAACGGTTCTGGGCGAGAGACGCCGCGTGCGCTCTGGCGTCGCCAAAGTTGAAAAGAGGCTGGCCGGCCCGCAGGAAGGGTCCTTCGCCTCCCTTCATGAACGCGGCGTTGAGTCGTGACGCCTGGAGCGCAGTTAGCCGACCGCGGAAACGACGAGCTTCGACGAAGACGCGGCACCCGGCAGCGCGCGCGACCTCCGGAGTTCCATCCTCGCTACCGGTATCAAGGACGACGACCTCGCCGCCGCGCTCTCGAAATGGCGCGAGCGATTCGAGAAGACGCGGAAGACGCGACGCCTCGTTGCGAACAATGCTCACGACCGAAAACCGCGGACGTCGGGCTTTCGAAGCGCGACGAACCGGCATCAGACCGAACGAGGGGTGGCGAGGTAGCGAACGATCGCGTCGGCTGCCTTCGCCGCGTCTCCGCGCGGGCCGTGAAGAATACGCGCGCCCGTCACCGCGGAGGCGAGCGACTTGAGCGCCGCTTCCGGACGACGGCGCGCGGGAAGCGTGTGCTCCAGAAGCCCCAGGGCTCCCGCACCCGGCGTGACCGTCCGAGGCTTGAAGCGTTGCCCCTCCTTGAACGACGTCATGACCACGAGGCGCACCGGCAACGAACCACGACCGGTCTGCATTCCGAGCGATTCGGCGGAGTGCTTCTCCCCCGACTCGCGCGCGCCATTCTTGCGAATCGAAAGCGGCTCGGCCCAGGGGGAAACGTTCCCGCGCGAATCGAGGACAGCGTACTCGTCCGAGAAGTAGACGCCACCCCTGTCCACCAGGGCCCTGGTGAGGGTGGTCTTTCCGGAGAAGCTCTTGCCGGGAATCAGGACGGCCGCGCCATCGATGGCCACGACACCCGCGTGCACGAAAATCCGCCGGCTCGCGTGCTCGCCGATGTACATATTGAGATCGCGGCCGAAGGCGCTGCGCAGATCGTCCAGATCGAGCGATCGGGCGACACGCAGGAAATTTCGGTAGAGGATGTGAAAGCGCTTGACCTTCGAGCCAGGCGCCGCGCCGCCCTCAAGATACGAGTACAGAACAGGCACATCCCCCGGCGTGGCCAGAGTCATGGCCCGAGGCAGCCACGAAACAAGCTGTGCGAGCGCCGCCGCGTTCTTAGCGCGAAATCCGACACGAACGCCGTGACAGGCGTAGGTCGCGCCGACGTTCCAGCCGAGCTTGTCGACCCCGTCCTGACACGAGGTCATGCGGCCGGCCAGACGGGGCATCTCAGGATCCACAGTTTTCGAAGGCCGCTTGCGAGCGGCGCGCGACGCGGGGGCCACTGCGTTCCTGCTTACTTGATGCAGACCGCGCGAACCTGCTTCTGGTCGGTCAGTCCTTTGACCGCCTTCATCAGACCGTCCTGGAGCAGCGTGCGCATGCCGTCCTTCAAGGCCTGGCCGCGCATCGTCTCGACGCTGGCTTTCTTCTGAATGAGCCGCTTCATCTCATCGGTGGCGACAAGGAGCTCATGGATACCGAGGCGGCCCTTGTAGCCCGAACCGCTGCACTTGCCGCAGCCCTTCGGACGGAAGAGCTGCAGCTCGCCGAAAGGAGCGTTGAGCTCTGGCCAGAACTCCTCGCCATAGGTCTGGACGAGATCGTCGTATTCGGCCTGGTCGGGCGAATACCCTTCTTTGCATTCTTTGCAGAGCGTTCGCACCAGGCGCTGGGCCATGATGCCAAGAAGCGCGTCGGCGAAGTTGAAGGGATCGATGTCCATGTCCATCAAACGGGTGATGGTTTCAGGCGCTGAGTTGGTGTGGAGGGTGGAGAGCACCATGTGACCGGTGAGGGACGCTTCGATGCCGGTCGCCGCGGTTTCATGGTCGCGCATTTCACCGACCATGATGACGTCGGGGTCGGCGCGCAGGAAGGCCTTCATGGCGGTGGCGAAGGTGAAGCCGATCTTCGGAAACACCTGCACCTGGCGCAGGCCGTACTGCGTGATTTCGACCGGGTCCTCGGCGGTCCAGATCTTCATGTCGACGGTGTTGATGTACCCGAGACAGGAGTGAAGCGTGGTGGTCTTACCGGAACCGGTGGGACCGACGACCAGGGCGATGCCGTACGGCTTCGACAGGATCGCCTGCATCTCTTTGAGGTTGCGGTCGGAGAAACCCATCTTCTCCATGGGCAGCGGTTTGCTGGCCGCGAGAATACGCATGACCACGTCTTCGTTGCCGCCAGAGGTGGGAATGGTGGCGACGCGGAGTTCGATGACGCCCATCGGACCCTTGAAGCGGATCTTGCCGTCCTGCGGCTTGCGCCGCTCGGAGATGTCGAGCTTCGCCATGATCTTGTAGCGCTGCACCAGCGCGTTGCGGTGAGCGGGCGGCACCTCAAGATGCTTCATGCAATCGCCGTCGATGCGGAACCGGATCACCGTCGGAACCTGCTTGCCGTAGGGCTCGATATGAATGTCGGACGTGCCCTTGTTGTAGGCCTCGATGATGATCTTGTTCGCGAGCTTGACGATCGCGGTATCGGTCTCGTCGGCCTCAGCCTCGCCGGGAGCGCCCTCTTCCCCTTCGACTTCACCCTCCTCACCGGAGCCGAGCTCGGTGATGATGGTCGCGAGGTCGGCGGTGTCGTCGGCGGTGGGTTGTGAACCGGGAGCGACTCCAACGCCGTAGCTTGCCGCAAGGTACTGCAGGATGTCGTCTTTGAGGGCGACCAGAAACTCATGGCGCGGCGAGAGATTCATCGCCTTGATGGCGTCGCAGCGGGTGAGATCGTAGGGATCCTCGACCGCGACGAAGAGCGTTCCTTCACGCTTCTCGATCGGAGCCGAGATGTTCTTCTTGAGGAAGTCGATGGTGAGCCGGCCCTTGATGTCTTCCGGCATCAGATAGCCCTCGGGCGGCGCCCAGAACTTGCAGTTGAAGAACGTCGCCATGGCCTTGCCGATTTCTTCCTTCGGCACCTTGAAGTCGTCCATCAGGATCTTCGAAACGTCGACCTGATTCACGCGCGCTTTGGTGACGGCGGCTTCGATGTCCTTTTCAGAGACCACGCCCTTGTCGACGAGCGCGCCGTACTTGGTGGGCTTCGAGCTGCGGGCCGCGCGATGCTGGTTGTAGAACGCGATGCCGAGGATCTTCGCGAGCTCTTCCGCAGCCTCTTCGTCCTTGGGGCCGAAGCCCGTGCCGCCGCGCTTGTTGATCAGCTGAAGGACGCCAAGCAAGTACTTCTCGAAGACGATCGGGCAGGCAAGAACCTGGGTCGTGCGATAGCCGGTGG
>JBDTQB010000181.1:0-8804 GCA_039932395.1 Vicinamibacteria bacterium | reverse complement strand
CCGTGCCTGGAGGAAGCGATGCCCCAAAATCCTCTTGACTCGTTGCAGGAAGTCCTCGGGGGATGGGGGCCCCGCGCCGATCCTGCAAGACGCTTGGAGGCCCCCGGAGATGAGGCCGAGACAAGGCCCGTTGCCCGTAGCCGCCATTGGCCAGACGCGAAACTCCGCGATGATGACCAAAGCAGGCGACCCAACGACTTGCGAGCGAACGCGGGGACGCCGCGAATGGGGTGGCGAAACAGCAGGGTCAGGACAAGGGAAGCAGGTCCAGGATCCCCGAGCTGATGTTCTGCAGCGGCAGAACGCGACCCGCGGCGCCGAGAAGGATGGCCTCCTTTGGCATCCCGAAGACGACCGAAGTGCTCTCATCCTGCGCGATGGTCTGCGCTCCTCGAATCTTCATCTCAAGCAAGCCCGCAGCGCCATCCCGGCCCATGCCGGTGAGCAGGACGCCCACGCTGCGCGAGCCGAAGGTCTCCGATACGGATCGGAACAGAACATCGACACTTGGGCGATGCCGATTGACGTGGGGTGTCGTCTGGATCTGAACCGCGAACCGCGCGCCGTCTCGCACAACCGTCATGTGCCGGTTGCCGGGGGCCAGCAGCACCTGGCCCTGTCGGATCGGTTCGCCGTCCTCGGCCTCCTTCACGCCCATCTGCGCCAATCCGTTGAGGCGGTTCGCGAACGCCTTGGTGAAGCCTTCAGGCATGTGCTGCACCACGAGGACGGCGGGAGAGTCCCGCGGCAGAGCGCTCAGCACCACGGCGAGGGCTTCCGTTCCGCCGGTGGAAGCGCCGATGGCGACAGCCCATGAAGCCGCGATGCCCTTGTTGATCCCCGCGGGCGGGGTTCGAACCGGCCGGGCCGGCCGAGCGGCCGCCATGCCTCGCTTCGACAACGCGGCGGCGCGTACCGTATCGACGAGCAGGGCGGAGGTATCGCTCAGAAAATCCTTGACCGCCAGTCGGGGCTTGGGGAGCACGTCAATCGCGCCGCGGGCCAGCGCTTCAATCGCCACCGCCGCGTCCTCGCCGGCCCGCGCTGAGCAAATGACGACCGGGATGGGGTCGGTCGCCATCAACCGAGTCAAAAAAGTGAGGCCGTCCATCCCCGGCATCTCGATGTCAAGAACGATGACCTGCGGCCGTTTGATCGCGATGCGTCGTTCGGCGATGAACGGATCCGCGGCGAACGCGACGGAGAATTCGCCTGAACGTTCGAGCAATTCCTTGAGGGTCTGACGGACGAGCGCCGAGTCGTCGACCACGAGAACGTCGATCAGCGGAGTCATGGACGCGAAGGCTTCCGATAGACCGCCGGCTTCAGCGGGCGTTGACCTTCGATGACGCCGACCAGACTCTCGGCATGACCGACGAAAAGAAATCCACCCGGCTTCAGAGCGCGCCACATGTGATCGATCACGATGCGCTTCGTCTCGCGGGTGAAATAGATCAAGACGTTCCGGCACAGGATCAGGTCAAAGGATCCGGAGGGCACGGCCGGTGCGAGGAGATTGATCGGCTCGAAGTGAATCAGTCGCGCGGCCGAAGCCTTCAGGCGAATTCGCTCAGCGTCCAGCGTCTCAAAATGCCCGACGTAGGCAGGTGGGACATCCTTCAGTCGCGCAACTGGAAAGGTCAGGGTGCGTGCCGCGGCCAGAGCCCGGGTGGACAGGTCGGTGGCGAGAATACTGACCCGGTACCCTTCTGAACCAGGAAATCGGGTATCGAGTACCGCGGCCAGGCTCGCGGGTTCCTCACCGGTCGAACAAGCCGCGGACCAGACGCGCAGGTTTCGGTCGAAGGATTCCCGCGCAGCCTGACGCCAGAGCGGAACGATGGTCGACTCGAGATAGTCGAACTGCCACCCCTCGCGGAAAAGCCGCGTTTCGTTGGTCAGCAGACGGTCGATGAACTCGATGGTTTCCTTCGCGGGATTGGCGCTGAGATGCGCCATGTACTCGCGATACGATTTCATCTTCAGTTCGCGCAGGCGGCGTCCGAGACGGGCCATCACCAAGGCACTCTTCGCTTCCGTGAGATGGACGCCGGTGGAGCTTTCCATCAGTTTGCGAATCTGCTCGAACTCGCGCGCCCCAAGTTCCGGGAGCGCGTTTGGGTCCTCAGTCGGCCGGACGGTGACGCGATCCATGCTTGCGGAGCGGACCCTACCCGTTTCCCTCGTTCGCGAGTTCACGCACGGCGACTTGCTCATTGGAGGTCAAGACGCGATCGAGGTCGAGGGCGAGAGCGAACCCCTCCTGGAGCTTGAAGAGACCTCGCAGGAACTCGACCCGAATCTGGGTGCCCACCGTGGGCGGAGGTTCAAGATCGCCCGACTGAAGGTCATGGATCTCGCTGACGAGCATCGTCAACAGACCCAGCACGGTGCTTTCGCCCTCAAGCTCAATTTCTACCAGAACAATGCACGTCCATTCGTCCGGCTTGCTCGGCGGCTCGCCGAACTTCACCGCAAGATCGATCACCGGGACGACGCGTCCCCGAAGATTCATCACCCCCATGACCCAGGGTGCGGTTTGCGGAACGGGAGTAGGCGTCACGAACCGGATGATCTCAAGCACCTTGGTCAGAGGAACGAGGTACTGACCGCCGCCGATCTGACAGCGCAGCATCGAGACCGAAGCCTTGGGAACGGAAACTTCCATCGAGTGAAGGGTTGAACGGGTGAAGGTCATGGACGTTTTCTCTGGCTCTTAGTTGGACTGCGCGCTACGCAGCATCATCGTACGCTTCATGATGTCCGGAATGTCGAGGATGAGGCCGACGTACCCGTCCCCCAGGATCGCGGCCCCGAAGATGCTGGTGGCACTGCGCAAGGCTCGACCAATCGACTTGACCACCACGGGGGCATCTCCGATCAATGCGTCGACAATAAGGCCGAGCCGCTGCCCGGCATGCTCGACCACCACGATGTGTTTGCCGACCCCACCCTTCGATCCGAGGATCTGCTCGCCCAGCTTGAGAACGGGCACCATTCCGGTCGCCAGCCGCAGGAGGCCCGTGCCATTCTGCTGATACGTCAGGTCGGAGGGAGTGGCCACGCATTCCTGGACCATGTCGATCGGAATCACGTAACGATGCCCGCCCACCTTGATCAGCAATCCGCGCAACACCGCGAGAGTCAAGGGAAGGCGCAGCCGGAAGAGCGTGCCCGCCCCCGGGGTCGACTGAACTTCGATCGAGCCGGCCAGGCTCTCGATGGACGCCTTCACTGAATCGAGACCGACTCCGCGGCCGGAGACCTCGGAGAGTTCGGTCGCGGTGGTGAGGCCCGAGGCGAAGACGAGTTGCGCGGCCTCGCGATCGTCGTTCGTGACCGGCATTCCCAGCGAGGCGGCACGCTGGCGGATCGCAGCGAGGTTGAGTCCGCCACCATCGTCTTCCACATCGATGACCACCTGACCAGCAGCGGGGGAAGCGGTCAGAGCGATGCGGCCGACGAGGGGCTTGCCCTTGGCTTGGCGCGTGGCTGCATCCTCGATTCCATGCGCCACCGCGTTCCTCACGAGATGCAGCAAGGCCTCGCTCAAACGATCGACGAGAGCAAGGTCGATCTCGACTTCCTCGCCTGAAATCTGGAGCGCGACTTCCTTGCCCGTGGTCTTGGCGGCATCGCGCGCGGTCCGACGATGGGAGGCGAGGATCGGTCCAAGTGGAACCAGCCTCATTCTCATCGCTAGATCAGAGAGCTGGCCAAGCAGGGGAACGGCCTCCTCCAGCACGTCGCGCGCGACGTCTGAAAGACCGGCCGAAGTCAGAAGGTTTTCGAGCCGGCCCCGCGACACAGAAATTTCGCTCGCGAGTTCGACCAGAGAGTCCACGCGGGCAACCTCGATGCGAAGCGTCGGCCTCGCGGCACGGGCGTCGTCCGCGCCTGCGATTGTTTCGCGTGCCGTGTCCTGGGGGTCCGGCTCCGTGCCTTCGCGGGCCGAGGCACGTCGGTCGGTGCTCGATCGGGCCCGCACGTGATCGTGGGCGGACGCCGCGGTCGGCGATCCGAAGGCTCCGAGGGTTCGTAACTCCACGGCAAGCGCTTGTTGCGCGGCGGACATCTGATCACCCGCCTCCGCCAGCGGAAGTCCGACACGGAAGGCATCGACGGCCTTGAGAAGCACGCCAATCGCCTCCTTGTCGGCTGGCTGCTTGTTCTTGATTCCCGCCTTGACCGCGGCCAGAGCGTCCTCAAAGGCATGAGCGAGTTGGGCCATCGAATCGAATCCGAAGATGCCGGCATTGCCTTTGAGAGTGTGCGCGTCGCGTTGCAGCGCCTCGATGGGCGCATCACTCCCGGGCTGGCGTTCAAGGTCGAGAATCGCCGACTCCATCGTGACCAGCCGCTCCTCCGACTCGGCGAGATGAACTTGCCGAAGCCGTTCCCAGTCGACGTCGTCGTTCATGCGGGTGACCCGGAGTTTGAAAGAGACTTCATTTAGAGGGAGAAGCCTTCTCCTCGGGGCCGCCAGGCGCTGGACCCGCGCCGATCGTGGCCGTGGTGGAGGTCATGCCCTCGATGGTCTTGACCTCCAAGATCCCCGCTCCCGTCCGGAAGCGAAGCCTTCGCGCATTGGGGCCGCCCGTGTCCTCGAAGCCGATGGCTATTCCATGGCGCCTCAGCACGGCGCGCGCCATCTCCGCATTGCGCTCGCCCAGGGTCTCGCCTTCGGGCAGATTGGCGCGCCCGACGTTGGCCCCGCCCACGATGCGAGCCTCAAGGTCGCCAATCCGCGATCCGGAAGCGAAGAAGCACTGCACAAGATCTTCGCAAGAGGTGTCGCCATAGCGGCTGCGCTCGCGACCAAGCGACCCGCCCACCGCAAGCAGGAAGTGATTCATGCCTCCCATCGTCTTGGCGTGATCGAACAGGCAGACCGCGACGCACGGCCCCAGAATGGTCGTGAGCTCGGATGGCTCGTGGGGAACCGCCCACTGGCCGGGGAGCAGAAAGATCTGCTTCATGGCTTCAGCTCTGCTAGGCGTTTGGGCGCGATGCGAAAAGCGCCGTGGCGGCGTGAGCGGTCAGAAGGTCCATCAGCTCAATGTCGACATCGCCGAAGCTTCCGCCTTTTTGCGGCAAAAGGGAGAAGAGGACGATGGCACCGGTGAGTTCGGATCGGAGTCGAAGAGGAATGACCGCGGTCACGTCTTCCGGAACCGGAGACCCGGTGACGGCATCCCGCCCGGCGATCCACGGACCACCTTCCGCGCACACATCTGCGACGAAGCTCGTTTCTACAGAGATCTCCTTGATGCTGCTCGGGTGGGTGGGGAACTCTCCGATGAGCGTCAGGCTCCCCCCCGTTCGTTCGAACACACCAAAGTTTTCGCATCCGACGAGGTTCACCACGATTTCGCTGATGGCCGCCAAAACGTCCTCACGCTCGAGCGAGCCATGCAACTTGAACGTCGCCACATAGAGATTCGCGAGGCTTGTGCACTGTTGCTCGACCAGGGCGGACCGTTCGATATCGCGGCGGTTCTGCGCGAGCGCCTCGTCCAGAACATTCTTGAGCTTGCCCCGCTCGGCGCGAAGGGTGTCGCGCTCATCACGCAGGCTCGACAGTTCCTCGGAGATCTGTGAATGCTTTTCTTCCAGAGAGGCAACGAGCGACTTGAGGCGCTCGTTCTGCTCGAAGAGTTCCTCGGCGTGCTTCTGCGCCGACGCCGTCAGCTTCTGGACAAAACCGCTCTTTGGAGGCGTCATGGCTACTCTCCCAGAAGGGCGCGGACCTTCGCGACCAGTTCCGTGGCGTTGACCGGCTTGGTGACGTAGTCGTTGCAGCCGGCGGCGAAACCCTGCGCGACGTATTCCTCTTCTCCACGTGTCGTGATGAGGATGACCGGCACCAGCCGGGTGGACTCATTCTGACGCAGCGCTCGACACGCTTCGATCCCGTTCATGCGAGGCATCATCACGTCCATCACCACAAGATCGGGCGGTGAGGCGATGGCTTTGTCGACCGCCTCCTGACCATCCTTGGCGGACACGATGTTGTAAGGCTGACGACCCAGCAACATCGTGTTCATCATGAGGGCGGTGGGAGAGTCGTCGACGACCAGAAGAGTCTTTTTTGACATTGAAGCGGCTTTCCGAGCGTTGATGGTTGGTCTGCTGACGTTTGACGTTCACGGGATAATAGATGACCTGAAGCCACCTTGATAGAATGACGTGTGGTTCACGACAATCCTTCTCAGGGCGGCGACTGGCAGCCTATCTCGCTTGGCGCTCCCGTTCCTCTGGCCCCGGCCGACGCGAGACGGGTCGGGTTTATCAGCCTGGGTTGTCCCAAGAATCTCGTCGATTCCGAAGTGATGCTCGGAACCCTGAAGCGTCGGGGACATCAGATCGCCACCGACATGGCGTCGGCGGACGTGCTCGTGGTCAACACCTGCGCGTTCATCGACCGGGCCAAGAAGGAGTCCATCGACACCGTTCTGGAGATGGCGAAGCTCAAGGCCGAGTCGCCGGACGGCGTGCAGCGGCGCCTGATCGTCACGGGATGCCTGGCTGAACGCCATGACGCCGATCTCCGCCGTGAGATCCCCGAGATCGACGCCACGCTTGGCACCGGGCAAATTCCCGAGATCGTGGCGGCCGTCGAAGGCCGCTCGACCATCGTCGACCGGAGCACCAAACGGCCGGAGTGGATCTACGACGCCGACTCACCGCGGGTTCAGTCGACTGCCTCCCACACTGCGTTCGTGAAGATCTCTGAAGGCTGCGACTACACCTGTACCTTCTGCATCATTCCGACCCTTCGTGGCCTCCACCGTTCGCGTCAGCCTGAAGACATCGAGAGGGAAGTGCGCCGCCTGGCTGCCCAGGGCGTGAAAGAAGTCGTGTTGGTCGCGCAAGATTCAACGCGCTACGGCCTCGACCTCGGTCGCCGGGGAGATCTGGCGCCGCTCTTGCGCCGGTTAGGCGCGGTTGATGGCGTCCGGTGGATTCGGGTGATGTATGCCTATCCCGCGACGGTGACCGACGAAATCCTCGACGCGATCGCGAGCGAAGAGCGGGTGGTGAAGTACGTCGACATGCCGTTGCAGCACGCGAGTGATGCCGTGCTCAAGCGGATGAAGCGGCCCACGGGCAAAGGCAATCTTCTGGGGATGGTGGAGCGCGTGCGCGACCGTGTTCCAGGCGTGGCTTTCCGCACGACGTTCATTGTCGGCTTCCCCGGCGAGACCGAGGAAGACTTCAAGCAGCTCACGACATTCGTCGAGCAGGCAGAGTTCGATCATCTCGGAGTCTTCACTTACTCTGACGAAGAGCGTACCGCGGCGTTCGGCCTTGAAGGCCAGGTTCCGGCGAAGGTCAAGAAGGCTCGTCAGAGTGAGCTGATGCGGATTCAGAAGCGTATCTCTGCGAGGCGCAACAAGGCTCGCATTGGCCAGCGCGTCGAAGTCCTGGTTGAAGGGCCGCATCCCGATACCGACCTGCTGCTCGTCGGACGACTCGCATCGCAGGCGCCGGAGATCGACGGCAGCGTACTGATCTCCGATCCGAGTGAGAGGCCTCCCGGCCGCGGAGAGTTCGTGACCTGCGAGATCACGAAGGCGCACGCCTACGATCTTGAAGTCCGCGTCGTCTAGCAGCCCGTGGTGAGAGTCTGCCGGCATTCGGCGAACGCTGCATCCCGCCTGGCGTCTTCGCTCAGAAGCCCGAATATTCCCGATATTCGGGCTCTTCGACTCATCGCCATCCGGGGGCATCGCTCGCCTCGGTGCGACGGCAGACTTTCACCGCGGGCTGCTAGCCGCGGGCTCAGTTCGAAATTTCGCTCGAACCACCGCCCGAAGGCAAGATAGCGTTCCGCTTGACCCTTCTTCTCTCTACACCCCAGAAACTCCTCAGCGGATTCGGCCGTGTTTGCATGGGCTTTGCCCGGCATATCGGCGAGATGAGCCTGCTCACCGCGAACATCGTCCTGGCGCTGGTGCAGGGCAAGGTCAGCCTCAAATCGATTTTCGCGCAGTCGTACGAGCAGGGGATTGGAAGCCTTCCGCTCGTGCTTGTGACTGCCGTTCTCTCGGGTATTGTGACTTCGCAGCAGGGCGGCTATCAGTTCACGTCCTCGATTCCGCTGTACATCCTCGGCAGCGTCGTTTCGTCAAGCGTGGTTCTCGAACTTGGCCCCGTCATGACGGCGTTCGTTTTGATTGGCCGTGTCGGTGCCCGTATCACCGCCGAGCTCGGAACGATGGCCGTGTCGGAACAGATCGATGCGCTGCATTCCCTTGGCCGCGACCCCGTGCCGTATCTCGCGGCTCCGCGTGTCATCGCCGGAATGATCGTCACGCCGATCCTGGTCGGCATCGCGAACGCGGTGGGCGTCCTGACCGGTCTCGTTTCCGCTCGCGCCACCATGGGGCTTGGTCCCGAAGCCTTCCTGTATGGCGCCCGTCTCTATTGGCACTCATGGGACTTGTTCTACTCCCTCAGCAAGGCGTTCGTGTTTGGCTTCATGATCCCGGTGATCTCCGTTCACATGGGTCTTCGCACCCATGGCGGCGCTGAAGGCGTCGGGCGCAACACGACCACATCGGTCGTCTTCATGATCATCACGGTGCTGGTGGTCGACGCCACCTTCCCGCCGCTGTTCCTCAACTAGACCGCTCATGACCATCACGCCGATGATCGAGTACGAGGACGTGTACAAACGGTTCGACGCGCCCGTTCTGGCCGGCGTCAACCTCGCGGTGATGCCCGGCGAGACCATGTCCGTTCTCGGCACCTCTGGCACGGGTAAGAGCGTTCTGCTCAAGACCACGATCGGCCTCATC
>JBDTQB010000180.1:0-8825 GCA_039932395.1 Vicinamibacteria bacterium | reverse complement strand
ACTTCGACGCATTCGCGTGGAGTTCCATCTGCGCGAGGGTCTGGTTCGTGAACGAGGTGGACATCACGAAGCTCGGGTGGCCGGTGGCGCAGCCGAGGTTCATGAGGCGGCCTTCCGCGAGGATCATGACGGAGTGGCCATCAGGGAAAACCCATTCGTCGTACTGGGGCTTGATGTTGATGGTCTTGATGCCCTTGGTCTTCTTCAGGCCAGCCATGTCGATCTCGTTGTCGAAGTGGCCGATGTTCGCGACGATCGCCTTGTCCTTCATCTTCGCCATGTGATCGGCGGTGATGATGTTGAAGTTGCCGGTCGTGGTGATGAAGATGTCGGCGGTGCCGACGTAGTCCTCGATCGTCTTGACTTCGTAACCTTCCATCGCCGCCTGCAGCGCGCAGATCGGGTCGATTTCGGTCACGATGATGCGTGCGCCCTGGCCCTTGAGGGCCTGAACGCAGCCCTTGCCGACTTCGCCGTAGCCGCAAACGACGGCCACTTTGCCGGACAGCATGACGTCGGTCGCGCGGTTCAGACCGTCGATGACGGAGTGACGGCAGCCGTAGACGTTGTCGAACTTGTGCTTGGTGGTGGCGTCGTTGACGTTGATGGCCGGGAAGAGCAACGTCTTCGCCGCTTCCATCTGATAGAGGCGATGCACGCCGGTGGTGGTCTCTTCGGAGACGCCCTTGATCGCCTTGCCGATGTTAGTCCAGCGATCCTTGCTCGTCTTCAGTTCGTTGCGGAGCAACTCAAGGATGACGCCCCACTCTTCGGGATCGACGTTCGGGTCGAACGCGGGCACGCTGCCCGCCTTCTCGTACTCGGTGCCTTTGTGGACGAGCATGGTGGCGTCGCCGCCGTCGTCGACGATGAGGGTCGGGCCGCTGCCGTCGGGCCAGATGATGGCTTCACGCGTGCACCACCAGTACTCCTCCAGCGTCTCGCCCTTCCAGGCGAAGACGGGCGTGCCCTTGGGGTTCTCGACGGTGCCGCCGGTTTCGGGGCGACCAACGACGACGGCCGCGGCCGCGTGATCCTGAGTGGAGAAGATGTTGCAGGAGACCCAGCGCACATCGGCACCAAGCTCGGTCAACGTCTCGATGAGCACCGCGGTCTGAACCGTCATGTGCAGCGAGCCCATGATCTTGGAGCCCTTGAGCGGCTTGTCTTTCCCGTAGCGCTCGCGGAGCGACATCAGTCCGGGCATTTCCTGCTCGGCGAGGCGCATTTCCTTGCGGCCGAATTCGGCGAGAGAGAGATCGGCGACTTTGAACGGGACGCGCGCGGTGGCGGTCTTGTTATCGGCAACGGCAGCTTGAGCTGACATTTACTTTCCTTTCGGGCGGGGTGTCTTGGGTGACGGAGATGAAACTGAAGATGTTGGAGTAATGGCGGTGGCGAGGAGCAGGGCGGGGCCCTTGGCGTCCGCTTCAGGTGCGAGCGGGCGGCAGCTGACGTTCTGAAGGCCGCTTTCGACGAGCAGGTCCTGGAGTTCGTCTCGAGAGAAGCCTCGCGATGTTTGACCCATCTCAATGCGGAACTGTTCGCGATCATGACGGAGCAGGTCGACCACGACGGCGCGGCCGCCGGGCTTGAGAACGCGTGACATTTCGTCGAGGGCGCGGCGCGTGTCCTTGAGATAACTGAGCGCTAACACCACAAGCGTCGCATCGACCGACGCGTCGGCGAGCGGAAGCGCTTCGAGGCTGCCCGGACGCAGGTCAACATTCTTGAAGGCCGCCGTGCGCTTCTTCGCGGCCTTGAGCATCGCGGTCGACTGATCGATGCCGATCACCTTCTCGACGTGAGGGGCGATGCGCGCGGCGAGAATGCCGGAGCCGCAACCAAGATCAGCGACCGTCCATCCGGGGGGAATCAGACTGAGAAGTGCTGAATCATTGAAGGAGTTGCCGTACAACTCAGAGCGAAGTCGATCCCAGGTACCCGCGGCGCCCGCGAAGAACGCGAGGGCTTCCTGCGGACGTCGGGATTCGAGCTGATCAAGACGAAGCTGATCCTGCTTCCCCGTCGCCCATCCTTCGGTCTGATCCTTAGCGACGTTCCAGAGCTTCTTCGCCACCGCCTCGTCGGGCGTTGGCATGCGATAGATACGATTGGTGCCTTCGGCGCGGTTTTTCACCCAGCCCTGATCGGACAAGACCTTCAGATGGCGGCTGACCGTGGACTGGGGAAGCTGAAGCGCGCTCACCAGGTCGGCAACCCCCAGTTCACGGCGCTCCAGCAGGCGAAGGAGGCGCAGCCGGGTCGGATCTCCAAGAGATCCGAGGGCGCCCATCAGGGCATCGAGCGGTTGCAGTGTTTGATCCATTCGTTAAGCCGGATGGAAGGATATAGCAACCCGAGGGATGGAAGCAAGTTCAATTCGGCCTTGACCGCACTGAGGACCTGACTGTGGAGTAGGCTCCACATATGCCGACTATTCAGATCGTGCTGGAAGAAAGCTTGCTTAAAGCGGCGGACCGGGAGGTCAAACGACTAAAGACCAATCGGTCCAGACTCTTCCGCGTGGCCCTGCAGGAGCATTTGAAAAGAAGTGCTATCAGAGCGGATGAGGAGCGCGAGAGGCAGGGCTACGAAAGGATCCCCGAAGGCACGGAGATGGTCGCGTTCGAAAAGGTTGCGGCGTGGCCGGAAGATTGAGGCGCGGCGAAGTCCGACTTCTGAAACTGCCTGCCCCGGGCAAAGAGCGACCGGTGGTCGTTCTGACACGCGACTCCAGCCTCGAGTTTCTCGGATGGACCACCGTCGCTCCGATCACGTCCACGATCCGCGGCGTGAGATCGGAGACGGCACTCGACGTTGAAGATGGGATGAAGGGGCCTTGCGTGGTCAACGCCCACAACATCGTGACCGTCCAGAAGCATCAGATCGGGCGACGGGTCGCACAGCTCAGCGACGCCAAGATGCGCGCGGTGTGCGACGCCATCGCCTTCTCCCTGGGTTGCGACGCGCACTGACCAGCTGCCACAGTGACGTCGCAGCTGATCAGGATGGTCGGGCGTTTGTCTACTTGACGATCGGAGACAGCTTCCCTGCCATCACCTGATTGAAGGCGGCAATGTCCTTCGCGAGCATCTCTTCGTACTCAGCCTTCGACTTGGCCAGCTGACCTTCGAGTTCCGCGAGCAGCGCGATGGATGTGTCGGTGGGACGGAAATCGGCACCTCCAGCAACGTCACCGGCACCGGGGCCCACTTCCCCGTTGAGCCAGATCAGATTCATGTAGATGGTGTACGCCTGACGGAAGTACTTGTCATCCGACGTCCACTGCGCGCGCTCGAGGAGCTTCTCCTCGACGAGCTGCATCTTCGTATCGAGGTCCTGGGCCGCCTTGACGACGTCCTCGCGACCACGCACACCGCGATTCGCCGCGCGCACATCTTCAAGTTGCTTCCGCATGCCTTCGATATGGTTCACGATGTCGGAGGTCTGGTTAATATCCTCCCGGAGCTTGAGCTGTGTCTTCAACGACAGGTCGAAGTCGGCGTCGCTCGTCGTCACCTTCGGGTCCTTCAAGACCACGAGGTCCTCCGAGAACGTCTTGCCGTCGATCGTCATGCGCACGGTGTAAGTCCCAGGCGAAACAATCGGCCCGACCTGCGCCTGATCGAGACCCCAGTGGGTGACCGGACGGGTGTCGCGGCCGCGGAAGCGCGGCTCTTCCCAGATATGCGGATTCTCGGCCGGCGTCGTGCGAAGTCCGACCAGGCGGGGGGCGGTGTAACGAAGGTCCCACGATGTGCGATTGATGCCGACGCGCCCCGGCCGGGTGATCTCGCGAACGACGTCGCCGGTCTTGGTGAGAATTTCGATGCGCACGGGACGGGCCGCGGCAGCGCTCTGCGTCCAGGTGATGGGAGCCTGACCTTGCTGACCGTAGCGATACGCGGGCCGCATCTTCGAAAGGCCGGTGGGAGCGGAAGCCACAGCTCCGTTCGCCTGCTCCAGAATGGAAACGTCATCAAGAACGTAAAGGCCACGTCCGTAGGTGGAGACCACGACGTCGTGAAAATTCTTCTGGGTCGCGATCCAGGTCACGGGAGCCGCGGGAAGACCGGTTTGAAGCTGGGTCCAGTGAGCGCCGTCGTCGATCGAATAGTAGAACCCATGTCCGGTACCCGCGTACAGCAACCCCTTCCTCGCCGGGCTTTCCGCCACCGCGCGCACATAGGAAAGAGGATGTTTGTTGGGCAGGTCGCCTGAAACGCGCGTCCATGTCTTACCCAGATCCGCCGTCTTATAGATGTAAGGCTCGCGGTCGTCCATCATGTGACGCGCCACCGCGATGTAGGCGGTGTTCGCTTCGTGGTGCGACGGCTCGATCTTGCTGATCATGCCCCACACCGGCATCCCGATGGCGGTCAAGCCCTTGGTGAGGTCGTTCCAGGTGGACCCTCCGTCCGTCGAGTTCCACATCTTGCCGTCGTTGGTGCCGGCCCAGATGAGACCTTGCTTGATCTCTGAGTAGGCGATCGCGAACACCACCTCGCCATAGAACTGACCGAGGTTGTCTCCCGCGATGCCGCCCGAGGGAATCACGCGCGATGGATCCTGGGTCGAAAGATCCGGGCTTGTTTCCTTCCAGGATTGTCCGCCGTTCGTGGTCTTCAGAATGAGCTGGCAGCCATAGAGAACGTTGTTCGTATCGAAGGGATCGATCGCGAGCGGGGCCGACCAGTGGCAGCGATACTTCGCATCGTTGGGCGGAGAGTCGAGAGAGATGAGCGATGGAGCGATGGAGCGCGCACGGCCCGTCTTCTCTTCCCAGCGCGTGACTTTGTTGCCATAGCACGTCGCGTAGACCACTTCAGGATTCTTCGGATCGGGGATGGTGAAACCAGACTCGCAGCCGCCCAGGAAGTGGTCCCATGACGAGGGACCGAAGCCGCCCTCGGGTTCCGTGACCCGGCCGCGCATGGTGCCGTTGTCCTGCATATTGGAGTACACCCGGTACGGCACTTCGTTGTCGACGAACACGTGGTACATCTGGCCGATCGGCAAGGTGACGCGCTTGCTCGATCGCGCGCGCTGAGTGGTGATGTTGAGACCGCCGTCATGCGTCACGACGTAACGATCAGCGTTTTTCGGATCGACCCAGATGTCGTGGGTGTCGCCGCCCATCTGGACCTGCTTAAAGGTCTCGCCACCATCAACCGATCCCCAGAACGAAGAGTCGGCGACGTAGATCTCGTCGCGGTTGTCGCTCGACACTTCGATGCCAATGTAGTAGCCCGCGCGCCCGGTCAGAGCGCGGTCGTAGTTGACGGCACGCCAGTTGGTGCCGCCGTCATCCGAACGCCACACTGAGCCCTGATCCGCGGTCTGAATCAACGCGTACACGCGGTTCGAGTCGGTCGGCGCGATCGCGACATCAATCTTGCCGAGCGGCGATTTCGGAAGACCTGAGTTTTCCACGCGCTTCCAGGTCGAGCCGGCGTCGTTCGAGATGTAGATGCCCGAGCCGGGCCCGCCCGACATCATCGCCCAGGGATGCATCTCGGCCTGCCAGGTTCCCGCGATCAGCTTGCGGGAGTTCTTCGCGTCCATGTCGAGACCCGAACAGCCGGTGTTCTTGTCGACGAAGAGAACGTGCTCCCACGTCTTGCCGCCATCCATCGTGCGGAAAACCCCGCGCTCCTGCTGCTGGCCGGTGATGCGGCCGGAGGCGCACACATACGCGATATCCGGATTCGTCGGGTGGGTGACGATCTTGCCGATGCGCCCGGTTTCTCCCAGGCCCACATGGGTCCAGGTGCGACCGGCGTCCATCGATTTGTAGATGCCGTCACCCATGACGTCACTGTCGCGGATCGCCCACGCTTCGCCGGTCCCCGCCCACACGATGCTGGGATCGGCGAGCGAAACCGCAAGCGCGCCGATCGCCTGAACCCGCTGACCCTCAAAAATCGGAGCCCATCGATCGCCGCCGTCCGTTGTCTTCCAAACGCCGCCCGACGCAGCTCCCGCGTAGTACGTCGTGGGATCGCCAGGAATGCCAGCAATCGCTGAGATGCGATTGCCGACCGCGGGACCGAGGAACCGCCAGGTCAGGGTGTCGGTCTGGCCGGCGCCTCGACCGCGTTGAGCAAGGGCGGGATCCGCCAGAAAAACGGATACAAGGCCGAGGCCCAGGATGGCAAAGAGTTTGGGGGGGCGCATGAAATCTCCAGTCGGAACGAGGTGCGGCGATTGTAGTTCCGCCCCAACCCCGTGAACCGGTGCGGCCGAGAAGACAAATCGAACTGCGTCCGCGACGCTTGACCTCCCCGCTCTCAGAGGGTGGGATTCGTCTTTGAGGACTTGAACGACTCAACGATCTGCTTCAGTTCGGGACCCATTTCGACGAACTGGTTCGCCAGGGCAAAAGCGATCACCTGGTAGAACTCGTGTTCTTTCAGGACGAGTCCGAGGTAGCCCTTCACCTCTATTGCGCCGACCTTGCGCCGGGTCGTGAGCAGAAGTGCCGTGGCCTCCTGGTCGCCGAGCACCAGCGGATGCTCCTCCAAAACCTCGAACTCGTCTCCCCCCTTCTTGAAGTTGGCCACCACCACGTCGCGCAGTGCCTGCATGGGAAGGGGTTCGGCCAAGGTCTCCGCAATGACGATCACATGCGCATCGCGATCCGGGCGGATGATCCACCGATCGGAATCCGGGCTCTCTTTTCGAGAGACCGCCGCGTTTCTCACGTACCACTTCCCCGCGGTGGGCAGCGTCACGTTGTAAGGAAACTTTGCGCCTTGAACCACCGTGACCGAAGCACCGTCGGCCTGCGTCATCAAAGAAACCTGCGTGACGGGGTTGTGGCCGATGGCCAGCGCCACCAGCCCAAGCATCTCCAGGGAAAAGTACGCGCCCGCAAGCAGCACGCCAAACGCCATGCGCAGCTTCCCGGGATCACCCAGAAGAAGCAGGAGAAGGCCGGCGGAGAAGCCGAGCTGAATCACGGCGACCAGGGGATTCGCAGCCGCGATCTGAAGTCCGGTGAACAACAACATTCCCGCCACCACCCGGAAACGCGCCCAGCCAAGAACCGAGGATCCGTCTTCCCCACGGAGAAGCTTGTATCCAATGAAAAGGTCGATCAGTATCGAAACCAGCGTTCCGGAGACCGGCAAGGGCGTCTTCGTGTCGGCGGGCATGACCATCCGCTCGAGAAGGATGCCGACCACATTCACAATCAGAACGCCGCCGGCGATGCGCGCGCCGGTTGGAAGGTCACCGTGCTGGATTCGCGCGGCCGAACTGAAGAGCTCAGGCAGCGGCGGAGCGGGTCGCGGCGGCGTGGACGGGGGTGGACCTTCAGCCACTCCATCGCTCAAAGGACGCGGCGATGTGACGGGCGCGTTGGGTTTCACCTTGGGTCGACAACCGGGACCGACGCCCGTCGGATCAGGCCCGTGGGTAAACCCGCACAACGAACAGAAACGCAACTCCGCCATGTCTCGCCCCCTGGTGAAGGCGAGACTCTAGGCGCTGGCTGGAGCCCTGGTCAATTTCGGCGCAGCCCCTTTGAAAAGAGGGGGGCGTGACACTCAGGCCCGGGAACGCTTCCTGACCCGATCAAGCCAGGGCTGGATGTTCTTGGTCGCACCCCGACGGCGCAACACGAACAGGACGATCCAGAGCGCGGTCAGTGAAGACATGCCGATCAACGCGCCCATATCCGGCTCGACCGAAACGTCGCGCGCCTGATGAAATCCGAAGTCCGCGCCGAGGAGAATCGCATGAAGGAGCGCCAGCGGAAGGATGAAGTACACCGCCTGATGAAGGACCTTCCATCGCTTCGGCCCAACCTTCGTGACCATGCGGTCGAAGCTCGTGGCCGCAAGAGCGGCGAGGGTTGAGAGCAGAAGGGCGCCGATCACGAGGCCGGTGATCCACAGCCATCCTTCGTCGAGCGATTCCTTGATCAAGAGATCCACGCCGCCCTGAGCGAGCAGGGTGCCGGTGTAGCTCAGAGCGTGAAGAGTGGCGAAGAAAAATGCCGACACGCCGATGGCACGTCTCCCCAGCACCAGATAAGCACGAAATGGAAAGGGCCTCAGCACTGACGTCAAAGGCCCAATCAGCATGGACGTGATGAGAAGGCCCAGAGCCCAGAGCCCGAAGAGCTGCCGCGCGCCAATCCACGGCGTCTTGGGATCGTCCATGGCGCACACCACGGCTACGCCAACCGCGCTCAACGCGAACACGGCGTACAACATGGCACGGATATGGCGGAGTATCCAGGGCGGCGGGGTCATGTGAAGAGTCCGGTTGGCAGTTCGAAGGCCGAGAGAACTAGCGCAGGCGGAATTTACTTCCGCCGGAGCGCGGGGGTGTGGGGGGCTCAAGCCCCCCACCTCAACAACTAGCGCAGGCGGAATTTACTTCCGCCGGAGCGCGGGGGTGTGGGAGGCTCCAAGCCGCCCACCACAATGACTATCGGCCCGCGGCCTTGCGGCCGATGTCGATGGTCTTGAAGCCCGGTTCGCCCCAGTTGATGACGAACACGCTAAAGCCCTGCTGCATGCGCATCTCTATGTCCTCGGCGCGGGCGGGATAGCCGCAAGCAACCTTGAACTCCTTGCAGGCAGCGAGCACCTGCTGGATCGCCGCCTCCCAGGCGACGGTGTCCACCACCTTCTCGCCCTTGTCATTCGTATTCGTGAAGACACCTCGCAACGTTCCGGCGCCGGGGAAGAGCACGCCGATGCCCTTGACCGCGGCGATTTCGCGCACATGAGCCAGACCTACCTTGCTCTCGACGATGGTCCAGTTCATCAGCTCGCCCTTCGGATTGAGCGGCCAGAGATCGGCCTTCT
>JBDTQB010000179.1:0-8942 GCA_039932395.1 Vicinamibacteria bacterium | reverse complement strand
ACAACAGGGAACCCGCGGAATAGGGCTGGGTCATGCTGAGATACGCCATGTTCTTCACCACCTGATCGTCATCGGTGTAGCCGGGCACTCGGTTCTTAATGATGCGTTCGGTGTCGCCATAGTACGAAGACGTCATGCCCAGCGGCTTGAAGATGCGTCCTTCGACGAACTCCGCGTAAGGCATGCCTGACACCTTCTCGATGATGGCACCGAGAAGAATGAAGCCGGAGTTGTTGTAGAGGTACTTCTCGCCCGGATCGAAGGTCATGGGCGCGTTCTTGAATCCATCGATGAGCTCGAGCGGTTTCATGGGCACGATGATGCGGCTGGTCATCCAACCCGGAATGGCGGTGTAGCTCTGGATGCCCGAGGTGTGAGTCAGCAGATGCTCGATGGTGATGACCTTGTCGTGAGTTGGATAGCCGGGCAGGTATTTCTCAATCGGATCCTGCAGCGAAAGCTTGCCCTCTTCCGCAAGCATCAGAATCGCGGTCGCGGTGAACTGCTTGGTGATCGAGCCCAGGCGCAGAACCATCTCCGGCTTCATAGGCACACCGAGTTCGAGATCCGCCATCCCATACGCCTGCCGGAACACCGTCTTGCCGTCTTTCACCACAATCACCGTGGCGCCGGGCTTGTCGGCGGGATAGAGGCCTTTCATCGCAGATTCAAAAGCGGCCGCCCCGGAGGGCGCGGGCGTGGTCGTGGTCGACGAAGCGCGAGGCTTCCCTTGCGCGAGTGATGGCGATGCGGACGCGAGCAGAAAAGCCAGCGCGCCACTCAGGCGGGCAAGGCGAGTTCGATACGACAACGACGTGACTGAGATCAAGGTCCGGACTCCTTAAAGCGAGATTGGAATGGCAAGGCTACGCCTGCAATGAGGAACGTTGTCGCATCCGCTTTCGTTCCGCGAAAGACTTTCGGAGCGAACATGGAACATCTAGAGTCGAGGCAATGGCGCAGGAAAAAGAAGACGAAGAGACACTGAACACGGGAACGCGGCCTCAGCCCTTGGACGCGCCCGCCTCGGCTTCGGGCTCGGGTGGCTCGGCGGCGAAGAGCCAGCACCGGACATCTTCACGTACCCGCACCGGCTCCCAACCGAGCGACGGTCGCTTTTCCCCTGGCCAGATCGTGGCCGATCGCTTCCGCATCGTCGGCCTGCTGGGCAAGGGCGGCATGGGTGAGGTCTATCGCGCCGATGATCTTCGTCTCGGCCAGCCGGTCGCGCTGAAGTTTCTGCCCGAGTCGTTCGGCGCCGATCCCGATCGCGTCGATCGCTTCTACAACGAAGTGCGGGTGGCGCGTCAGGTCTCGCATCCCAACGTCTGCCGCATGTACGACATCGGCGAGGTGGACGGACTTCACTATCTGGCCATGGAGTTCGTGGACGGCGACGATCTCGCATCCCTGCTGCGTCGCATTGGGCGGCTGCCGGAGGACAAGGGCCTCGAGATTGCGCGTCAGCTTTGCGCTGGACTCGCGGCCGCTCATGATCGCGGCGTCCTGCATCGCGACATCAAGCCCGAGAACATCATGATCGACGGCCGGGGCAAGGTGCGCATCACCGACTTTGGCCTCGCGGGCATCGCCGACGAGATCGCTCAGGGCGACGTTCGTTCCGGCACGCCGGCGTATATGTCGCCGGAACAGCTCAGCGGGCGTGAAGTCACCGCGCGCAGCGACATCTACTCCCTCGGCCTGGTTCTCTACGAGATCTTCACGGGCAAGAAAGCGTTCGACGGCAAGACGTTCGTGGAGTTGCTGCGCAAGCACGAGCAGGACACTCCGGTCGAGCCGACAAGCCTTGTCCCAAATCTGGATCCGGCGATCGAGTCCGCGATCATGCGTTGCCTGGCCAAGGATCCGCGCGCGCGTCCCTCGTCCGCTCTGGCCGTCGCGGGGTCGCTCCCCGGCGCCGATCCGCTGACCGCCGCGCTGCTGGCGGGTGAAACGCCTTCGCCGGAAATGGTCGCGGCGTCGGGCGACGAGGGTCTTCCCTCTTCTCGGCTCGTCTGGATCAGCGCCTTGATCACCGTAGCCGTCACCCTGTCGATCGTCTTCCTGGGGATGCACGACTCGATCATCAAATACGTGCCGATGGACAAGCCTCCTGCGGTGCTCGAAGATCGCGCCCAGGAGATTCTCAAAACACTGCAGCCTTCTTTGCAGGTCGCCGACACCGCGACCGGCTATTTCGTGGACAGCGAATATCTCCAGGAATCAGCGAAGTCGCCGGCGTCCGATCCACGCCGCGAGCAACTGGCGACGAACGAGCCACCGGTGCTTCAGTTCTGGTTCCGTCAGAGCCCGCGCGTCCTGCACACCCTGGATACATCGGGCATCGTCTATACCGGGAACCCTCCGATCACCGTCTCGGGAATGGCGGGGGTCTGGCTGAATACCTCAGGACGGCTCGTCGAGTACTACGTGGTGCCGCCTCAGCGTGACGCTCCCGTCGCCGAAGCTCCACCAGGGGTCGCGGCGGACTACTCGAAATTGTTCGCCTTCGCAGCCCTCGATCCGGGCGACTTCAAGGAGACGACACCAGAGTGGATGCCGGCCTTCGGTTTCGATGAGCGCAGGGCCTGGACCGGCGTCTACCCCAAGCTTGCCGGCCACACGATCCGGATCGAAGCGGCTTCTTATCGTGGCCTTCCGGTCTGGTTCAAAATCATCGGCGACTGGCAACGCCCGCTCCGCATGGAGCCCTTCACGCGGACGACTCAACAAAACTTCGGCCAGGTTCTGACCCTGATCCTCCTTCTGGGACTTTCTTTCGGAAGTATCGCGATGGCGCGCGCGAATCTGGTCGCGGGCCGAGGAGATCGCAGGGGCGCGCTCACCATCACGGTCGCGTCCATCGCACTCGGTTGCGCGATCTGGATGCTGCGAGCGCATCACATGATGGAGTTCGGACGCGAGTTCGGTCTTGCGGTCACGGGCTTCGCGGACATTCTTCTGCAGGCGATGTTCTTCGCCACCATCTACCTCGCACTCGAACCGTTTATCCGGCGACGGCATCCCGAAATGCTGATCTCATGGACGAGAGTGCTCGCCGGACGGCTCACCGATCCCCTGGTCGCAAGTCACGCGCTGATCGGCACGGCCGCGGGTTGCGTCTTTTCCATCGTCGGCGTGCCCGCGGTTCAGTCGCTCATTGGGATGCCGCCGGGCCCGCCGAACACCTTTTTCGCGGAGACCGTGTTGAGCACGTCGGACGCGGTCGCGCCGCTGTTGAGTCGGATCCAGCAGGCGGTGGGGATCGGCCTGGGCACGCTGCTTCTTCTGATTGGCATGGAGCAGCTGGTGAAGAAGCTGTGGATCGCGGCGGTGCTGACCGTCGTGGCGATCACCGCGCGCGAAGCCCTCTCCAGCCAGGCGCCGTGGCAGTTCGTCTTTCTCGTCTTCGCCATCGCCTTCGCAGCGCCCATGTTCGTGCTCATTCGCTATGGCGCCGTCGCCTACATGTTCTCGCTTATCTCGGTCAACGTGATCGCAGGCTTCCCCGTCACCGAGCATCTCGGCGCCTGGTACGCCGCACCGACCCGCGTCGTGCTCCTCTATGTCGCGGTCGTCCTCTGGTGGGGGCTGCGGTACGGGCGGAATCCGGTGGTGTTGACCGCGCCGACGCCGCGCTGATGCTTGTCTCGCTCTTGTGATGGGCTTGATCAGATGACTCGAATCGGCGTGATGGGCGGCGGCGCGATTGGGTGCCTTTACGGTGGATGGCTGGCGAAGTCCGGCGCGCATCTCACCATCGTCGCCCGATCACGCCACGTTGAGGCGATGCGTGCCCATGGCTTGCACCTGACCGGTCGCGACTTTGACTTCCATATCCCGGTCACGGCCTCGGTTGAACCGTCCGCGTTGTCCGATTGCGATCTCATCCTCTTCTGCACGAAGACCCGCGACACGGAATCGGTCGCGTCACAACTGGCACCGATCCTTTCGCCGGGCGCGATCGTGCTCTCTTTTCAGAATGGAGTCGATGGCGCCGAGCGGCTGGCCTCGATCCTGCCGCGCACCGTCTTTTCAGCGGCTCTTTTCGTCTCGTGCCAGATGGAAGGCCCGGGCCACGTGAAGCACAACGGACGCGGCGACATCATTCTCGGAGACTGGTTCGCCGATCGACCGGAAGCTGCAACCCGACGACTGCAGTTGGACGCCATCGCCGCGACTCTTCAGCGCGGTTCTATCGAAGTGTCGATCTCCGATGACATTAAGAAGACACTCTGGACGAAGCTTGCGATGAACTGCGGCTACAACGCGGTGTCGGCTCTGGGCCGCGCGAGATACGAACGGGTTGTCGCAAGCGCCGCATCGCATGAACTGATGCGCCAGGTCGTCGAGGAGCTGGTCGCCGTCGCCAAAGCCGACAGCGTCGTCCTGAGCTTTGACTCCGTCTTCGCCCAGGTCTTGAGTCTCGGCACAAGCATGGGACGCGCCATCTCATCCACCGGCCAGGACATCGCGGCTGGTCGGCTCACCGAGATCGACGACCTCAATGGCTACGTCGTCCGTCGCGGAAAAGCACTCGGAGTGCCGGCGCCCGTCAACGAAACTCTCCAGCGCCTGGTGCGCCTGCTGGAAGAAGCGCCGGTCGATCCGGCGTTCTTCCTCGGCACGGGATAGGATCCGCGATCTGCGGTTTAGATGGCGTCGAGCATGCTGCCCTAGCCTCACGGGACCCGGGAATGAGAATTTGAGTGCCTGCCCACACATGACACGACCTCGTCGTCTTGCCCGTCTTGGTTCAATTTCCAAGATAGACGCCGATGCGCTAGATCGTCTGGGCGCGAGATCCGCGTCACTGCCACTCAGGGTGACCAGACGCCTTTTCAAGAAATTTAAACCTCGAAGAGCCGACGTGTTCCTGGATCCCTTTTGCGGCAAGGGCACGAGTCTCCTAGCAGCGCGCGAGGCCGACATTAGGTCGATCTATGGCTGTGATGTCGGCCCAGACGCCATCATTTTCTCTGGATCACGAATCAGAAGCCTAGGCTTGGCAGCACTTCGCCCATATCTGGAAGATCTCCGACGCCGCCTAGCCGCGAGCACATCCGTGCCTCGCATCCCTTCAAAAGTGCGTGTATTCCTCTTACCGCGTGTGGCACGAGACGCGGTTGTGCTCCGCAAAGCATTGGCGCGGGACCTAATGAGCAACGATCGTGCTCAGCGGGACTTGGCGATGACAACCATGGCCTTGCTCCTGGCCGTGCTACACGGGCACGCCGAACACTCGCTTTCGCTCCCATGCGCCCATTCGTTTGCAATGGCACCAGGCTATGTGCAGAAGTACGCTGGCGACGCTCAACTACGAAGGCCTCGGCGCGATGTCTTAGCCTCAATCGAAGCAAAGGCGCTCAGTTGCCTCACAGTTTCGAATGTGGCGCCGCCACGTCCTACTTGGCAAGTAAGGCAAGGATCTGCTCTTTCATTGCTCAAGGTATTCCCGCGCCTAAAGAACAAAGTCGATTTCATCCTGACCTCGCCGCCCTACCTATCGGCCCAAACGTACGCGAAAGATGCGTGGTTGCGCCTGTGGCTGCTTGGGCACGACTACCGAGAAATCCGACCGACCTACCTGGAAACAGGTAGCGTCACGAAGTATTCCGCGGAGATGAACAACTGGGCTCACCAGTGCGCCGGGGCACTGCGAATCGGGGGACGCCTTGTAGTCGTTGCCGGGGACGTCAGATCAAAGAGTGTCGTTAAACCTCGCACTATTCGGACCGCGGATTTGATCGCGGCGCAACTACGACTGACTGGTGTTTTTCGGATAGATCAAATGATTGTCCAAAGGCCACGATCGTCGCGACGATATTTGAACGGCATTCCATCTGTGAGGAAAAAACGCCCGTCCTTTCTCGCCGAACGGGTTATCGTAGCGACGCGCATCAAACGAAGGTCATGAACTATACGGAGCAACTGAACAGTCTCGTCTCCGAGTGGGATGACAACGAGAGCAGCGAGTCAACCCCCGCTTGGTCATCTCGATTGCAGCGCATCCTGTTTCACTCAGAGTACCGCTACACCGACTATCGGCAGTTTTCAAGTGAAGGAGCTTTCCCTAAGAGGCTCTTTGAATGGCTCAAGTGCGGAGCCTCAACTCAAGAAAAGCAAGCGCTTCTTAGAGCCGCATCGGCCCTCACGTTCTTGGACCGCGGACAGATGAGATCTCTCTATAGAGATGGCTTCCGGCGGATTCTTCTGCCCTGGCTAATGCCGCTTACTCCACTGGCCCTTCGTAAGAATCCGAAGAGCCATTCATCAATCGTAGTTGAATTGCGACGGCACGTGCTGGTCTCCATTACTGATAGCTTCAGCTTCAGCGATTTTATGCACGAGAATGATCTTGCGGGACTATCTCGCCCACACGTCTTGGGCGAGGCGGCGGACGGAGTCGAAGCCATAGTGGCAGCACTTCCGAGCCATACCGGGATTGTCGTCTTCGAAGATCTGGTCGGTACGGGGAAGCAAGCGCTTGGCGCTCTAAAGGCGCTTAGAGCAAGGACAAGTGTTCCGATCTATTTCTTGCCGCTGATTCTTTTTCATTCAGGCCAGAAGGCGCTGATTGAAGCCCGGACTGGATTAATGCCCTTCAAGTTCGAAGGTGTGTTTCTGGTCGACGAGGGGGACTGCGTCCGTAGAAATCCGACTGGAAAGGAACCCGAGGACCATAGTCACGTGCGTGCTCTTGCGCTCAACACGAAGACCCGGGTCCTTGAGCGGAATGATGCAACAGATGATCCTCCCGACAATGAACTCGGCTACAGGGATACCGGCGGCTTGCTAGTGACCGCCCACAACACACCTAACAACACGCTGCCATTGTTCCACCACCGCGCACCATCATGGTCACCCCTTTTTCGCAGAGTCCACAACTGTAAGGATGGTCTCTAACTTGGAGAGTCAATTGGATACTCCTGACAGGCCAATCCAAAACCCCTTTCGGGAGGTGTTGGTCACTGAGCTACTGGAGTCTCCGGACCTCTATCGCGAACTCTTCAGTCCCAAGATCCTTATCGCCGAGGCGCTGGACGTCTTCAAGCACTCCAATGTCGTAGTAACAGGTCCCCAGGGGTCGGGAAAGTCGATGCTTCTCAACCTCCTTCGATATCCATTCGTCGGCAAATGGCTCGCTGATAAGGCCGTTGGGCTGCCTCCTGGCTTCGAATCTCCTTTCCTGGGACTGTCGATAAACCTCGTTCGCTCACACGTTCAGATCTTCGGCCGAAGATCGGCGGCCGAACGGATGACCGGCAAGAAAGATGAGTGGCTGGATGCTGTTTGCGCGGGCGATTTTCTCGCAACCTCAGTGCTACTGGAATTTCTTCGTGCCCTCGAGTTCATGGGTACAAACGAAGGCGACGGTCTCAGGTCATGGTTGGGCCTGTCCCTGGATCCGACGTTTGACAAAGAGATCCTTCACTTTGCTCGCTCGCCAGTATGGAGCGGGTATTACACCGAGGTTCAATCACGCACGGAGTTTCGCGTGCGGGCTCAGGAGCGTCTAGACACGTGGCGGGGATTTCTTAACGCAAATCTCGATAGCGTTCCTGAAAGCGTTTGGCGAACCAAGGCCGAGATGAATCAGGTAACTCACGAGATTGGCAACCTACTAAGGACGCTTTCGCAGGCAAGCCCTCCTCCCCCCTTGATGCTGGTCATCGACCAGTACGAAGAACTCCCCAATCTCAATCCCAGTTACGGAAGCCAACTGCAGCGGCTGGTCAATTCATTGATCAAAGCGCGTGACCCTGTGGTATTTGTCCGAGTCGGCGCGCGGACACACGACTGGGGGCGCGAACTTAGAGTCCTAGGATCTGACTCGCGCATCGAGCTTCAACGGGACTACAAACTTGTTGACATGGCCGAGATCCTCATCCGTCGCGAAGAGGGGCAAAAGTGGGTGTTCCCCAGACTTGCGCTTGACGTCGCAACGCGTCGAATTAAAGCGCGCTATCCGGGGTGGACGGGCAACGATACGAAGGGCTTGTTTGGTAAATGGCAGGCCGAGCGAGAGGCTAACGACTATCTACCCGAGCCGAAAAGACGAAAGGTGCTAGTTCCGAATGCGCCGGAGCTTGCTCACGCAGTCCTTCAGTGGACTCAAACCGAAGGCGTCCTGGATGTCCGACTTGCATCGGCGTGGGTCTCCAGCCAGGAGAAGAAACATGTGCCAGCAGCAGACATCCTGCGCGAAGGGCAAACTCACCCGTGGTTGCACGTGTGGTGGCGAAAGGAACGAATTTCTGTAGCGCTCCTCCAGATCGCCTCCTTTGCCAATCAGAGGAAGCGCTGGTTCGGGTGGGATCAAGTGGTCGGCCTGGCCGGCTCAAACATCTCTGCATTTGTCTTTCTATGTGGTTCTGTTTGGGATGAGGCCGCGCGCCGAGACCCACGTTTCCTAGAGAAGGAGATTCTTCCTCAAACGCAGACACTGGGAATTCGCAAAGCATCCGTCACTTGGAAGGAGCGGGATGAGAGCGATGAGCGCTCGGGCGGTGCTCGCCGAGCGGACGCTTTGAACCGGTTGGGTGCGGCACTTAAAAACTTGGTTCTCTTAGACCCAGCAATTTCAAACCCCGGCCACTCAGGTTTTTCTCTCTCTGAAACGGACGGCGACGGATCACTTACTCGTGAACATAGCGATCGTCTTCATGGGTTTCTTGATGACGCAGTATCGTGGGCTTCGCTCGAGCAGCGAACTCACACATCGAAAGAAAAGGGTGGAGGAATTCGAAGAAAGTGGTATCTCCACCCTTTGTTGTCGCCAGCATTCGGTCTGCCCATCGTCCGCGTCAAGGAACCCAAGTATGTGCGGCCAGAGGTTCTTTTTGAGTGCTTATTTGGAACGAGCCCTCCAAGCCTGGGTCGGCTTGGGCCGGAACGTGTCAACACGCGTGAGACACCGAGGGTGAGAGTTTAGGGAGCGA
>JBDTQB010000178.1:0-9017 GCA_039932395.1 Vicinamibacteria bacterium | reverse complement strand
GCAGCAGCGCGAAGGTCTGGCCGCCGATGATGACCACCGCGATCGAGCGGTTGGTCGCGGAACCGGCACCACTGGAGATCGCCAGGGGCATCATGCCGGCCACGAACGCCAGCGTGGTCATGAGAATGGGACGGAGACGGTCGCGATTGGCCTGCAGGATCGCGGTGGCGCGATCCATACCGTGAGCACGCAGGTTGTTCGTGTGGTCGATCTGCAAAATACCGTTCTTCTTCACGACGCCGAAGAGCACCATGATGCCGAGCGCCGAGTAGATGTTGACCGACTGATTGAAGATCACGATCGCGAGCAGAGCGAACGGCACGGTCATGGGCAGCGCCATCAGGATGGTGATCGGGTGCAGCCAGCTTTCGAACTGGGCGGCCAGCACCAGGTACATGAAGATGATGGACGAGCCGAAGGCGAGCATGAAGCCCGCAGCCGCGCGACCCTGCTCCTTCGACCTGCCGGTCAGTCCATAGGAATACTCGGTCGGCATCTGCAGGCTCGCCGCTTTCGTGTTCAAGGCGTCGATGACGGCTTGTTCGGAGAATCCTGACTTGAGGTTGCAGGTGACAAGCACCTGACGAGTGCGACCGATGCGGTTGACCACGGCAGGGCCCTTGGTCTCTTCGAAGCGCACCACGTCGCCGAGACGAACTGAGCCAAGAGTCGACGAAGGAACGCGCGTCTCCGAAATCTGTGCGCCCGACGCACGGTCGACGCCTTCGGCGCGGATGTAGACGTCATAGCGCTCGCCCGCTTCGTAGTAGTCGGTGACCTTGGTTCCGCCCACCATGGCGTTCAACGTGGACGCAATGTCGACAACACGCACGCCGAGGTCGGCGGCCTTCTCGCGATCGATGACGACGCCGAGTTCCGGCTTGCCGGTGACAAGGTCGGTATCCGCGTCGACGACGCCGGGCACCTTCTTCATCTCTTCAAGAAGCACCGCCGAATACTCTTCAAGCTTCTTGAGATCCGGGCCGCCTACCCAGAACTGAATGGCCGCGTTGTTGCCGCTCCCGAACGCATTGACCTGGGCGACGGACGCGCGGATCTTGAGGTCGGCGTACTGCGACAGGATGTTGGTTCGGACATCTTCTTCAACGACGAAGACACTGCTCTTGCGCGCGTCGAGCGCCTTCATCTTCACGTAGATGCTGCCGTAGTTCTGAGTGCGCAAGGGATCCGCGCCGATGGTGGTGAGCGTCGCTTCGACACCTTCGAGAGTGCGGGTCTGCTTGGCGATCGACTCAAGCAAGGTCTTGGACGAGTCGAGCGACCAGCCTTCGGGGGCGCGCACCAGAATCTCGAACTGGCCTTCGTCATCGGTGGGAAGGAAGTTCTTGTTCGCCAGACGACCAAGCGGGAAGGTGGAGAGGAAGGTCAGGAAGATGATGAGGATCATCGACCAGCGATGTCCCATGGCCCAACGGAGCAGACGCATGTAGATCGCTTCAACCGCACCGTACAGACCAGGCGCGCGTTCGTCGAGACCATGAACCTTCGTGACCTCGTCACCTTCCTTCGGCACGCGAAGCCAGCGCGCGCACAGCATCGGGGTGATGGTAAAGGCGACGATCAGGGAAATGAAGATGGCGAAACTCATGGTGATGCCGAACGAACCCATGAAGCGACCCACGATGCCGCCCATGAAACCGATGGGCAGGAACACCGCGATCAGAGAGAGCGTGGTCGCGAGGACCGCGAGACCAATTTCCTGCGTTCCCTGAATCGCCGCCGTCCTCGGATCGAGATGCTTCTCCTCCAGCAGTCGGAAGATGTTTTCGATCACGATCACGGCGTCGTCGATGACGATGCCGACGACCAGGGTCAGGGCAAGCAGCGTGATCGTATTGAGCGTGTAGCCCATGTACTTGATCGCGGCGAACGCGCTGATGATCGACGCGGGAATCGACAGAGCCGCAATCAGGGTAGGGCGCGAGCGACGTAGAAACAACCACACCACCGCCGCCGCCAGGATCGATCCGAGGATGAGATGCTCCTGGACCGCGTGGATAGCGGTCTTGACGAACTCGGACTGGTCGCGCGCGTAGTCAATCTGCCAGCCCTTCGGCAGGCGCGGCTTCAATGACTCGACGCGCTCACGCACCGCTTCAACGGTGGCGACGGTGTTGGCGCCCGACTGCTTGCGGATCAACAGGGTGACGGCGGGCTTGCCATTCCAGATGGCGGTGGATTCAGGATCGTCCTGGCTGTCTTCAATGCGCGCGACGTCCTTCAAGCGGACGGGGACGCCGTTCTTCGTGGCGATCACGACCTCGCCGAACTGTTCGACAGACTGGACGCGGCCGTAGGTGCGCAACGAAAGATCGCGCGCGCCCTGCTCCACTTTGCCGCCGGGCAACTGAAGGTTCTGGGCCTGGATGGCGGCGACGATCTGTGCCGCGGGAACGCCAAGACTTGCGATGGCGCCGGCATTGGCGATGATGCGCACCTGGCGCGCGCGTCCGCCGATGATGTGCGCCTGACCGACGCCTGCGACGGAGGCGAGATTGCGCTTGAGCGACTTGTCGGCGAACTCGGTCAACTCACGCAGAGAGGCGTCGCCCGAAAGGATCACCGCGATCACCGGAGTCGCGTCCGCCGCGATTTTCTCGACCACCGGCGGATCAATGCCACGAGGCAGATCGAAAGTGGCGCCATCGACGCGCTCACGAACTTCCTGAGCGCCGACGTTCCCGTCCTTCTCCAGGTTGAATCCGATGGTGATGACCGAGAAACCGTCTGAGGAGAACGAGCGAAGTTCATCAATGCCTGAAGCCGAGCTCACCGCTTCTTCCAGCTTCTGGCTGATGTCGGTTTCCATTTCCTGCGGGCCCGCACCCGGGAACTGGGTAGTGACGGTGACGAAGGGAAGGTCGACGTTTGGGAAGCGGTCGAGTCCGAGCGTGCCGTAACCAAAGGCTCCGATCACGACGAGAGTCAGGATCAGCACGGTCGCGAAGACCGGCCGTGAGATGCAAAGTTCAGCTAGTTTTTGCATGGGATCACTTGCCGGCGGTCAGCACGCGCACGCGCGCGAAGAGGCCCGGCCGCAGCCTGAGATCGGTGTTGGGAAAGCGCGCCTCGGCAAGGAAAGTCCGGGTCGCGGCATCGACGGCGCCACCCGCCACGGAAATCACGCCGCGGAACTTCACGCCGGGATACGCATCGACCTCGGCTTCAACGCTTTGCCCCTTGCGGACGAGCTGCAGGTCGCTCTCACGCACGCGGAAGCGAAGCTTCAAGGGCGCGAGCTGCACGATGAGGAACGTCGGAGTCGCCTCGGCCACGCGTTCGCCTACGTTCACGCGACGTGCTTCGACGATGCCGCGGAACGGAGCGCGCAGAGTGGCGTCGCTGCGACGCGTCTGCGCCAGACTCAAACGCGCGTTGGCAGCATCGAGTCCGGCCTTCGCCTGCTCGAACGTGCTGGTCGAGCGAAGGCTGGCCGCTTCGGAGACTGAACCCTTGGCGACCAGTTCAGTCTTGCGCTGCGCATCGCGCTCCGCTTCATTCAGCGCCGCCTGCGCGCGCGCCACGTCAGCGCTCGCCTGCTTCACATCAAGATCGAGATACTCCGTCTCAAGCTCCAGCAAAACGCTGCCGCTCTGGACCAGGGCCCCTTCATCGACAAGCACACTCTTGATGCGGCCGCCGATGCGCGAAGTCACTTCGGATCGCTGCGCGGAAACGAACTCCCCTGAATAGCGCGCCGAGAGCGCGGCCGCATCCTGTCCGGCCTTCTCCACCGCCGCCGCCAGTTCACGCACGTCGCCTGGAAGCTTGCCGTTGGGTGTGGCGGCAGGCGCCTGGGCGAACGCGGTGGAGGTCACAAGCGTGAGCACTCCGAGAGTCAGGCGTCCCATCGTATTGGGGTTCATTTGGGTCCTCATTTGAAATTCTCAAGCGCCACGTCGGCGAGCGATCCGGCGGCGAGCCAGGCGGAAGCCTCGGCCTGCAGCACCGCGAAGCGGGCCTGGATCAAGGCGCGGCGCGCTTCGGAGAGACCGGACTCGGCCGCGTCCAGATCGAGCGACGTCGCTTCATGCACTTCGTAAAGGTCGCGGGCCTGCGCGTACTCCGCTTCGGCGGCCGCGATCTGATCATCGGCGAGTGTCTTCGACCGGCGGGCCGATTCAAGGAGGGCGAGCGACTGGCGCACATCTTCGGTCGCCTGACGCCGGGTTTCGGCGAGGGTCAGCTCAGCCTGACGACGGCGGGCTTCCGCGAAACGCGTCCGAGCACCCACTTCCCCGCCCTGAAAAACCGGAATGGTGATCCGCAGCGCGGCCTGGGAGTAGGCGTCGGTCGGGAACGACGACCTCTGGCGGATGTACGCGGCATCCGCAGTCAGCACGGGAAGGTTCGCGCCCTTCTGCTTCAGGATCTCCAATTCCGCGATCCGCACGTTGGTCGCGGCCTGCCGAACCTCGGGGCGATTGAGGGCGCGCGCTTCCAGGGTGTCAGAGGCCGCCACCGGAAGGCCAAGATCAAGGGAGTCGTCGAGGGCGCCGAGTTCGGCGTCGCCACCGTCGATGGCGAGCGACATGCGCAAACGCGACCTCGCTTGAATCGCGTCGGCCTCGGCGGCCGCGACCCGGCGCAAGGCGGCTTTGTTCGCGGTCTCGGCGCGCAGCACATCAATCTTGGTGACCTCGCCCGCATCGAACAAAGCCTTCGCCTGTTCGATTCGCTTCGAGGCAAGAACGGCGCTCTGCCTCTCGACGTTGATCAGCGCTTCGGCTTGGATGGCCGAGGCGTAATCCGCGATCACGCGAAGGGCGATCTGATCGCGCGCGGCGAGCTTTCCGTCCTTGGCGAGGGTGATGCCTTCCTTCGACTGGGAGTACAGGCGAAATTCGCGGCGGCCCGCGTAGATGGGCTGCTGCAAAGTGATGCGCGCGTTCCAGTCGTTGAGAGGAAGGATGGTGCGCGCGTCGGCTCCCGAACCGAACTTGACGTCGTCGGAGTTGCGGATGAGGCTGCCCGTGATGTTGATCCGCGGCAGGACCAGGGACTTCGTTCCAACACGCTGGGCCTCCGCGGCGATGATCTCTTCGTCGGCGCGTAGGGCGTTTGGGTTGAGCTGAAAGGCTCGTTCGAGAGCCGCCCTCAGGGTCATGCGCGGTGCTGCGAGAGGCGGGAGCGCCGGTTGGCTCGAAAGAGCCGCGGCCAGTATCAGGTGGATCATGACTTCTTTCGTTTTCCGGAGAGACCGTTCAGCAATACGTCGGCGAGGAATTCAGCGTCGTCTTCAAGCGGCACGCCATTCGTTTCCGGGATGCGGCGCAGCAACACCGCCTTCATCGTTTCCGAAAAGAACAGCGCGAGGCGTCCGGCTTCCTGCTTGCTCTCGAACGCCCCTTCGAAATAGGTGATGAGCCGATCGACCAGCACCTGCTTTTCGGGAGGAGGCGTCTTAGCAAGGATGGGCTTACAGACAGGGTCCTGGCCGCCGGTCAGGCTCAACTCGAAGTGAACGCGATAGAGGTCGCGGCGTTCATCGAAGAAACGGAGGTTCATGAGCACAAGCTCTCGAACCGTCTGATCGAACGACAGATTCTTCGCGATGATCGCGTCGACCTTCCCGATCAATTCACCGAAGCCCGCGTGGCTCACCCGCTCAAGGAGTTGCTCGCGATCCTTGAAATAGAGGTACAGAGTCCCTTTGGAAATGCCGGACTCGTCGGCGATGTCCTGCATCGTGGCAGCGGCACCCTTTCGGGCGATCGCGCGGAGCGCGCCTTCCGTGATGGATTCGACGCGGAACTTCTCGAGGAGCGCTTCTCTGGTGTTTGACTGCGTGGTCACTTGAATTACCGAGCGGTCATTCTACTGACCGCGCAGTCATTCCTGCAACCTATTCCGGAGCTGTGGGTCCGATTCGCGCCCGGTATTCGGCCGCGACGCGCCAGGATCCGAAGGCGAAGGCAGCCTGAGCGGCGATACTCAGAATGGCCTCAAATACATGAAGTAAAACAGGTTGAGCGGTCACAGAGCGTAGCGCTAGAAGGGTGAGGGAACTGGCCATCAGGAAAGCGAAAAGAAGTGCCGCGACGTGAAGCTGACGCCTGAGTCCGAGGTCCACTGCGGCAAGCGCCATCGTGACCGTCCCGAGAAAGGCCAGTGTGGCCAGCAGGGGCCTCCAAACGCCAGGATGACCCGTGGAGTTCAAGTAGAGCCCAGTCAGCAGGAAGGCCCAGGAAATCAGCGTGGGCACAATCCAGGGGTCTCGGCGGACCGTGCGCGCTCGAACCGACGCGCGACACCGCAGCATCGCGGCAGCCATCAGGACATATCCGGGGCCACCGAAGACTTGCGGCATGGCCTCCAACAAAGGCACATCGGGACCAGAGAAGGCGATCAGGAGGTTGGAGGACGCTCTCGACAGAGCGCCCAGCAGAATCAGGACGAAGCCGGAGAGCGCAACCCGACGGGATCGCGGATCGAGTCGATCGACCAGCTGGGCAAGAAAGAAAAGTCCAAGCGCCAGGAAGAACACCGGCACGCAATCCAGAAGCGCCAGCGCGATTGAAAGGACCATCACCGTTTCGATTTTACGGGTCGAGGCTCTCTACCTTGCAGCCGTAGTTCAGCAGAACTTCGATCACCTGCTCGCTCACATCACGATCGGCAGCGCTCACGCCCCTCGAACACATGGACGCGGGCAGCAGTGCGCGGACGCGCCAGCCTCCTTTGGCCAGAGTCAGGCGAACCACTCCCCCGCGGGCGACCCGTTCGATCTCCGCCTCGATCCACGCGAAGTCCGGCGGCTTGCGCCCGTCTGGTTGCCAGGAAATGTCGGCCATATCAGATCCTTTAACTAGACCGTGCCCACGTGGAGCCAGGCGATACCGAAGGTGAGAGGGCGCGAATGGACATCCTTGAGGCCGGCGTTACGCATCAAGACGCCAAAGGCTTCCGGAGTTTCGAAGTTGGCCACTGACTTCGGCAGATAGGAGTAGGCCTCGCGGCTGCTGACGAGCGCGCCGATCTGCGGAAGAATGTGGTTGAAGTACATGCGGAAGATCGTGCCGATCACGCCCGTCGTCTCGTGGAACTCAAGGACAACCACGCGACGGCCCGGCTTCACCACCCGACGCATCTCACGCACGCCCTGGGCGCGGTCGAGAACGTTGCGGATGCCGAAGGCAATGGAGGCGCCATCGAAGCGCGCGTCGCCGAAGGGCAGGCGCTCGGCATCGCCCTGGGAAACCCGCGCCGGTTCGCCATGACCACGGAGCTTCGGGCGCACAAGGCGCAGCATTCCAAAGGAAAGGTCGGCGCCCACGCTGCGAATTGCGCCGGCCCTCATCTCTTCAAGAAGGAGATCGCCCGTGCCGGTCGCAAGATCGAGGATGCCATCGCCGATCTTGAGTTCCAGCGCCTTCACCGCCTGGCGGCGCCACGCCACATCCACCCGCGCGGAGAGCACGCGGTTCAGCAGGTCGTAGCGCGGAGCGATGGCGTCGAACATGTCACGCACGTTCTGCTTCTCGGGACGGCCGGGCGTGGGAGCGGTGCTGGTCATTTAAGAAGCCCTGCCGTCACAACCGTCACCAGATAAAGCACGCCGATCCAGCCGTTCACGGTGAAAAACGCCGCGTCGATCCTGGAGAGATCGTCCGCCTTCACCAGAGAATGCTCATAGATGAAAAGCACTGTGATCAAGGCAAGCCCCGCGAAGTAAGACCAGTGCAGCGGCTCCACGAGAGGGATCGCGGCCAGGCAGACGATCGCCAGGGCGTGAGCCAGACGCGCGAGATTCAGGGCGCGTGGAATCCCCAGGCGCGCGGGGATGGAATGGAGTGCTGTGGCGCGGTCGAATTCCGCGTCCTGGCAGGAATAGAGGATGTCGAATCCGCCGACCCAGAACATCACGGCAAGGCCGATCGGAATCGGAGTCAGATCGAACTGGCCGCGCACGGCGAGCCACGCTCCCATCGGGGCGATCCCGAGGGCCAGGCCAAGAATGAAGTGGGACAGCATCGTGAATCGCTTGGTGTAGGAGTAGCCGAAGACGATCGCGAGGGCCACGGGCGACAACATCAGACACCGCGGATTCAACTGCCATGCCGCCACGACCAGCGCCACGCTCGACGCGATGATGAAGGCCGCCACCTGGCCTTTGGTGAGAGCGCCTGACGGGATCTCGCGCTTGGCGGTCCGCGGATTCTTCGCGTCGATGTCGGCATCCAGCCATCGATTGAAGCCCATGGCCGCGCTTCGTGCCCCCACCATGGCGACGATGACCCAGAGGAGGGTCATCGGATTGAAGGACTGGTTGCGACTCGCCAGGAAAAAGGAGGCCAGCGCGAACGGCATCGCGAAGATGGAGTGCGAGAACTTGATCATCCGGCCGTAGGTCGCGGCCTGCTGGAACGGCGAGGTCGCCTCCATCACGCGATCCCTCGCGCCGGGGCCGAGTCTTTGAGAACAAAGGCGACCGGATCGGCAGGCACCGCTCCATCAAACGCGACCGCCGCGAAACGCGCCATCGACCCGGGCCGCACTTCGCCCAACCCTGGGAAATCAAGCGCCAGAGCACCGCCTCGAGTCAGCGCATGAAGGAGGGCGGAATGTGGCACGCGGGGGAACTTACCTGCGAGAAGCCGCGCATCGTCAAGGACGTTGAGTGAATCGCAGCTCGCGAGCGAGTCCGTTCCGAGTGCGATGGATACGCCGTTGCCAAAGAGCAGGGCCAGGGGCGGCACGCCGTTGCCCAGATATTCGTTGCTGCGTGGACACAGGACCGCGACCGCCTTGCGTGACGCGAGGATCCGCGCGTCGTCCTCGTTGACGCGCACGCAATGAACCGCAAGCAAGCCTGGTCTCAGCACGCCCAGTTCATCCAGATATCGCACCGGCGACATCGACGGAGGAACAAACGGCACGGGTCCGACGCGCTTGTCGAGAAAGGCGCGCCACTCACCCCCGCCATGACGGAGAAAATCATCCTCGGCCTTCGACTCGGCGACATGAATCGACTTCACTCCGCCGTTCGCCATCAG
>JBDTQB010000177.1:0-9065 GCA_039932395.1 Vicinamibacteria bacterium | reverse complement strand
TGATGAGCGCCTCAAGACACAGCTCAAGGCGGCCTGCCTGCCCGATCAGCTGACGCTGGTCTTGTCTCCTGAAATGCTGGCGACCACGCTGACCTCCCTCGCGGGTCGAAAGGATGGACTCGACCCTTCCTTCGCAGTGGACTCGGTCTACGCGGGCCTGGGACGCGGCCTCAACAAACCCGTGTCGTCGCTCGAGACGCCCGAGCTGCAGCTCAAGCTGCTGGTTGGAAACACCGCTGCGGAAACCGAGGAGATGGTCGATTCAGCACTCGACGAACTCGAGAAGGGCACGGCCGCGCCGATGCTGAAACGCATGGCTCAAGCCTGGGCCGACGGTCGGCTCGGCGAACTCGAGAGCTATGAGCAGTGGTGCGACTGCGTCAAGACCGACAAGGATCGCGAGTCAATGAAGAAGCTTCTCAACGACCGGAATCCCGGCATGGCGAAGGGGATCGACGCCCTCCATTCGGCCGGCACGCCCGTCTTCGCCGCCGTCGGCAGCCTTCACATGGTCGGCAAGATTGGCTTGCCCGCCCTTCTCGCAAAGCGGGGCTATGTGGTCGAGCGCGTCGAGTTCAAGCCCTAAACCCAAGGCGCGACAACCGGGCCCTACTTGGCGAGCTTGAGGTACGCCTCGTCGACGTCGGTGAAGCCCCAGTCGCGCAGTTGACGGGCCCAGGCACCCAGGTTGTCCTTAGAGACGCGAACCAGATCCATCTTGTTCATCACCGGAACGTCCTGTTTGAGATGGACTTTCTGGATGATGGTGTTGACGGAAACGTAGCCCCACAGATACGTGGATTGAGCGAGCAGCACCGGCGCTAACCCCTTGTCCACGTACGCGAGTTCGGCGGGAAGCGCATCGACGGAAACGATCTTGACCTTCTTCGGATCAAGGTCGGTGAGCAACGTCGCGGTGAAGAGGGGCCAGCCGCCGATGAAAGCCCAGCCTTGAATCTCGGGATAGGCGTTCTGCGCGCGGATGACTTCCGCTGCGGAATCCTGCGGCGTTTCCACGTGATAGAAAGTTCCAACCACCTTGATGCCGGGATACTTGGCCGCCTCGGCCTTCACGCCATCCACGCGCTTGCGCAGATTCGGCGCGTTCTGATTGCCGGCGAGGATCGCGATGTTGCCCTTGCCATCCATCTGCTTCGCCAGCTCCTGCATGACCTGGGTGCCCGTCTCCGCGTCGTCGACCCCGTAGAACGCGAACCGTTTGGAGAGCGGCGCATCGCTGTCGAAGGTCATCACGGGAACCCCGCGGCCAACCGCATCATCGATCGCGCCCTGAGCCTTGCCCGCGTCTGAGCAGGAAATCAGGATCGCATTGGCACCTTCATTGACCGCCTGCGCGACGCGCTGGGCCTGAACCTGGCCGTCCTCCGTCGGCGGAGTCAGCCAGGCGATCTCGATGGGAAGGTTGTATTTCGCAGAGAGTTCTTTCGCGGCGGCTTCCGCTCCGGTCCGCGCTGACAGGAACACCGGATTGGTGGAGCTCTTCGCGATCATCGCGATCTTGAAGGCCTTGCCTGAAGGCGCGGTCGCGGCCCCGATCGACGCCGCCGGAACTGGCGGAACATCCGTCGCGGGTTTCGCGGGAGCGCCGCAGCTCGCGAGCCAGGGGAGCATCGCTCCCAGAGAAAGCACGCGCGACAGAGATCGAAGTTCTGGTTTCACGAAAGACTCCTTTGCGAAGACGAAGATGAAAGCTGAAGCTCAGCCGGTTTCTTAGATCCTACCGTGCGGTTTTCCAGGCGTGCGGGACGGCATCGGTCGAAAAACGATAGATCGTGGAACTCCTGTAGGTCTCGCCCGGATCCAGACGCGTGCTTGGAAAGTGTGGCTGATTCGGCGCATCCGGAAACCCCTGGGCTTCGAGACACAAAGCGCCGTGACGCCGGTACACACGGCCGCCCTTGCCGGTGATGGTTCCGTCGAGGAAGCCGCCCACGTAGAGCTGGAGGCCCGGTTCCGTGGTCACGACTTCCATCACGCGACCGGACAAGGGCTCGAAGACGCGGGCGGCCAAACGGGGCGCGGTTGATGTGGCCGCGGCTTCATTGAGAACGAAGTTGTGATCGAAGCCGTGCGCGGGACCGAGCTGCGCATCGAATTGACGGATGGCATCACCGATCGTCTTCGGCTGACGGAGATCGAAGGCCGTTCCAAGGACGTCGCGGACTTCGCCGGTTGGAATCTGTGTCTCATCCACGGGCAGAAAGGCCGCGGCGTTGATCGACACTTGATGACCGAGGATGTCGTCGCTCAGTCGTCCCGCGAGATTGAAGTATGAGTGGTGGGTCAGGTTCACCACCGTGGGCGCGTCGCTTATGGCGCGATACTCAATGTGAAGTTCATTCCCTGCGGTCAGCGCGTAGACCACTTCGCAGTCGAGATTTCCGGGATACCCCTCCTCGCCATCTGGACTGCGTCGCCGGAGCCGAACCATGGCTGCGTCCTGGCTGGTCTCGCCGCGCCCCGTCCACATCCGACGATCAAAGCCGCGCGCGCCGCCATGAAGATGGTTCCCGCCGTTGTTGCAGGTGAGCGAGTACTCATGGCCGTCAAGCTCGAACCGTCCGCGAGCGATCCGATTGCCGAAGCGACCAATCGTGCCTCCGAAGAACGGATGAGCGCCGAGATAGCCGTCCAGGGAGTCAAACCCCAAAACAACGTCATCCACTTCGCCTCTGGCGTCCGGTACGCGAATGGAGGTGACGGTGGCGCCATACGTCGCGATCTGGACCTCCATCCCTTGCGCATTGCGCAGAGTGAAGAGGTCGACGGCTTCACCTTCCGAAGTTTGGCCGAATGCGCGCGCCGTGATCATCGGCTGGGTGGCGAGAGGTCCGGTAGTCAAGGACGCGTCCCGAGACGAAGGGTGCCGAAGGCCGCCGCACCGGGTGACGAACCGGAGAACACCTGAGAGGTGTGGCCCGACGCTTCAGCGTTGGCGCGTACGATCTCGCCGATGTCAGCACCTCGGCGCCCCAAAACGGCGACGGTTCCACCGCTGCCGCCGCCCGTGATTTTCGCACCATAAAAACCTCGCGGCGCTCCGGCGCTGCGAACCAGATTCACGAGCCGATCCGTCGCGTCCGAACCCAGGCCACACGCCGAATAGCTCGCGTGCGACTGAAACATCAACTCTCCAAGTTCCCGTGATCGGCCTACGCCCGGCGCATCCCGGAGCAACTCCGCGAAGCGCTGGACGCGCGCGTTCTCGCGGATCGGATGAGAAGAGCAGGCACGTACCGCGTAAGTGCGCGATGGCTCGATCCGCGCCACCGTATCGCTGATGCCGCCGTAGCGCTCAAGGAATTCAGAGCCCTTGATGGATTCGGGCAACGCGTCGAACGGTCGGTTGTCGAGCTCGCTGGGGGTCAAGTTCACGAGATACCCGGTCTTCTCATCAAGCATCCGAGCACCCATGAACGCGCCGACGCGCACCGAGGTGTAGTCGGAGCCGGAGACGGCGTGGCGTACGCCCGAATCGATTCCCCAGATTTCCAGGTCATCTGGAAGCGCGATGGTCCCCCGCAGTTCGGCAGGCTGACAGAGCAGCGCCAGAAGCTGGCCCGCCACTCCGCACGACGACGTCATCTGATCCATGACACCGCAGGCCGCCCCCACGATCCGGTTCTCGACCATCTGTGAAAGCAACGCGAGTTCCCGCGCCTCGATGGCAAGGCCCACGGCGGCCGCGACGGCTTTCATGGTCGACACTTCAAGCGCCGCGGACGAACTGACCCCCTTGCCCTCCGGCACGTCGGATCGAATCAACAAGCGCAATCCTGACTTGGGTCGCCAGCCCGTCTCGCGAGCAAGAACAATCAGCACGCCGAAGACGTACGCCGCCCAGGACTGCTCGGCGTGACGCGCGAACCAGGTTCGAGCCGCCTCATAAGACAGGGGTTCGTCATGGGGAAAAAGCTCGGCAAGGGCGAGGTCGCACGTCCGCATCTCATGGGGAGGCGGAGTCAGGCTGATCGCATGCAGTCTGCCATCTTGAACACATTGCGCCGCAACCAGCGTCGCTTCGCGCAGCGGCCACTGAAGGACCAACGATCCGGAGTAGTCGGCGATGCCGCCCATGAGGTCAAGTCGGCCAGGCGCGCGCGCGACAAAGACGTCAAGCGGTGTCTCATCGAAGAAAGGCCGGCCAAGGACTTCCGCGACGAACGTTTCAAGATCCGCCGATTCAAAGTTCGCCGGACTCAGAATCGATCGCACGAAATCACCTGACCTAGAGCAGACGGCGCGACTGAAGCGCGGCATGAAGATGCGGCTCAATCTGCGCGCGGATGGCGGCATTGGCGTAGCCGACCCACGCCACATCCGCTTCGATGTCGAGCGGAGCGTTAAGGGCCTGACCGGCTGGACTGACCACGATGACTCCGGCCTCCCGCGCGATCAGTTCGGTCGCGAGGTCGTAGGGGTGGCAACAGATCCCAAGTTTCAGTCCGCGCGTGCGCAGCACCGATTCGACCAGGGGACGCAGGTCGGCGACGAAGCGGTCATGGCCCGCGATGAGTTCATACAACTGGCCGCCGGAGCAGATGTACTGATCCTCAAAGCACAGCGCCTTGCCTTCGCGCACCGGGCCAAGCGCACCGGCCACGATCTCATCATCAATGGCCGCCAGTTCTTCGCGCGCGCCGGGAAAGAAGCGCGCCACCATGGCGAAACCGTGGGCAATGGTCGACGCTGAAGAAGGACGAAGCGTCACGGGCTTCGTCTCACCGGTCAGACGATTGAAGCGCTCGGCGTGCGCACCCTGTCCCCGAATCGACCAAAGCCGATCGGAGAGATGCTGCTTGATCAGAGGAATCTCGGTCTGAGCTGCGAGCAAGACATCAGCCAGGTTCGTGGCGTTACCTCTATTCGGTGCGACTCCGGTGAGGATCCACGCGCTGCGCTTCTGGTACATAAGGCCGCGGGTGCCATCGATAGGATCAACCAGAATGCGCCACACCGCGGCCTCAGCGCTGGTCCCGCGCGGGAGCACAACGCCTTCAGGCGGCAGACCTTCCGCAAGCAAGACGATGGGGGCGATGGAGGCGACCTCCGTCTCGAACAACTCGATCAGCCGATCCTCACTTATCCGGTCCACCGCGTAGATGGTGTCGCCCTCTCCGTCGCGATCGACGTGACTCAGCAAGTCGCCCGTCGCCTCTTCGCAGGCCGCCACGACGGCATCTCGGATGGCCGCCTGAATGCGAAGGATGGGCGCCAGCAGCGCAGATGGATCGGTCATCGGAGGGTGTAGTGAACGCTTGGAAGCGCGCGAAGTTCTGCTGCCTTTTCCTCGGGCGTGGTATCGGACAGGAAGTTGCCGCCGCCGATTTCGGGTCCGGCGAGATACTTCAGCAGATCGGGCTTACGCAGCGGCGGATGAAACTCGGCATGGAAATGGAAGCCGCTGTAATCGCCGCCATCGGTGGGCGCTTGATGGAGAGCCATGACATAGGGGAAAGGCCGATTCCACAGATTATCGAAGCGCGTCACCACCTGCGACAACGCTTCGGCGAAGTCGATCACTTCAGCGGCGCTCAACGCATCGACGCTCTGCACGGTGGCCTTCGGCGCGACATAAACCTCGTACGCATAGCGCGCGAAGTAAGGCACAAAGGCGATGGCGGTCGCGTTCTCGAAAAGAATCCGCCGGCCATCGTGAACTTCCGCCTCCAGGATGTCCTGAAAAAGTACGCGGCCGGTTTCCGCCTTATGGAGCGCTCCCGCGCGGGCCTCGGTTTCGATGTGTTTGAAAACGAAATTCGTGGCGTAGATCTGCCCGTGGGGATGCGGATTCGAGACTCCCACGACCGCGCCCTTGTTCTCGAAGATGAGAACGTGGTCGATTCCCTGCCGATTGCCGAGATCGCGATACTGCTCCTGCCACACTTCGACCAGACGCACCACCTGAGCCAGGGGGAGTTGCGCGAGGGTCAGGTCATGACGGGGGCTGTAGCAAACCACGCGGGCGATGCCGCGGGCCGATCGGTTCTGAAAGATCGCAGACTCGGTCGGCGCGGGCTCAGGCGCATCGAGACCGACACAAGGAGCGTCATTGTCGAAGACAAAGACGTCGGAGTACGCGTCGTTCGTGTGACCACTGACGCGCGTATTTCCCGGGCAGAAGGTGCAGCCCTCGACATATTCCGACAAGGGCTCCACCGTGTGCGCGATGGTCTCACCGATCCAAGGCCGGTTCTGACGATGAGCGGCCACGATGACCCACTCCTGACGGAGCGGATGGAAGCGTTCCTCCCAGAGACTCATGCTTTTATCCGATCAGGCGACGCGCTTGGCATAAGCCTTCAGTCCTTCACCCAGAATGCGGATCGACTGACGCAGATCATCGGTATTGAGGACGTACGCCATGCGTACCTCGTCGGAACCGAGGCCCGCCGTCGCGTAGAAACCGGCCGCCGGAGCGACCATCACCGTGGCGCCCTCAAAGGAAAAATCCTCAAGCAGGAAGCGCGCAAAGGCGTCACTGTCCTTCACGGGCAGCCGGGCCACCACGTAGAAGGCACCCTCCGGCTTGCGCAGAAACACACCGGGCAGCTTCGACAACTCTTCGTAGATCACGTCGCGCCGTTTTTGATACTCCGTGCGCACGCTCTCGTAGTACTCGGGCTTGATCTCCGCCATCCCGAGGGCCAGAACCTGGGCGAGTCCCGGCGGCGAGAGACGCCCCATGGCCGCCTTGTTCACCACGCCGATGACATCGGGATTGCGAGAGACGAGGCATCCCAGGCGGATGCCGCAGGCGCTGAAGCGCTTCGACAAAGAATCGACGACCACCACGCGGTCCTCAAAGCCCGGCAGATCCAGAGCCGACGTCGCGACGGTGCCGTCATAGACAAACTCGCGATAGACCTCGTCGGAGACGAAGAACAGATCGTGGTCGCGACAAAAATCCGCGACCAGCTGAACTTCTTCGCGTGAATAGACGGTACCGGTCGGATTGTTCGGATTGCAGAGGAGAACGAAGCGGGTTCGCGGCGTCACCACCGCGTCAAACGCCGCGCGGGCAGGGAGGTGAAAGCCTTCCTCGCCGCGGGTTTGAACCGCCACGAGCTTCACGCCGGTCATGGCCGCGAACGTGCTGTAGTTCGTATAGAAGGGCTCGGCCACGATGACTTCGTCGCCCGGTTCAGCCAGGCAGAGGAAAGCAAAGAAGACGGCCTCGCTGCCGCCCGTGGTGGCGATCAGATTTTTGGGTTCGACACTCAGCCCGACGGTCTTGTAGTAGCCCGACAGGGCGTTCAAGTACTCCGGCGTTCCGGCGGATGGTGAATACGCGATGACGGGATCGATCGATTTCAGTCGATCACGCATCACCTTCGGAGTCTCAAGATCGGGCTGGCCGATATTCAGGTGGAAAACCTTCACCCCCCGGGCCTTCGCGGCATCCGCGTAGGGCGCCAGCTTGCGGATGGGGGACGGCGGCAGAGCCTGTCCACGCTCAGAAACTTTGGGCACGTTTTCGATCTCCCACTCTGTACGGATTTTTCTCTTAGACTTCCGGCCGTTCCACGTTCGGTATTCCCCGAACCGCTCTCATTCTAGGTCTTACAAAATGCTGGCAGCATTCGGCCGGTTCCTGGTTCTTGCGACGCTTGCCACAGGCGGCTTCCTTCTTGGACCCTCGCCTGTCACAGGCGCTGCCTTCGGCGCGTTGGCGGCGGCACTGGTTCTGGCCATCGAGCTAGCACTGGCACAAAGCACGCCGCGACAGGTCCTTTCGGCGAGCTTTGGCTTGCTGATCGGCTTGACGCTCGCGGTGCTCGCGAGCAGCGCTTTCGCTTCGACCAATGCTTCCATCGACAGCGCCGTTCGCCTAGCTCTCGCGGTCGGCTTCGGCTGGCTCGGCCTGGCGACCGGCGCGCGGCGCTCCGATTCTTTCTCCCTGAAGAGTCTTCGATCTGATTGGGAAGGCCAGACTCTCGAAGTCATCGCGAAGAGCACGCCGAAGATTCTCGACACGTCGGTGATCATCGACGGTCGCATCGCCGAAATCGCGGACGCGGGTTTCATGGAAGGGCCGCTCGTCATTCCACAGTTCGTCCTCGTCGAACTGCAGCAGGTCGCCGATTCCTCAGATCCCTTAAAGCGCAACCGGGGTCGGCGGGGTCTCGACATGCTCCAGCGCATCCAGAAGAATCCCGTGGTGGCGATTGAGATCGTCGATACCGACTTTCCGGATGTGAAGGAAGTCGACCTGAAGCTGATCGAACTGGCCATCAAGATGCACGGCAAGATCGTCACCAACGACTTCAATCTCAACAAGGTGGCGCAGCTCCGCGGCGTGAAGATCCTCAACATCAACGACCTCGCGAATTGTCTGCGTCCGCTGGTTCTCCCCGGCGAGCCGATGCGCATCTTCGTGAGCAAGGAAGGCAAGGAGCAGGGCCAGGGTGTTGGCTACCTTGATGACGGCACCATGGTCGTGGTCGAGGGTGGGCGCAAGGCGCTCGGTCGCACCATCGACGTGAACGTCACGACGGTTCTCCAGACCGCCGCGGGCAAAATGATCTTCGTGCGCTGGCCGGAGGCGGCGCCCGACGACCTCTCGCGCAAGGACACCAAGCCGATTCTCCGCCGCACCGACGGCCGCAACAGCGGTGAGATTCAGACGATGCAGCGATCGTCGGATGACGTTCCCCTCTCGGCGCGTCAGACCGCGGAAGTGATCCCCGTGGCTGCGACGGGCACGTCCCATCGAGACTGACGTTTCCCCTTCCACAAATCGTCGGGTGCACGCTTGATTCGTTTGGCGTTCACTCTTCTCACCGCGTGCGTGGCGACGATCGTGCTCTCACCCGTGGGCATCCTGGCGTGGCCGTTTCGTCAGGATGGTGAAATCGGATTCTTCGTCACGAGAGTCTGGGCGAGAGCGATTCTGGCCGCCGCGGGCGTGCGCGTGATTCCCGAACTGCTGGCGGAGTTGCCGAGCGGCCCCGTGGTCTTCGTCTCGAATCACGTCAGTGCTCTCGATATTCCCATCCTCTTCGCGGCGCTGCCAAGGTCGTTTCGGATTGTGTACAAGAGCT
>JBDTQB010000176.1:0-9157 GCA_039932395.1 Vicinamibacteria bacterium | reverse complement strand
TGCGCAGGTTGTCGGTGAGGTTCAGGTAGCGGCCTTCGTCGTACTGCCACGGGCGAACGTTCGCGGAGGTGGGATAGAAGAGTTCGCTTTCCCACTTCAGCTCGTTCTTCGCGTAGTCCATGAAGAGCGCGGAATAGGCGCCCTGAAGCGCCGTGTTCGACGGGTCGAACTCCTGGCCTTCGCCGGCCGCATCGCGGTCCATGCCCGTGTAGCGGCCATCAAGACGACCGACCATAAGACGCTTGTCTCGCAGCAGCTCCTTGCGGAAGCGAGCCGGGCTCACGCGCAGGTTGTTCTGCTCCAGGAACTCCACGGACAGACCAGAGAGTCGCGCGGCCTTCGTGGCGATGTCCTTGCGTTCAGCCGGCGTGAGCTTGCTGCCCTTGATCAGAGCGGTCATGTACTCGCCCCAGGTGAACTTGCGGGCTTCATCCGCGATCTTCTTGATGTCCATCGCCTGAAGTTCTGGCGAGAGGCGCTTGTGGTACCACGCATCGGTGACGTAAGTCGGGAAGAAGCTCGCGGTGTTGACCTCGTTGCCCGGCGCTTCGCTCAAGGTCGAGAAGTCGATGACCGACGAGATCAAGACGACGCCGTTGAGCTCAATGCCATGGCGCGCCTGAAGGTCGGCGGAGAGGCCGGCGGAACGGACCGTGCCATAGCTCTCGCCCATCAGATACTTCGGCGAAGCGAAGCGGTTGAAGCGGTTGAGGTAGAGGCGAATGAAGTCAGAGAAGGCTTCGATGTCCTGACGAACGCCGTGGAAGTTCTTGCCGTCTTCGCCTTCGACCATGCGGGAGAAGCCCGTGCTGACCGCGTCGATGATGACCACGTCGGAGACGTCGAGGATCGAGTCCTCGTTGTCCACCAGCGTGTAGGGGGGTGCCGGCTGGAATCCGTCATCGCCCATCTGCACGCGCTTCGGTCCGAACAGGCCCATGTGAACGAAGACAGACGCGGATCCTGGTCCGCCGTTGTAGGCGAAAGTGATGGGACGGGTTCCGGGAGCCGCGCCATCCTTCGTGTACGCGGCGAAGAAGACATTCGCTCGGGGCTTGCCCGTCGCGCTCTTCAGCGCGAGGGTTCCGGCGGTCGCGGTGTAGGCCATGGTCTGCCCGCCGAACTTGCCGGTGTGCTGAGTCTGCTTGTAGTTGTCGACGGCGGGAGGTGCTGGACGACCGTCCATGCGCGCCGGGGCCTCGGGCGTCGGAGCGGGCGCGGCGCCCTGACCGGGCAGACCTCCGCGACCGGGCTGAGCTTGTGCCGCCCCGGCCACGGTGGAAATGAGAAGAACGGCAAAGAGACGACGCAGATCACGCATTCGGGAAACCTCGGAAGACTGAGCCTTGGATGTGCGGTGAAGGTCGTGTGCCGCTACGCCCGTAACGTTTACGAAAACGCCAGCGCATGAGAAGAGGCATGCGCCGCGACACAGGCAACCAGGATGTGCGGCGACGCTAGCACAGGCCGAAATGAGGGCGTTCAGGGGCGCTGCCCAAGGCTGGTGGATCGTCGATACATCCAAGTTAGACTCGCGCCTTCCCCGCCTAGATCGTCCCAAAACTTGCCGTTTTCTCGTCGAATCCTCCATGGTGTGAGCCTTGTTGAAGAAGAAGCGTGTGCCCGCGCTGGGTATCGCTGCCTGTCTGTTCTCTCTTGCTTTGGTCGGCCTCGCGGTGGCCCAGGGAGGCGTTCGAGTCTCCGGGGGCTATACCGCCGGTGCGTTCTCAGACGCCTATGTCATGGATGCAACGAAGGCCGCCAAGAACGCGTTTTCGCGTTTTCTTGAGAACGCGGCGCCACGCGCCAAGTTTGATGCGGTCCCGTTCGAAAGCACCGAGGAGATGATTCGGGCGCTGAAGGAAAGGCGCATTGACATGGTCGGCGGGCCACCGAATCAGATCATCGAGATCGCCAAGGCGGTGCCGATCGAGCCCGCTTTGGTGTCGGAGGGACTGAGCAACTTCTTTCACGACGCGGTCCTTCTGGTCCCGCGCGATTCGGGAATCGAAACCCTCAAAGATCTCGAAGGGAAGACCCTGATGGTTCTGGAGGGAGCCGATGGCGGACATGTGCGTTTGTGGCTCGACACCTGGGTGCTTCGTGAATCGGGACGAACCACCGAGGCTTACTTCGGGATGATCAAGCGCGGCCGGAACGGCTCGCAGACGACCCTTGGATGTTTCTTTCATCAGGCCGATGCCTGTCTCGTCCCCAGGGGCACATTTGATCTTGCCGTCGCGGCCAACCGTCAAGTCGGCGAGAAGCTGAAGTCGATCGGCGCGTCTCAAAATCTCCCTGGGGCGATCCTCGCGTTCAGAGCGGGCCTGAGCCCTGCGGACAAGGCGCAGATCCTTGAGATTGTTCTCCATGTGCAGGACGACGTGTTCGGTCAGCGGGTTTTGAAGCTGTTCCATCAGAAGCGCTTCGTGCGTTTCAAACCCCAACACCTTGCTGCGGCGGAGGCTCTGGTTCGTGAACACGCCGATCTGATGAAGGCAGTTCAGAGCACAAAGAGGCCATGAAGAGCCTCGAGCCCGACCGGTGATCGAGCCAGCCAAACACGCGCCCAATGGGCGGATCTTCCGTCGCGTCGCACTTCTTTCCTGCCTTCTTGTGGTCGCGACCCTGGCCGCCTATCTGGCCCAGGCGCTGCCTCTCCAGAGGAAGATAAACATGGACCACCTGAGCGCCGACGCGCAAAGCGTGGCGGTGTCAATCGCGCAGGTGACGGCGACCGCGATCATCGACGAGGACTACAGCTTCGCGATTGATCACTGCAACAAAGTGGTTCAGCAGAATCCCTTGCTTCGCTACGTGGTGATCACGCGACAAGACGGCTATTCCCTGATTCATACCAAATCCGGGTGGCGGCAGGATGAACTGGCGGGGGTTTGGACCCGCGTCTCGAATCCTTCGGGCGCGGTCGCATCCACCGGAATCGTCGACGAGCCGGTGTTCCACTACACCTATCCTTTCGAGTATTCGGGAATCGATTGGGGCTACATCCACATCGGCTTCTCCCTTGAGCGGTTCAACTCCGACATGCGGACGATGTACTGGCGAACTGGGCTCATGACGCTCGTGTGCCTGGCGGCTGGGTTTCTCGCGGCCTTCGTTTTTGCGCGACAGATCACCACACCGATCCAGGCCCTCGACGAAGTCACGCAGCGCGTGGCCGCAGGGGATCTGGCGGCGGTCGCAGAGGTGGACACCGGAGACGAACTCGCGCGCTTGGCCGCGTCGTTCAACCGAATGACGGAGAGCCTGAGGCGGACGGAGGCGGACCTTAAGGCCGCGAAGGACGAAGCCGAAGCAGCCACCCGGTCCAAATCTCAGTTCCTGGCAAACATGAGTCACGAACTGAGAACCCCGTTCAACGGTGTTCTGGGAATGACGGAGTTGCTGTTGGCGACCGAACTGACCGAGACGCAGCGCCGGTATGCCGAGACCTCATACGTCTCGGGACAAAGGCTGCTGGCCCTGCTGAACGACATCCTTGATTTCTCGAAGATCGAGGCGGGAAAGCTGAGCCTTCAGAGGCGCGCCTTTTCGCCAACCGCCGCTGTGGGGGAAGTGGTGGCACTTCTGAGGGCGCGCGCCGCATCGCGCGGCCTGGACCTCCGCTTCTCGCCCAACCCGTCGATTCCCCCCTGGGTCTGGGGAGATCAACTCCGTTTCAGCCAGATTCTGGTGAATCTGGTGAGCAATGCCTTGAAGTTCACCGAGTCGGGCGGTGTGTTCGTAGCACTCGAGCACGGCACGACCCCCGAGTCCATCAGAACAACCGTACGGGACACCGGTATCGGGATTGCCCCCGAAGCTCGGGCCATCATCTTCGACGCGTTCTCGCAGGCCGACGTGTCGGCCCAACGGAGATTTCAGGGCACGGGGCTCGGCCTCGCCATCTCGAAGCAGCTAGTCGACTTGATGGATGGGACCATCGGCGTGACCAGCGAACCAGGCGCAGGCTCGACGTTCTGGTTCGAGATTCCCTTCGAACGAGCACCGGACTCGCAGGAGACGACGGCCGCCCTTCCCCCGCCGCGGCGGGCCTTCACGGTCGCTCTCTCCGGAAGCCTCCTTCTGGTTGAGGACAATGAGGTGAATCAGTTCGTGGCTCGCGAGATGCTGTCTCGGTTGGGCCTTGAGGTCACGACCGCGTCCGATGGCTACCAGGCCCTGGAGGCCACGGCGACACGCGCGTTTGACCTGATCCTCATGGATTGCCAGATGCCGAGAATGGACGGCTACCAGGCGACCCGGGCCATCCGAGCTCGGGAAGCAGAAGCGCACGGAGGCCATCCGGAGCAGACGGTGCCGATCGTGGCGATGACGGCGCTTGCGATGCAATCAGATCGCGATGCCTGTTTCGCTGCGGGAATGAACGACTACATCACCAAGCCATTCGTGCTGGGCGACCTCACGGCCGTGGTTTCTAGGGCCCTGAAACAGAAATCTGGCGCTTCCGGTGGTGCGGATTTCTAGCAGCCCGTGGTGAAAATCAGCCGGCATTCGACGAACGCTGCATCCCGTCTGACTTCTTCGCTCAGAAGCCCGAATATTCCCGATATTCGGGCTCTTCGGCTCATCGCCAGACGGGCGCATCGTTCGTCTCGGTGCTGCGGCTGACTTTCACCACGGACTGCTAGCGTCGGGAGCGTTGCTTCGGAGCGATGGCTCTGATGACCATGCGGCGTTTCACGTTCGGGTTGATCGGTTTGACCGCGTGCGCGAGCGCTCGCTCCATCAGATCGACAACCTCAGGGTGATCGAGCAACTTCGGATCCAGGAGCCGCAGATGCCTCACCGTGCTCCCGGCACCTTGAAGAAGTTTCTTCGGATCCTTGAGTCGGGCGCCCTGAAGAAAGAACAGATTCGCCCACTTGGGATAGATGGCGATGGAGAACACCGCCTCGGACGCGCGTTCTGAAGGACCGAAGCCAATCACCAGGGCGTTGAAGTTGTCGTAGACCAGTTCGACGGCGCCCGGGACGCGCTTTCGCATGCGAGCAAGCGAAGCCTTCACCAGTCTCACGATCTCCGGCGTGAATCGCGAGAGAAAGGCGTTCCATTGTTTGGTCGCGGTCAGCTCAGTCACAGTGCGGACTTTCGCAGTCTTCCTTCCATCTGAAAAGGCGCTTGACCTAATCCCAATATGTAGCATAGTCTTTACGTATTGATGACGTCACATGAAGACCTCGATCACGTCTGGCGCGCGCTCGCCAATCCCCATCGGCGGCGCCTCCTCGACGTCTTGCGCGACAAGCCGTGCACCACCGGCGAACTCGCGGAAGCTCTTGGCGAGAACCGCTTCCTCGTGATGCAGCACCTGAATCTGCTGCGCGAAGCAGACCTCGTCACCGTCGAAGTCGATGGCCGGCGACGGATCAATCACCTCAATCCCGTTCCTATTCAACACATCTATGAACGCTGGGTGGGGAAATACCAGGGCGACTGGGCGTCCGCCCTGGTCGGCCTGAAACGCGCGGTTGAGGAGAAGACCACCCATCGCGCGAAGACCAAGACCGGCACCGAAACCAGCCGCGCCCGGCGCGCCTGAAGGAGATTTCATGGAAGAACGTCAGGTTCACGTCGTCGAGATCAAAGCGCCCGTCGCCGATGTCTGGGCCGAGATCACAAAACTCAAGCAGGTCCAGAAGCCAATGTTCGCGACCGTGCTCGACACCGACTTCAAGCCAGGCTCGCGGATGATTTACAAAAGCCCGGACGGCAAGCGTGTCTTCATCCTGGGCGAGGTGAAGGAGTTCGTTCCACCGACGCGCTTCGTCCATACCTTCCGCTTCACCAATCTGGACGAGACGCCGACGCTCGTGGAGTGGACGCTCGAAGAAAAGGCTGGCGTCACCCGCGTGACCGTTGTCCATTCCAAGTTCGTCGACCAGAAGAAAACCGCCGATTCCGTCCGCACGAGCTGGGTCGACATCCTCGGCAACATCAAGTCGGTGGTCGAGACCGGTGATGTTCCACTCAAGACGCGTTTCATGAACGGCATGATGTCCGCGTTCATGTTCATGGCACCGAAAGACACGCTCGTCGAGAACATCCCCGAACTCAAAGACAAGAAGTAGCTCGCATCACGCGCTGTCAAGGGAGAAGTAGCCATGGGCAAAGTTGAAGACTCGATTGCGAAGATGGTCACGAGCCTGAAGGAGAAGACCGGCAAGTCCCTCGATGAGTGGGCGAAGGTGGTGACCCCTCAGAAGTTCGAGAAGCATGGGCAGGTGGTTTCCTTTCTCAAGGCCGAGCATGGCGTCGGCCACGGCTACGCGAATGTCATCGCGCACTCGATCAAGGGCGGAGGCGCACCCTCGCACGGAGATGATCCGGTGGGGGTCCAGTACGCGGGCGCCAAGGCAGCGCTTCGGCCCATCTACGATGCGATCGTCGCGGCGGTCGGGAAGTTCGGCAGCGATGTCGAGGTTTCCCCCAAGAAGGCGAATGTCAGCCTGCGACGGAGCAAGCAGTTCGCTCTCGTTCAGCCATCAACTGCCACCCGCCTGGACGTAGGGTTGAATTTGAAGGGCGTGGCTCCCGCGGGGCGTCTCGAAGCTTCCGGCAGCTTCAGTGCGATGGTCACGCACCGCGTTCGTATCGAGGCCCTGAAACATGTCGACAAAGAACTCATCGCCTGGTTGAAGCAGGCCTACGACCAGGCCTGAGCCGTTCCGTCGCACAAGACCTCTTGCAGCCGCTTAAGCTCCCGCGGCCATGAAGATCGCCTTTGTCACCAGCCCGCGTCAGACCGAGATGGAGGACGACGATCGTCCGCTTGCCGCCGCCCTGGCGAAACGGGGAGCGTTGGTTCTGTCCGGGTCATGGGATGACGCTGACTTCGACTGGAGTCAGGTCGACCTGACGCTGCTCCGCTCGCCGTGGGACTACTACCACCGCTATGACGAGTTCCTGACCTGGCTCGCGCGGGCAGAAAAGCAGACACGCATCGTGAATCCGCCGGAGGTGGTGCGATGGAACACGCACAAGCGTTATATGTCCGATCTCGAGGCCAAGGGGGTTCGCGCCGTGCCGAGCGCGTTTGTCGACAAGGGCGAAGTGGCGAGCCTGGAAGGGCTGTGCGCCGGCCGTGGCTGGCAGACCGTCGTCCTTAAGCCTTGCGTGTCCGCCGACTCCTGGGAAACGATCCGCGTTGAACCTGCGCGTTACGCGGAGGGTCAGGCGTATCTGGAGCGTCATCGGCCTGACCGGGACATCATGATTCAACCGTTCATCAAGGATGTGGACGAAGGCGGCGAGCAGTGCCTGATCTGTTTCGGTGGCCGCTATTCGCACGCCGTCAAAAAGAATTCCGCGTTCAAGGGGGGACGGCACGTCGGCCCTGAAGGCCGTGCCGTCGAGGCTGGCGCTGATGCCATCACGATGGCCGAGGATGTCCTGAGGCGCGCCGGCCTCTCAACCATCCCCTACGCGCGTGTCGATATCGCGCGTGACGATCAGGGCCTCCCCATGCTGCTCGAACTGGAGCTGTTCGAGCCGACGCTGTTCTTCCGCGAAAAGCCCGGCAGCGAAGAAGCGCTCGCGGATATCCTCATGGCGTGAGACCGCCACGACGCGTCCGTCCATCAAATACGGTTGGCACGGACGACGGCTGGGCGCCGCTTCCGGTGCGCGCCCGCCTCGAAGCGCTCCCCTCCTGCCAGCTGCGATGCCCGTCGTGCCCGACCACCGCGGGCGCCATTCGACCAGCCATTGCCTCCGGGCAGCTCACGCCCGCGCTGTTCGACGCTTTCCTCGACCAGTCGCCGAGCGTGCGCCGTCTGGAGCTGTCGAACTACGGCGAAGTCTTCCTCAACAAGTCGCTCGGCGAGATCCTTGAGAAAGCGGCGGCGCGCAATGTAGTGATCTCCCTCGGCAATGGCGCCAACCTGAATCACATGGACGAAGGCATGGCGGATGTCCTGGTGAGGACGGGCGTCACCGAGCTCAAGTGTTCGATCGACGGCGCCACGCAGGAGACGTACGCGAAGTACCGGGTGAAAGGCGATCTCTCGAAGGTCCTTGCGAACATCGACCTGATCAACGCAGCCAAGAAACGTCACGGCTCCGCGCTGCCTAACCTCATCTGGCAGTTCATTGTGTTCGGCCACAACGAACATGAGATTGAAGCGGCCCGCGGGCTCGCGGCGCTGCGCGGCATGACCTTCAAGGCCAAGATCTCGTGGGATGACGACGTTTCCCCCGTGCGTGATGTTGAGAAGATGCGGCGCGAAACCGGCCTGCCTCCGACCCGAGCCGCTTTTCAGGACGAGACCGGCAAGGCGTATCTCGGCGAAATCTGCCATCAACTCTGGTCGGAGCCGCAGTTCAACTGGAACGGCGACAACCTCGGCTGCTGCCGGAACTTCTGGGGTCAGTTCGGAGGCAACGCCATCAAAGATGGACTGGAAGCGTCCTTCAACGGCGAGAAAATGAAGCGCGCCCGACGGATGCTCCTCGGATTGGAAGAGCCATCGGCCGATGTTCCGTGCACGAGTTGCGATCTCTACCTGGCCATGCGCAAGACCGGGCGCTACCTCAAGGGCAGCGCGTAGTTATTCGTCGACCTTGAGCACGGCGAGGAACGCTTCCTGCGGGATATCGACGCTGCCGACGCGCTTCATCCGCTTCTTGCCTTCCTTCTGCTTGTCGAGCAGCTTGCGTTTGCGGCTGATGTCGCCACCGTAGCACTTCGCGATGACGTTCTTGCGCAGCGCCTTGACACTCTCGCGCGCGATGATGCGTGAGCCGATCGCGGCCTGGATCGCCACGTCAAACATCTGTCGCGGGATGAGGGCGCGCATCTTGGTGACGAGCGTCTTGCCCCGCGAATAGGCCGAGTCTTTGTGGCAGATGATCGAGAGCGCGTCGACCGGCTCGTCATTCACGAGCACGTCGAGCTTCACCAGGGGCGTCACCCACCAACCCGTGATCTGGTAGTCGAGCGACGCGTAGCCCTTCGACGCCGACTTCAAGCGGTCGTAGAAGTCGAGCAGCACTTCGGCCATGGGAAGTTCGTACTTGATCATCACGCGGGTGGGCGTGATGTACCCCATGTCCTTCTGGATGCCGCGTTTGTCCTGGCACAGTTGAAGGATGGGTCCGACGAACTCGGGTGCGGTCAGGATGGTCGCGGTGATGA
>JBDTQB010000175.1:0-9190 GCA_039932395.1 Vicinamibacteria bacterium | reverse complement strand
ATCGTTATCAGTCGTCGCTTCAGCCTCTTTCGGAAGTTCGCACCACGCTGTACGGCCGTGAAGGGACGGAGCTGTTCCGCCTCGGCACGGTCGAGCTCATCCGTTCCTCGGAACCTCCCCAAAGCAACCTAGAAAGCCTTCTCGCGTTGGAATACTGCGCCGAATTGTTTGAAGCGTTCCTGCCCACGGACGTCCGTGACGACGATACGTACCGGCTGGGACGTTCCTGCGTGACCGCGCTGAAGCAGAAGGGTTCGGACGGTCGTGCGGTCATGAGATATGCCGAGGCGTGGACGCTGAAGCTGCACGGGCTTTATCCGTCTCTCGCACGCTGTCTTTCTTGTCGGCAGCCGATCACCGACGGTCTGGCCTTTGATCGGGTGGGCGAGCGGGTGGTGTGTTTGAACTGCGCGTCGACGCGCACCCAGATTCTCGACGCCGACTCACGCGCGCTGCTTCGCTCGGCGCTGCGCTTGTCGCCCGCGAACTTCGCCGAGAAGACAGCGGGCATTGATCTCGCTCCCATCCGGAAGTTCCATGCGACGCTGATCGAGAACCATCTTGGACGGTCCCTGAACTCTTCCCGGGTTATTGAGAGTGTGCTTCGATCATGAGTCTGAGTCTGCAGGGCATCATCGCGACGTTGAACGCGTTCTGGGAGAAGAACGGCTGTCTGATTCAGCTTGGCGTCGACACGGAAGTGGGTGCGGGCACCATGAATCCCGAGACCTTTCTGCGCGTGCTTGGTCCAGATGCGTGGCGCGTGGCCTACGTGCAGCCCTCGCGTCGTCCGACCGACGGCCGTTATGGAGACAATCCGAATCGGCTTTACAAGCATCATCAGTATCAGGTGATCCTGAAGCCGTCGCCCGCGAACGTTCAGGATCTCTATTTGGATTCGCTGCGCGCGCTGGGTATCGAGCCCGCTGATCACGACGTCCGTTTTGAGGAAGACAACTGGGAATCGCCGGCGCTTGGTGCGTGGGGGATTGGCTGGCAGGTTTTGCTCGACGGGCAGGAGATCACGCAGTTCACTTACTTCCAGCAGGCGGGAGGGATCAATCTGTCGCCCATTTCGGCTGAGATCACCTACGGGCTGGAGCGCATCGCGATGTACCTGCAGGACAAGGCCGACATTTTCGACGTTGAGTGGAGTCACCAGACTGCGGATCGCCCGCCCGTCCTTTATCGGGAGGTTCGACACGAGGAAGAGTTCCAACTCTCGCGTTACAGCTTCGAACTGGCGGATGTGGATTTGCACATGAAGCTGTTCGAAGCGGCATTGAGCGAGGCGGCGCGGTTGCTCAAGCTCAAGTTCAACGAGGATGCCCCCCAGCGCGTTTCGTTGGCGGCTTTCGGCTGGGTGCTTCATGCGTCTCACGCCTTCAATGTGCTTGACGCTCGTGGTGGAATTTCGGTGACCCAGCGAGCTTCGATGCTGCTGCAGATTCGTAAGCTGGCTTGCGGCGTTGCGGCTGCCTACGTCGAGGATCGCTGGCCAGCTCCGAAGGCCGAGCCCGTCGACGCTTCCGGCAGTCAGGCCAAGGTGAAGGCATGATCGCTGCTGCACGTGACGTGGGCGTCTTCGTTGGGGCCCGCGATCCCAGGGCGCGAGGAGGCTCGCCTCGGCGGGGACGGCTCCCGCGTCGGCACTGCGTCTACAAGACTTCGGATTCGTGTGCCTCCTTGCTCGCCTCCGCTTTCGTGAATGTTTTCAAACGGACTGCGGCGACTCACGAAAGAGGCCCCGCTCGAGTGCGACCTCCTCGCCCCCTGGGTTCGCTTCTTCATCGCTTAGTCGACGTCCTTGTGGCGCGACCGTTTCCGGATTCGTCATCTCGGCGCACCCCCTGTTCTCGCAACTTCCGAAGGGTGCACGGGTCCAAATTTGTTGTTGCTCTGGAGGCGTCTCGTGGCTGAGTTTCTTTTTGAGATCGGCTTCGAGGAGATGCCGGCTCCGTGGCTTTCCAACCTTGCGACTCAGTTGGAGGATGGTTTCTGCGATTTGTCCGAGCGAGAGCACCTCGGGCTTAGCAAGGCCGAAACGTACTGGACATCTCGACGCCTGGTGCTGGTTGCGACTCTCAAGTCTCGTCAGCCGGACAGGACGGTTGTCGAATGGGGGCCAGCCGCGAAGATTGCGAAGGATGCGGCAGGGAACTGGTCGAAGGCGTCCGAAGGCTTCGCGAGGAAACAAGGCGTGGGCCTCGACGCGCTAAATCTCTCGCCGAAGGTGGAGGGATCGAACGACCTCTACGTCAGCGCGACCAAGGAGATCGCTGGCCGTCCGACTGCCGACGTTCTGGCCGGTTTGCTCCCGTCGATCCTGCGCGGCTTCAACTTTCCTAAGCGCATGAACTGGGACGCGTGGCTCGACGACGGTCGCGGTGCGTTTGAGTTTGGTCGACCGATTCAGTGGATCGTGGCGTTGCTCGATGGGGCTGTTGTTCCAGTCACGATCTTCGATGCCGTCGCTGGCGTAAAAGGCTCTGCTCGAGTTGTGAGCGGCGCTCGTTCGATGGGCAATCGTTTCTATCCCCGCGAGGTGAAGGATCGCGGCTTCGAAGTGAAGTCTTTCGCGGAATTGGAAGCGGGGCTCAAGGCGCGATTCGTCGTGCTCGATCCGGCGAAGCGGACCGAGCGGATTCGCGGTCAGGTCGAGGCGGCCGGTGGAAGCGTTTCCGGTGACGGAGCGCATTTGATCGCCGAGTGGTGCGATCTGGTCGAGTATCCGACGATCGCCGTCGGTTCCATTCCCAAAGAGTTCGCGGACCTTCCGATCGAAGTGCTGGAGACGGCGCTGTCGCATCATCAGAAGGCGATCACGCTGCCGGCCGGTCCAGATGGAGCGCCACGATTCGCGGCGATCTCCGGTTGCGATGAGGCGGGGGTCGTGAACGCGAGGCGAGGGCAGGAACGCGTCGTCGTCGCTCGACTGAAAGACGCGCGGTTCTTCTACGATGAGGACCGCAAGCGGACGCTCGAGAGTCGTGTTGACGACCTCGCGATGATCGCATTCCAAAAAGGTCTCGGTAGCTACAAGGACAAGGCTGTTCGAATCTCCGCGTTGGCCGAATGGCTAGGCAAGCAGGCCGGGGCAGATGATTTTGTCGTCGCCGATGCGAGACGTGCTGCTTTGCTCGCAAAGGCGGATCTGAGCTCTCTGATGGTTCGTGAGTTCCCTGAGCTGCAGGGAATCATGGGTGGTCTCTATGCGCAAGGATCGGAGGAGTCTGCGGTTGCGGACGCCATTCGATGGCACTACCACCCAATTGCGATCGAACGTGGCGCCTTACCCACCGGCAAGGTGGGGATCGGCAGTAGTTTTGCTCTCATCGCCCTAGCGGACCGCCTCGATACCTTGGTTGGATACTTTGCGCTGGGTTTAGTGCCGTCCGGCAGCAGCGATCCGTATGGCCTTCGCCGCGCCGGGCAGGGTGCCATGCGAATACTTCTCGATTTTTGGGGACCTTGTCCACCGGGGATGCGACCTCTGGACATGGTTCGCGCGATTGAATTCAGCTACGCGACCTTTAACGGCGCCTTGTCGAAGTCTCGCGAGGAAACCGCTGGTGCGCTGCTTCCATTCTTGACCGAGCGTCTGCGAAATTTGCTGACGGCGCGGCCGATGACGTTTGAGACGTCAAACGAAAACGCGATCCCGCGGCTCCGAGTCTTACCAGCCGACGTCGATGCAGTCCTGGAAGCCCGAATAGACGCTCTGTCTGACGTTGGCGGTGCGCAAGAGCGGCTGCATAACCTCGTGCAGATGCGTGCGGAAGAGCCGGAGGTCTTCGCATCTTTGGCACAACTCTTCAAGAGAGCCAAGAACATCGTCGCTTCGTCCGCCGAATCGTCAACCCTCGGTTTGCCGGATGCCAGTGCCTTCACGTGCGAGGAAGAAAAGGCGCTCCACACCTCCATTCTCAAAGTCGAGCAGGTCCCCCCTTCATACATTGGCGCACGGTTGGTCCAAATTGCGTGGACGGAGCCTTACGTCGCCGCATTCTTTGATGCCCTCAAGGTTTTGGACGACGATCCAACAGTGAGAAAGAATCGACTCGCTTTACTTGCTCGACTTCTCGATCTCGTCTATGAGATCGCCGATCTTTCCAAACTTGCGTCGCCCTCTGGCGACAAAGCCGTTTCTTCCTAGGAGATAAAGACAGTGCCAAAGTTCGTTTACTTTTTCGGCGGCGGTAAGGCCGAAGGCCATCGGGACATGAAGGACGCGCTGGGCGGCAAAGGTGCTGGCCTGGCGGAGATGACCAACGCCGGTCTGCCGGTTCCTCCCGGCTTTACTATTTCCACCAAGGCCTGCGCGGTCTTTGAAGAGAACAAAGGCAAGCTCACGCCCCCGATCGAGGATGAGATTGCAGAGGCGCTCGCCAGGCTGGAGACTCTGATGGGCAAGTCGCTCGGCCAGGCCAGCGATCCTCTTCTCGTCTCCGTGCGTTCGGGTTCGAAGTTCTCGATGCCCGGAATGATGGATACCATCCTCAACCTTGGTCTCAACGACAAGTCGGTCGTCGGATTGAAGGACAAGACCGGCAACGGCCGTTTCGCCAAGGACTCGTACCGTCGCTTCATCCAGATGTACTCGAACGTCGTGTTGAACATCGACAAGGATCTGTTCGAGCACGAGCTGCACGCGGTGAAGAAAGCGGCGAAGGTGAAGGCCGACGTGGACCTCACCGAGGCGAACCTCGACACCGTTCTCGAGAAGTACAAGGCGGTTGTGTTGAAGCAGACCGGCAAGGCGTTCCCTCAGGATCCGAAGGAGCAGCTCTCGGGGGCGCGTGACGCCGTTTTCAAGAGCTGGGGCAACACCCGAGCGGTGACGTATCGCCGCCTCAATGACATTCCGCACGACCTCGGCACCGCCGTCAACGTGCAGTGCATGGTCTTTGGCAACAAGGGCGACTCATCCGCCACGGGCGTCGGCTTCACGCGTAACCCCTCGACAGGCGGCAAGGAGTTCTACGGCGAGTTCCTTCAGAACGCGCAGGGCGAGGACGTGGTCGCGGGTATCCGCACGCCGCATCCCATCGTTGACCTCGCGAACGTCATGCCCGCCGCTTACAAGCAGCTGCGTGAAATCACGACGAAGCTGGAACGTCACTACAAGGACATCCAGGACTTCGAGTTCACCATCGAAGAGAACAAGCTCTTCATGCTTCAGACGCGCAACGGCAAGCGCACCGGCCTCGCGTCGGTGGTGATCGCGGTGGATCTGGTCGAGGAAGGTGTTCTGACCAAGGCGGAAGCGCTGATGAAGGTCGAGCCTCAGTCGCTCGATCAGCTTCTGCATCCGATCTTCGAGCCGAAAGAGCGCGCCAAGGCGAAGGTGGCCGCGAAGGGTCTGCCCGCATCGCCCGGCGCCGCGACAGGCGCGGTTGTCTTCACTGCTGATGACGCCGTCGCGTGGTCGGCCAAGGGCAAGCGCGTCGTTCTGGTTCGCATGGAAACCGTGCCGGATGACATCCACGGCATGCACGTCGCGCAGGGCATCCTCACCGCGACGGGTGGGATGACCTCGCACGCGGCCGTTGTTGGCCGTCAGATGGGCAAGCCGTCGGTGGTTGGCTGCTCGGCTTTGTCGATCAACGCGAAGCTCAAGACGATGACGGTGGGCGACAAAGTCGTCCGCGAAGGCGACGTGATCTCGATCGACGGCTCGACCGGCGAACTGATCCTGGCTTCGCTCGCGACGTCGCCTTCCGAAATCCTCCAGGTGGTCAACGGAACGCTGAAGGCCGAGAAGTCGCCGATCTATCAGAAGTTCGCGAAGCTGCTTTCGTGGACCGACGATGTGAAGCGTCTCGGCATCCGCGCGAACGCTGACATCCCGCGTGATGCGAAGACGGCGTTCGCGTTCGGCGCGCAGGGCATCGGGCTTTGCCGCACCGAGCACATGTTCTTCGCCGAAGACCGCCTCAAGCACGTCGTGGCCATGATTCTCTCCTCGGCCAAGGGAGAGAAGGGCATGAGCGTGATGCGCGGTCTGGAGAAGAAGCTCGGCGAAGTGAACTCGGCGCAGAAAGCCACCGTCAAGGCGGAGCTTGCGGCGGCGAAGAAGACGTACGGCGACGCGATCAAGACCTACCAGGGCGCCTTGAAGAAGCTGATGCCGATGCAGAAGAGCGACTTCGCGGGCCTCTTCAAGGAGATGAAGGGTTATCCCGTCACCATTCGTACTCTCGATCCGCCGCTTCACGAGTTCCTTCCGAAGCGCGAGGACCTGATGGTGCAGGTTGCAGCGAAGAAGGGCAGCAAGGCTGAGCTTGCTCGCGCCGAGAAGTTGCTGCACGAGATCGAAGCGCTGCATGAGTTCAACCCGATGCTCGGCCATCGTGGCTGCCGCCTGGGCATCACGTATCCCGAGATCACCCGCATGCAGGCTCGCGCCATCTTCGAGGCCGCCGTTCAGGTGGCGAAGAAGGGTCAGCAGGTGCGTCCCGAGATCATGATTCCTCTGGTTGGCCATGTGGAGGAGTTGAAGCGTCAGAAGGCGATCGTGCTCGAAGAGGCGAACCGCGTTCTCGGCAAGGGTGTGGCGGGTGTCGAGTACTTGATCGGAACGATGATCGAAGTGCCGCGCGCCGCGCTGACCGCCGATGAGATCGCAAAGGAAGCCGACTTCTTCTCGTTCGGCACCAACGATCTCACGCAGATGGGCTTCGGTCTGTCACGCGACGATGCGGGCAAGTTCCTGGGCCCCTACGTCGAGATGGGCATCCTGGAGAAAGATCCGTTTGTGTCCATCGATGTGTCCGGCATCGGCCAGCTCGTGGACATCGCGGTCAAGAAGGGCCGTTCCGTCAAGCCGAATCTCAAGATCGGAGTGTGCGGCGAGCACGGAGGCGATCCGTCATCCATTCGCTTCTTCCACAACGCCGGTCTGAACTACGTCTCGGCCTCGCCGTTCCGCATTCCGATCGCCCGTCTGGCTGCGGCGCAGGCGCAGCTCGAGAAGCCGAACGCTGACTAGTCGAGTGCATGGTCGTGAGGGCACTCGACGTATCCCGGCGAAGGCCGGGATCCAGATAAAGAGGCCCGCCGGCCGTGGTCGATTCGTTGAAGATCACGGCTGGCGCTCCTCAACGTAAGCGGAACAAAAATGCAATCCATTGCGCGCCTCCCCGACGACGTCGTCAACCAGATCGCCGCGGGCGAGGTGGTCGAGCGACCAGCGTCCGTGGTCAAGGAGCTGGTCGAGAACGCGCTGGATGCCGAGGCCGGGCGGATCGTCATCGACATCGAACAGGGAGGCAAGCGCCTGATCCGGGTTCGTGACGATGGCTCCGGTATTCCGTCGGGCGAACTGGCGCTGGCGATTGAGCGTCACGCGACCTCTAAGCTGCGCAACGCCTCGGATCTTGAACACATCGCGTCCAGCGGATTCCGCGGGGAAGCCCTGCCCTCCATCGGAAGCGTCGCCGAACTGACCATCACCAGCCGCACGCGCGACTCTGGAGAAGCCGCCGTCGTTGCGGTGGCGTTCTCGCGCATCTCTCCTCCCATGCCCGCGGCTCATCCCGTGGGCACGACCGTGGAGGTCAAGAACCTCTTCGCCGAAATCCCCGCGCGAAGGAAGTTCCTGCGCGCCGAGTCGACGGAGCTTCGCTACGCGGTGGAAATCGTGTCCTTGCTGGCGATGGCGCGCTCGGCGGTGGGCTTTATTGTTCGCGCCGACGGTCGTGAAGTGCTGAATCTTCCGCCCGCAGCGTCGGTGGAAGAGCGCGTGGCTGCGGTTCTGGGACGTGACTTCGCGAACGGACTGGCGACGGTCGACCACGAAGAACTGGGGATCTCGATCTCCGGCTTTGTGTCACGTGACGCGTCGAAGGGCGGAGCGCGTCCCGACCTGCGCGTGTATGTGAATGGGCGGCCGGTGAAGGATCGCGGTCTATCGAAGGCGTTGACCGAAGCGTATCGAGCGCTCGGCCACTTCGATCCCAAACCCGCAGCGGTGCTGTTCGTGGATGTCGGTCTCGACATGGTTGACGTCAACGTCCATCCGGCCAAGACGGAAGTTCGTTTCCGAGAACCATCGAGAATTTTTCAGACGCTGGTGCGAGCGGTGCGACGCGCCCTGTCGAGCACAGGTGCAGGTGAAGCGCCGAAACCCTGGCCGCGCCGCGAAGTCCGAGACGCGGATTCCGCTTTTGGGTCCGCTTCGCCCTCGGAGGCGGAAACCCCCGGAACCTACGCCACGACGTCGACGGACGTCAGTTCTGGTCGCTGGTGGGACTCGGCAACTCCAGCACCCACCGGTGAAGGCGTGGCGCGATTCGGCTCCGCCCCGGCGACGCCTCCGGTGATCCTCGGCCAGTTCCGCGATACCTACATCGTGGCGGTGGTCGAAGGCGACCTCTGGCTGTTCGATCAGCACACCTGCCACGAACGCGCCCGCTTCGAGCAGATCGAGAAGCGCAAGGCAGGCGAGCGCGCCATGAGTCAGGCGCTCCTGACGGCCACGGTAGTGCAAGTATCTCCGAGTCTGGCGTTGCTGGCGGAGGAGACCTCGCTTGAACTGTACGACCTGGGATTCGAGATCGAGTCTTTCGGCGCCGGATCGTTGTTGGTCCGTTCAATTCCACATCTGCTATCGGGCCGTGATCCGGCGGAGGCGATCACGAAAGTGTTGCGCCAGCTCGAGGACAGCTCCGACACCCACTGGACCATCGAAGGCCGAACCCATCGCCTTGCCGCAAGCCTCGCCTGCCATTCATCAGTGAGAGCTGGCCAGAAGATCAACACGGCCACGATGCAGGAAATCGTGAGCGGCATTCTGGCGACGGAATTCCAGGACTACTGCCCCCACGGCCGCCCGACCCGTCACCGCATTCCAAAGGAAGACATAGCCCGCTGGTTCGAACGAACCGGTTGGCGACGCTCTTAGCCAGCGATCCAGCAGAGTTTCGCGGCTCTCAAACGGCAGTCGCGCTAGGCCCCGGCCTTCGCCGGGGTGACGGAGGGGGCTGAGGACAATCTAGCGGTAGCCAGGCACCGAGCTTGCAAAGCAAGCGAGCCGTTGCCGCACCAACGACGGGGATCGAGAGGGCTAGACGGCGCCTGAAGGGCGACGACGCCCTCCTGATGAACTCCCACGCACGGATTCGGGCGCTATGCGCCCGAATGGTGGCGTGGGAGGGAATCGAACCCCCGACACGTGGATTTTCAATCC
>JBDTQB010000174.1:0-9232 GCA_039932395.1 Vicinamibacteria bacterium | reverse complement strand
GGCCCGCGGCCACTTTGTCTCGGCCCACAACCACCGGGCAGCCCGGCAATTCATGAGCAAGGAGCACCGCCTCGTCACCCACCGTCTCCGGACGAGCGAGTGGCCGTTCGCCATCGGACACGATACGGGGCGTCGGATCGGATCCGCGATAGCCATGCCCCAAGACGCCAACGGCCGGGCCACGGTTCGACAGGATGCGCGCCAGTTCGATCACCACCGGGGTCTTCATCGACCCGCCCATGGCGAGCCCGCCTACGCTGATGACCGGTGAATACAGACGGGCCGGCCGACACAATCCGCGCGCGTAGGCCTCACGACGGACCGAGGCCCCAAATCCGTACAACCACCCCAAAGGGGCCAGAACTGAAAGCGCCTCTCCCAATGGTCCTCAATCAACGAGGCGAGAAGCCGGAGGCTGGAGATCTCAATTTCGGCCTGCGGGCTCAATCAAGGCGGACAACCCGTCAATCGTCCGACCCAGAGCACCGCGATTCGGTTCAATGAGCGCGCGACCTTTGCCACCCACTTCATCACGCCGCGCCTTGTCTGTCACAAAGGAAACGATCTCTCGCGCCAGTTCGGCCGCATCCTTCACGAAAATCAGGGCGCCTTCGCGATGAAACTCGTTGGCGATTTCCTGGAAGTTCTGGACGTTGGGTCCGGTGAGAACGGGAACTCCGCTCGCCGAAACCTCAAGGACATTGTGGCCGCCTTGGGGCACCAGGGAGCCACCGACGAACGCGACCGTCGCGAGGGAATAGACCGAGGCGAGTTCGCCGAGCGTGTCGAGAAGCAGGACATCCCCGACCTTCCACTGACCGGGCTCGAGGTCCGTGCGGCGGACGCAACGAAAGCCGGAGGCTTCGACCAGAGCCGGAACCTCCGCAAAGCGGTCAGGATGACGCGGTGCCAGCACCAGGCCAAGGTTGGGCACCCGCTCGCGCGCAAGGTGAAGGGCCTTGAGAATGATTTCTTCCTCGCCGGGAACCGTGCTGCCCGCCACCACGATCGGTCGTTGCGGATTCGAAAGGATGATGCGGGTCAGGCGCTCTTTGGGACGTCCCATGTCGAGCGCGTCGAACTTGAGATTCCCCGTGACATGAACTCGGTCTGGAGGCGCGCCCAGGTCCTTGATACGGTCGGCATGCGGCTCCGCCTGCATGAGGAACGAATCGACCTGCGAAAGGGTGTTGCGCAGCAGGCTTCTGATGCGACGGTAGCGGGGGTAGGAGCGGGGGGAAATGCGTCCATTGACCATCGCGATCTTGGTTCCGCGCGCTTTCGCCTCGTTGATCAGGTTCGGCCAGAGTTCGGTTTCCACAATGACCAGCAAGTCCGGCTGCAGCGTATCGAGAACCTTTCGTACGGGTGACGGAAAGTCGAAAGGCGCATAGAAGAGGCCATCGATTCCGTGAACGCGTTGCCGCGCGACCGCGTTGCCCGCGACGGTTGAAGTCGAAAGGAAAATCCGATGCTTGGGAAAGCGCTTCTTCAGCGGCTCCACCAGAATGCGGGACGCGAGCACCTCGCCCACCGACACCGCATGGATCCAGATGGAGCGGTCGTTGTCGACGTTGAGATAGACGGGAAGCGCGCCGAAGCGCTCTTTGAAATTCGAGGTATAGCGGTTCGTTCCCCGGCCGCGCCAAAGGAAGAACGGCGCCGCGAAGGCGAAGCCAATCCCCAGGAAAAAGGTATAAATCGAGAGCATGAGCAGGACGACCTGACGGTCGCCCGTCGAACTATAGTCGTCGAAATAAGTTCTCTGAAGCTAGGAGTCTGTACGGTAGAAGAATCAGGATCGGGCGGTCCGAAAAAGCCCCAGGAAATCCCCGAGGTTCGGACGGCGGCCCCCTTCGTGGTGTGGGTGGGCCAGCTCCTCTTCAGGCTTCTAGGCTGGAAATGCGTCGGGGAGACCCCAACGCTGAAGAAGTTCGTGATTCTGGCCGCACCCCACACCTCCAACTGGGATGGGTTCTATCTGCTCCTGGCGGCGGCGATGCTTCGTCTGCGTTTTTCCTTCTTCGGGAAAGACAGCCTGTTCAAGGGCCCGCTCGGATGGTTTCTGCGCAGCATGGGAGGAATTCCGCTCGACCGGTCGAAGAACCAAAGCTCTGTCAGCCAGGCCGTGTCCTGGTTCGATCGCCACGAGACGTTCGCCCTCGGTGTCGCTCCCGAAGGCACCCGCTACCTGACCGACGGCTGGAAGACGGGCTTCTACTACATAGCACTGCAGGCGAAGGTGCCGGTCGTCTTGGGGTACATCGACTACGCGAAGAAGGAAGCCGGGATCCTCGACGAAGTCCTGATCCCGACGGGTGACATCGAGAAGGACTTCGAGGTCCTTCTCCGCAACTATGGTCGGTGCGTGGCCCGACATCCAGAAAGAAAAGCGCCTATCGTGCCTCTCAAAGGCCGGAAGACCGAACATCCGTCCGCATCACCGGAAGCGTAGAAGTAACCGAACCGAGAGCCTCATCATCAGAACGGTCAAAGGAAGAGGAGAACACTTCATGACGTTCGTCGGAATGCTTCAAAAAGGCCGTCTCCAGGCGCTCAAGCTGCTTGGCTATCTGGACTTCGTGCCCGGAATCCTGACCCGACTCGTTGTCGGATACGCCTTCATCGACTCGGGCGGCGGCAAGCTCAAGAACATGGAGAACACCGTCAACTTCTTCACCGATCTCGGGATTCCTTTCCCCGCGGCCAACGCCGCCTTCGTGGCCAATCTTGAGTACTACGGCGGCATGCTGATCCTCGTCGGACTTCTGACCCGCATCGTGGGCCTGCTTCTGTCGTCGACCATGATCGTGGCTCTCATGACGGCCGATCACGCAACCTTCGTGGGCGCCCTCACTCGAAGCGGCGAAGCGGGTCTTTCAGACGTGGCTCCGTTCGTGCTCGGAGCTTTCATGTCATGGCTCGTCGTCTTTGGGCCAGGGGCTTTGAGTCTTGACGCCTTGGTCAAGCGGGCTCTGTTCAAGAATGACCCTCCCGAGAAATCCGCCTGATTCCTGCCGGGCCGTTCTCGCCTCGTGACCCCCTAGAATCGGAGTTCTTGACGCCTCCGATCACTGCCGAGCATGAACGTTTGCATCGTGAGGCATCCGCCGGTGAAGACTGGCGTCTCTTTGGTCCTTATCTTGCCGAACGCCAGTGGGGCACCATTCGCGAGGACTACTCCGCGGATGGCGCCTGCTGGGACTACTTTCCTCACGATCACGCGCGATCGCGCGCCTACCGCTGGGGTGAGGACGGACTCCTTGGATTTTCCGACCGCGAAGCGCGTCTGTGTTTCGGACTAGCACTTTGGAATGGCCGTGACCCGATCCTGAAGGAACGACTCTTCGGACTGGCAGCACCCGAGGGCAATCATGGCGAGGACGTCAAGGAGCTGTACTACTACCTCGACTCCACGCCGACTCACTCGTATTTCAAGTCGCTCTACAAATATCCGCTCTGGGCGTATCCGTATGAGCGTCTCGTACGCGAAGGCCGGGAGCGGGATATCGGGCAGCCGGAGTTCGAGATCGAGGACTCGGGCGTCTTCGATCGCAACCGCTATATCGACGTGACCGCCGAGTACGCGAAGGCGTCACCCACCGACATCGCGATGAGGATCACCCTCGCCAATCGGTCCGGGGACGATGCCATCCTTCACGTCATCCCGCAGCTCTGGTTCCGAAATACGTGGTCGTGGGGGCGCGATCACGAGCCGGGCTATGCCCCCAGACCTCAGATGCACCTCGGTGCTAGGCGCTGCGTCGCCCTCGAACACAAGGAGATGGGCACGTACCTGTGGGAGGCGGGAGCGGCTTCGAACGGGGTCGAGCCCCAGATGATCTTCACCGACAACGAAACGAACATGGCGCGTCTCTTCGGGTCTCAAGGCGCGCAGCCCTACGTCAAGGATGCGTTTCACGCGCATGTGGTCGAAGGCCGGCGCGAGGCGGTCAACCCCGCGAACGAGGGCACGAAGGCGGGCGCGCTTTATCGACTGGCCCTCGCGCCGCGCGAGTCGGTGACCCTGGTGCTCCGGCTTGCTTCCAAGGCCGATGTCCAGGCCCGCCTGGGGCTGCGACATGTCGAAGAGACGCTTCGGACACGGGCCGCCGAGGCGGATCGCTTCTATGAGGTGACCTTGCCGCAGAAGGCGACGTCGGATGAACGCACGGTTCTCCGCCAGGGCTACGCGTCCCTTCTCTTCTCGAAACAGTTCTACAACTTCAACGTGGCTGAATGGCTCAAGGGCGATCCCGCCCAACCACTGCCGCCCGCCAAACGCCTCACCGGGCGCAACTGGGACTGGGCGCATCTCGACAATCACGATCTCATCTCAGTCCCCGATAAGTGGGAATACCCCTGGTACGCGGCGTGGGATCTGGCTTTTCATATGATCCCCTTCGCCCGGGTCGATCCGGATTTCGCGCGCGATCAGTTGAAGTTGTTCCTCACAGATCGCTTCGTGCACCCATCAGGCCAGTTGCCCGCGTACGAGTTTGCCTTTGGCGATGTGAACCCGCCGGTTCACGCATGGGCTTGCCTGCGCGTGTTCGAACAGATGGACCAGGCAGATCCTGAATCGATTGCCTTCCTGGCGGGTGCCTTTGATGCGTTGCTGGAGAATTTCCGCTGGTGGCAGAAGCTTCAGCCGCCGGGCGACACCGCTCTTCTGAGCGGGGGTTTTCTCGGGCTCGACAACATCGGCGCATTCGACCGCGGCGGCCGTACGCCGCTCGGCGGCCGTCTGGAGCAGGCCGATGGAACGGCATGGCTCGCCTGCTTCTCCCTGAACATGCTCAGGATGACCATTCATTTGAGCCGCAGCAAATCCGCGAGCTACGACGCCCTTGCCGTCGAGTTCTTCGATCAGTTCGTGCGGACTTGCGAGGCCATCAACGATGGAGACGGTCGCGGCCTGTGGCATGAGGCGGATGGTTTCTACTACGACCACATCAACTTCGACGGGAATCGGATTCCCCTGCAGACGCTCTCCATGGTGGGCGTCATTCCCTTTTTCGCCGCTGAAGTCCTCAAGCGTGGCTCGCTGGAGCACCTGCCCAAACTGCTCGCGCGAGTTGACGCGTACGCGGAGTCGACGCCCGGATCACAACTCGACGACAACGTGCTCCTGGCTCTGCCCTCCTTCACTCAACTGACGCGCGTGCTGGGCCATTTCCTTCATGAGAGTTCGTTTCTTGGCCCCACGGGCATCCGTTCGCTCTCCAAGGCCCATCAAGCAGCACCCTTCGTTCTGCGCACGCCGTCCGCCGAGTACCGCGTCGACTACGCGCCGGACGATTCACGGACCCGCGCTTTTGGAATCAACTCCAACTGGCGCGGCCCGGTGTGGTTCCCGCTGAACTATCTTCTGGTGGAAGCATTGCTCCGGTATCACGATTTCCATGGAGAAAACCTGCGCGTCGAGTGTCCCGCCGGATCGGGTGTCCTCATGAATCTGAAAGAGGTCGCTCACGAGATTCAACGCAGGCTCGCATCTACGTTTCTCGCCGACCGGGAGGGCCGGCGTCCGTGTCACGGGGACGCCGAACGCTACAAGACGGACCCGCACTTTAAGAATCTCGTGCTCTTCTATGAATACTTCTCGGGGGATACGGGACGCGGCTTCGGCGCCTCGCATCAAACCGGATGGACCACCTTGGCGCTTCCCTGCATCGAGGACATCGCTCAACGAAGAAGGTAACCGATCCCATGAATGAGACGCCTGAGACCTTGGTCGCCACGACGCCCGACACGCCCGTACAGCCGCCCTACGAATGGCTGGAGGCGGATGGACTGGGAGGATTCGCGTCTCACACCTCGCACGGAACGCGCACGCGCCGCTATCACGCGATCCTTCTCGTGTCGCGAAACCCGCCGGTCGACCGGCACGTCCTGGTCAACGGTTTTGATGCGGTCCTGGACATCGACGGTGAACGGCTCGGATTGACCTCGCAGACGTACAAGCCCACGGCACCGGCCGATGCCCCTGTCGTGCACCACGAAGGCCGAGCAGTGGCGTTCTCGTTCGAGCCTTCGCCGTGGCCGACCTGGAAATACGATCTCGGACACGGCAGGACGCTGGAACATTCGCTGGTGGTTCCAACCGGCTCCCCTCTCGCGGTTGTTTCGTGGCGCCTTCTTGGCCCGAAGCCCGATTCGGCCACGCTGATCGTGAGGCCTTTCCTCTCCGGCCGCGACTACCACTCGCTCCAGCGCCAGAACGCCGACTTCAACTTCACCCCCACGAGCGAACAAGATGGCCGCGTCGTTTTTCAGACCTATCCGGCGGAGCCTGCGGTCGTCACCGTCTCGAATGGCGTCTTCAAGGGCGATGGCTACTGGTATCGCGAGTTCCTTTACACCGCGGATCGTGAACGCGGTTTGGATCACCTCGAGGATCTGGGCTCGCCCGGAACGTTCTCCTTCGATCTGACGGCGCGGGAGGCGCTCTGGGTGCTCGGCACCCATGAGTCGACGCAAGGCTTCGACGAAGGATCCCTGACCGAGCGCGTCGCATCGGTCCGGGCGTCGGAAGAATTCCGTCGCCTGAGTGCTCCGTCGGCTCTGGTGCGAGCGGCTTCCGCGTACGTGGTTGACCGAGGTCACGGAAAGACCGTGCTCGCAGGCTACCCGTGGTTCACCGATTGGGGCCGGGACACCTTCATCTCTCTGCGCGGTCTGTGTCTCGCCGTCGGGCGGTTGGGAGAGGCGCGCAAAGTGCTCGTGCAATGGGCGAGTGCGGTTTCTCAGGGCATGCTGCCCAATCGCTTCACCGATCAAGGCGAGGCGCCCGAGTACAACAGCGTCGATGCGGCGCTCTGGTTCATCGTCGCGGTTCACGAACTGAGAACGGCGGAAAAGGCGGCCGGGTTCATGCCTTCCACCATCGACGAGTGGCAATTAAACGCCGCCGTGGTCGCGATCCTGCGCGGTTATTCGGCGGGAACGCGTCACGGGATCCGCATGGACTCAGATCACCTTCTCGCCGCGGGCGAGCCGGGGGTGCAACTCACCTGGATGGACGCCAAGGTCGGCGACTACGTGGTGACCCCCCGCATCGGTAAGCCGGTCGAGATTCAAGCGCTATGGATCAACGCTTTGCGCATCGGCGGGCAGCTCGACTCTCGATTGAGCGCCTGGGCCGACGCAGCGCAGGCGAGCTTCCTCGCTCGCTTCTGGAACGATGAAGCGGGATACCTGTACGACGTGGTTGATGTCGATCACGTTCCAGGACGCGTGGATGGACGCGTGCGTCCTAACGCCCTTTTCGCGATCGGCGGTCTGCCGTTTCAGATCCTGACTGGCGCACCCGCGCGCGCGGTCGTGGATCTCGCGGAGCGTTCCCTCGTCACGCCCGCCGGCGTGCGCTCGCTTTCGCCCGACGATCCTCAGTACCGGGGCGACTATCGCGGCGGCGTCCTCGCGCGCGATACCGCGTATCACCAGGGCACCATCTGGCCTTTCTTGATGGGCGCCTTCGTGGAGGCCTGGTTGCGAACGCGGGGGGGCACACCAGAAGCAAGGACTCACGCGCGCAAGCACTTCTTCGAGCCACTCATCGCGGCCCTGGATCCTCACGGCCTCGGACATCTGCCCGAGATCGCGGAAGGCGACGCGCCGCATGCGCCCCGAGGCTGCCCGTTCCAGGCCTGGTCGGTGGGAGAAGTCCTGAGACTCGATCAGGTCGTTCTGGGGCGCGTGTAGCCAGCTCACCTTCTCGCCGTGGTGAAAAAAACCTGTGGGGCAGCGTGGCGTCGCGAAATTGGAACAGGGAAAAGCTGGCCCGGCTTTAGCCGCGGGTATGCTGCCTAGATGCTCCGACGCCTCTCCATCGTTCTCATCGCCGCCCTATCTCCCGTGCCCGCAGAACCGCAGATGAAGGCCATGGCTCCCACCGTCGACTCCGCGCTGTACTCGGGGATGTCCTGGCGCAACATCGGGCCGTTTCGCGGCGGCCGCGTGTCCGCAGTGACGGGTGCCGTGGGGCAGCACGGCGTTTTCTATATGGGCCTGCCGCTCGGGGGGGTGTGGAAGACGACGAGTGCCGGGGAAACGTGGTATCCCGTCTTCGATTCGATCCAGGAGGCGTCGTCGGTCGGCGCCGTGGAGGTCGCACCCTCCGACCCCAACGTCATCTATGTCGGCATGGGCGATCTGGTCACCGGCGGCGGCATCAACGAGGGAAATGGTGTCTACAAGTCGGTGGATGCGGGGCGGACGTGGCAGCACATGGGCCTGGAAGCGACGAAGCAGATTCCGGCGATTCTCGTGGATCCGCATAACCCCGATGTCGTTCTCGTCGCGGCCCAGGGGGATCTCCACACCAAGACCGATGACCGCGGCCTTTATCGGAGCACGGATGGCGGCAAGACTTGGACGAAGACGCTCTTCATCGACAACCAGACGGGCATTCAGGACATCGCTTGGGCCTTCGACCAGCCCAACGTCATGCTCGCGATGACCGTCCGTCACTACACGGATCCGCTTGCCGTGCGAGCCTTCGGCGGGGGAGCGGGCGGGCCTGGCGCTCCGCCGGCTGGTCCTTCCGGCACCGCGATGTACCAGTCGATGGATCAGGGCGTGACCTGGAAGGAAGTGAAGGCCACGGGTCTGCCGACACTCGCAGGCCGCACCACGGTCGCGATCGCCGCGAACAGCAACGCTCGGCGCATGTATCTGATCGGCACGTTCGGCCTGTACCGGTCCGATGACGGAGGTGCCAACTGGAAGCAGATGGCCAGCAACGATCGACGCATCGCGAATGGCCAGGGCAACTACACCTCCGGCGTCTATGTCGACCCGAAGAATCCTGACATTGTCTACACCATCGCGACCACTTGTTACAGGTCCACCGATGGTGGAGCCACGTTCACGCCCTTGAAGGGCGCGCCCGGTGGTGACGATCCGCAACAGATGTGGATCGATCCGACGGATGGCCAGCGCCTGTTTCTCGGCTACGACCAGGGCGCCACGATCTCGCTCGATGCCGGACAGACTTGGAGCTCCTGGTACAACCAGTCGACGGCCCAGCTGTACCACATCTCCACGGACACGTCGTATCCGTACTGGATTTATGCGACCCAACAGGACAGCGGTTCGATCGCCACGCGGAGCCGGGGAGACTTGGGCGCCATCACGCCTCTCGACTGGCTGCCCACCCCAGGATACGAGTTTGGATCCATCGTGGCCGATCCACTCAATCCCAAGGTCATTTACGCGGGCGGTCCGG
>JBDTQB010000173.1:0-9283 GCA_039932395.1 Vicinamibacteria bacterium | reverse complement strand
TGCGGTTGTTCGCGTGGGACACGTTGTGCCCACTCATCGGTTTTTTTCCGGTAATCGCGCAGCGCCGCGCCATGACTTATTGCCTCCAGCAAGAATCCCAAGCCACGAGGCGTGGGGAGCCGTTTATTTTGCCACACTTTGGGCATCAGATGCTTCTTGAAGACGCTTCCCGGCAAAATCGGCCAAAACAGGCGCCACCAGCGCCTGCGCGATTTCATTGGGGTGGAGATCGCTCGTGTGCACCCAGAGCGACCTGGAATCGCGGCCCCGAAGGGTGGGAAGAAGGTCAACGAAAGGAATACCGGAGCGCTCGACGCCCTTTTTGATCTGGGCATGAGCAGCCTCGAATGGATAAGCGCCCCCCGATTCCAGGCCGACCAGCAAAGGCCACAGCGCCACGCCGAACCCGATCCCGCGCGTTCGACATTCGGCCTGAATCCGCATGAGCGCGGCGCGCGTGCGCATCCAGCCCGCCTTGTTCTGATCCGAATACAGAGCGCTGTACCAGGCCGTCGTTTCCCGGGAGACGCTGAGCTGCTCGTAGCGGTGGGTGACGAAGTCGACGAGCTGGGAATGCCGCGCGATCCACGAGCGCTCGTCCTGGCGCACCATGATCCAGTCGTTCACGCGCGGCCAGTTCCTGGTGAGTTCCGGATCGCGGTCGGCGTCGTTGAGAACCATGCCAAAGATCAGGGCATCGGGCGAAAGCTCGAGTGCGGTTTCAAACAGGCCTTCGAGGTCTGGAAAGTCCTGGCCGCGAACCCCGAGATTCCAGATCTCCAGATGGGGATCGGTCTTCCGCAAGGCGGTCTCGACGAGCCGAACGGCGGTGAGAGGCTCCACGACACCCTGCGCTTCGGTAAAGGAGTCGCCGACGAACACGACGCGTCTGCGTCCCGGTTCTTTTACGGTGAACTCACGGTCACGGAAGCCGCGCGCGTTGTAGGAGAACGGAACTCCGTACGGGTTGGTGGCGCGTGCTTCGTCGATACGGGTGAACTTCTCGGCGATGAGACGGGCGCGGGTCGCTTCGTCGTTGAGATCGATCGGGAAGGAACCGCGTGGATTTGAACCGTACAGATCGATGATGTGATGGCTGGCGCGGCCCGGAAACTGCAAGTCTTGCCCATCCGCGATGCGAAAGATTCGACCGGCTTCCTGGCCTTTCAATCCAAAGATACGGACTGCGACTTCGCCGATCAAGGCGGCGACGAGGACGCCAAAGGCCATCAGAGCCAGGGTCAGGAAGGCACTGGATCGCCCGCGGGGACGCCACGGATGGGACACGGTCACGAGGCGACGGAGAGTTGAAGGGCTTCTTTCAACCGTTCCATCGAATCCTCCGACAGCAATTGCAGTCGGGTGAGGCCCTTCGCTCCCGCGCGTTTCAGACGAGGCGCGGAGACAGAGTCGGCAAGGATCACGTCGGAGGCGCCGAGGAAGCGTTTCCACCCCTTCTCATCATCGAGGGTGCAGGTGTGAATCTCGAAGTCTTCGTCGAGCACGCTCTTGAGCGAGACGCGGGCGAACGAGAGAAAAAGCGGACTCTCAGAAACGACCAGAACCATCCCGGAGGACACGCCTTCCGGCATCAGTGTCTCCGGTGTCGGCACGGTCAGCGTGAAGACGACCAGCCGGCCAAGCGACGCGACGCCCTCCACTCGACCGACATGGTACGGAAGGACCGCGACCACCAGACCGGCCGCGAGTCGGGGATTGGCATCGAGTTCATCGAGGGTAGAAGCTGTGACTTCGACTCCCAAAGCATCACGGATCTCGCTCGCATAGACTGCGGCCATTTCGGTCGATGGATCGACGACCAGAATTCCCGCGGGACACTCTGGAGCTGAAAAGCGAGAGACCGCAGCCAGGATGTCTTCCTGACTGAGACCGCTGGCAACCGCTTCCTCGACCGCTTCGCGCAGCTTCGACGCGACGGTGGGTTGGAGCGCCGTGCGCCTTGAGCGAGGTTCGACGAAAACGCCGGAGCCGGACCGAACCACGACATGGCCTGACGCTGCGAGCGCCCGGTAGGCGGCTGAAATGGTATTTGCGTGAACGCGCAGTTTCCGGGCCCAGGTTCGAATGGGAGGCAGACGCGAGCCGCGTGGAAGTTCTCCCGACAGCATCGCAAGCTCGATCTGTGCCCGGATCTGCTCCTTGACCGCGACGCCCGAGTTGCGCCGGATTCTGATCTGCATCGGGATCCTGCTCGCGGTCTCCCGCTAGAAAGGACGGAGAGAGTTACGTCGAATCACTCGCTGACGTGGCGCGCGGATCAGCGCGTCAGGCGCCTTGGGGACGAAGCAGGCCGGTGGCACCCAGAAGACCGGTTTCTTCACGATTTACGGTCGGCGGCGCGTCGGTCAAGTGGTCGGAGACTTCAAGAATGCGGCGCTCTTCAACGCGCCGACGTTCCTGAAGCTCGGCAAAGCGCCCTTCGGCTTCCTTGATCTCGCGACGGAGGCGCTCCACTTCGGCGCGCTTCTCGGCGACGAAGGAATCGAGTTCCTGGCGGGCGCGGATGACGGCTTCTTCCGCCCGCTGCCGTTCCCCCTGCATTTCCGCTTCCTTGGCGAGCGCGAAGCGCTCAATCGCCTGGTCGCGCAAAACGGCATCACGAAGGATGTCGGTGAACTCAACGCCTGCGGCTTCAAGTGCCGCCAACACCGCGGCTGCCCGCTGCTCGGGACGAAGGGCCACAAGGCGCGGGTGATTCAGCATCGACTCGATCTTGTCGATGCCGTAGCCATGAAGCGGCGGCTCGATGCGCGCCTCGCGGTAGACCTCCCCAAAGTCCATGATCTCGGCGGGAAGCTGAGTCGGAGGAGCGTCGCCGAGCTTCGCGTCATAGACCTGTGGAAGGACTTCAACCATGCGCTCGCTGGAGCCATCGGCCATGCCGGTGGGTTCGATCAGGCGGACGCCGCGGCCGACGAGATTGCGGACCTTGCTCATGATTCGGGTTCCAACTTTTGGGCTTCGCGGCTCATGATTCGGAATCCGTTTTCTGGGCTTCGCGAAGTTTGCGGAGCGCATCAACCGTGTCGGTGGCGCCATCTTCGACGATGGCGGTCTGGCCCCAGCCGGCGTTCTTCGCTTCTTGAGCGGCCGCGCGCAGCGCCATCTCGAGGCCGGACTGGCTCATGGGACGGGTATCGCCGCCTCGCTCTTCTTCGTCTCGGGCAGGGGTGGGAGTCAAGATCGCGACCGTGGGTCCCGCGGATGTTTCCTCGACGACGGACACCACTGCGGCAGCCATGAACAGACTGGTCGTGACTTCCACGGTCTGCGGCTGGAGCGGAACCTCCACTTCAACCGTCGTGGCGACGACCGGCTCGGCCCGCTCGACCGGCGTCACATCAATCGCGGACAGAGAGAGCGCATTCTCAGTGACCTGAGGACGGATCTCCATGATGTCGCGGGGACGCGGAATCTGCGCAGAGACGTAGTTGGTCGGAGTTGGCAAAGGCTCGACGAAGTAGGCGAGAGACCGGTAGAGGCGATCCTGCTCCATCCGCTTACGGATCTCGAGGTCGGACTGAGCGCGGACGGCGCTGGTGCTGCCTTGAGCAAGCCGTTCGATCTGGCTCTGCTTCTGGCGCGTGAAAGTTTCGACGGTGTCCTGCAGAGCTTCGGCGCGGCTTTCGTTGCGCGAGCGCAGGCTCTGAAGTTCGAGCGCTTTCTCGGCTTCGTAGGCCGTCAGAGCTTTGCGACGAAGAACCGCGTCCTGCGAAACATCAGACACAGGTACGCCGGCCGCATCCAGGGCGGTCAGGAGAGCGCTGCGACGAATCGATCGGTCTAGCCCTGTGAGGCGCCGGCTGGTGAGAAGACGGTAAACGCGCTCGACACCGTAGCCGTGAACAGGAGACTTGATGCCGGCCTTGCGATAGACATCCTCGAAATCGGAAAGCGGAACCATCGCAGGGGCGATCGGCGCGGGAACGAGTGCCACTCCCTGATCAGACACTGACGGAGTGATCCATGCGGGTTGAGCCGCGACCGGCTCCACCCGAGCCATGGGTATCGACGGAACGGGAGGGGGCGTCGGGGTGGGCGGGTGCGCGGGAGAAGAGGCTTCGGCCGCGAGCGTGGGCGCTGCCGCCGGCTCATTCCAAAGCGGCATCGCCGACGGAGCGTGCCCGGGAGAAGCCACGGGTGGAGGCGCCACGTTCTTCGCGAACGTCGGAGTGGGAAGCTCGTTGGTGGCGGGAGCCACCTCGCGATCGGGCGCCAACCCAGCAGGACGCACGTCGTCAGGGGTGTTGCCGCGCTTCCACGAACTGCCCTGAGCCGAGGTGGCGGCAACCGATTCTTCTTCGGGATTCCACTCGAAGGCGCCGTTTTCTTTCGACACCTCCGTCTTGGCGTCGGGAGGCGTGGTCGATTCGAAGACCTTGCTGAAGAGATTTTTGAGAGGGTTCATCGGAGATGGGGCATGGCGGACGAGGGACCGCTCCGCTGACCGTTTGTATCAGCGAGAGTTGTCCAAGTCAACCGGAGGCGAACGCGTATTGTCTCAAGGTCTGGCGAATTGAGGAAATCGAGAAAAGCCACCCTTTGTGACGCGTGTGCTAAGAAGCAAACTGATGCCCGCGCAGCCCCAGGAAGACGCTCTCAAAAGGTATCGCGCCAAGCGGGACGCTTCGCAGACCCCCGAACCCTTTGGTGGGTTGGGGCTTCCGGACGACGGAGACTGGACGAAGCCCCGTCTCTTCGTGATCCAGAAACACGCGGCGCGGCAGCTTCACTACGACTTCCGCCTGGAATGGCGCGGCACTTTGGTCAGCTGGGCCATCGCCAAAGGGCCTTCCACGGATATTTCCGAGAAGCGTTACGCGGTGATGACCGAGGATCACCCAATCGAGTATGCGGACTTCGAAGGCGTCATCCCCAAGGGGAACTACGGCGCTGGCGAAGTGATCGTCTGGGACAAAGGGACGTACGTCGCCCTTGAAGATCCGGAGACCGGATTCGAGAAGGGGAAGCTTCTCTTCGAGATGCGGGGCTTCAAGATGCACGGTCGTTACACCCTCGTCCGCACCAAGCGCAAAGGCCAGACCGAGAGCAAGGAATGGCTGCTCATCAAGGAGCGCGACGCCTATGCCGGTGCCAACGGAGCGCAGTACTTCAGCGCCGAGTCGATCTATTCGGGCCTCACCCTGGAAGAGATGCAGGGAGGATCGATGAGGGCGGGGGCCATCCGCGACAAGTTGATCGCACTCGGCGCGCCGCGCACCAAGGTCGATGCGAATGCCGAGTTCATGCTGGCGGAGGATGCCGACAAGCCGTTCTCGGATCCGAAGTTCATCTACGAACTGAAGTACGACGGCTATCGCATGCTGGTGGTCGTGGACGACGGCACATGTGACCTGATCTATCGCCGACGCAGCAAGGCGACGGATTTGTATCCGGAGATCGCGCGTGCGGCGGCGCTTCTTCCCTACGCCCGGGTCATTCTGGACGGCGAGGTGGTTTGTCTCGACGACAACGCCCGTCCAAGTTTTTCGCGCCTTCAGCAACGTTCGCAACTCAAACGCACGGCCGATGTGGCGGCGGCCGCGGTGCGTCTTCCCGCAACGCTGCAAACCTTCGACATCCTCGGCTTCGAAGATTTCGATCTGCGTGGGCTCGCTCTGGTTCAGCGCAAGGAGATTCTTCGGGAACTATTGCCGAAGGCGGGTCCGCTTCGTTTCGTCGATCACATCCCCGAGGAAGGCATTCTCTTTTTCAACGAAATCGAACGGATGGGTCTCGAAGGTGCCATGGCGAAACGCGCCGACTCGAAGTATCGCGCGGGTCGCAGCGGTGATTGGCGGAAGATCAAGGCAGACCGAATCTCCGACTTCGTGGTGGTCGGCATGACCCCGCCCGAAGGAGGACGAACGGGGTTTGGCGCGTTGCAACTTGCCGCGTATACACGCGCCATGGGCGACGCCGAACCTCTTTTAGAGTACGTCGGCCGCGCTGGGAGTGGATTCACCGACGAGCAGCTGAGAACGTTTCGCACGATTCTCGAGAAGGATCGCGTTCCAGAACCGGTCTGTCCGATCCTTGAACGCAGCGCGGGCGATATCTACGTTCTGCCGCGTCACGTCGTCGAGGTTCGCTACAAAATGTGGTCGAACCAGAACCTCTTGCGTCAGCCGGTTTTCTTGAGATGGCGCGACGACAAGCCGCCCGAAGAATGCGTGCGGCCGGGCGAAGAGCCGGCGGGATCCGAAGCAAAGCAGGAGGCGCCGGCCGATGGTCCCGCGGTGATCGTCGACAAAGCGGTCCGCTTCACCAATCAAGCGAAGGTCTATTGGCCCGCATCCGAGGTCAATCCCGAGCCCTACACCAAGGGTGACCTCATCGACTACTACCGCAACGTCTCGCCCTGGTTCCTCCCCTATCTCGCCGATCGTCCCATCACTCTGACGCGTTACCCCGACGGCATTGACGGTAAGAACTTCTTCCAGAAAGACGCGCCGCCGTTCATTCCCGGATGGATCCGCACCGAGCGCCTGTGGAGTGAAGAGAACCAGAAGGAGCTCGATCTCATGATCGGTGGATCAAGCTCCGAGGGCGATCTGGAGACTCTGCTCTTCATCGCGAATCTCGGCGCGATCGTTCTGCATGCATGGAACGCGCGCGCGTCCGATCCCGCCCACCCCGACTGGATCATTCTCGACCTCGATCCCAAGGAGGCGCCCTTCGCCGACGTGATCACGCTGGCCCAGCAGGCGAAGCAGCTGTGCGACGAGATCGATCTTCCCTGCTTCGCCAAAACCACGGGGTCATCAGGACTTCATGTCCTGGTACCCACGGGCGGGGCGCTCACCCATGAGCAGTGCAAGAACTTCGCGGAACTGCTGGCGCGTGTGATCGTCGCGCGAAATGAAAAGATCGCCACCGTGATCCGCCTGCCCAAGATGCGTGAAGGAAAGGTTTACCTGGATTTCCTTCAGAACGGTCACGGCAAATTACTGGTGGCGCCTTTCTCCGCGCGGGCGCTGCCTGGAGCGCCGGTCTCGATGCCACTGGAGTGGGACGAGGTACGTAGTGGACTCACTCCCCGCCAGTTCACCATCAAGAATGCGCTTCCTCGACTTCAGGCACAGAAGCAGGATCCGCTGCTTGGTGTTCTGCGGCTGAAGCCCGATCTTCTCGCGGCGCTGGGCAAGCTCGGAGAGCGCCTTGGCTGAGACTCTGCTTTTCTTCGACGGAGCGGATGTGGATGCCGCGCGTGCTGCGACCGTCCGCGGTGAGCGCGTGTCCGCGCTTTCGGACGCCGCCGCTCACACGCTGATGCTTGCGGGCGTTCCCTCCTCCCGCGCAATGGACGTGCTGGGCGATGACCCGGAGATGGCGCTGTACCGCGCAGCCGCGAATTGGACCAAGGGTTTCGGAGCCGCCGCAGTCAACGCACAGGGCACCACTTTGCGCGAGGCGCTTCGCTATCGAAATACGACGCTGTGGTGGTGGGCCGAGCTTTATCTGCATCACAACACGGATGCGGTTCGACGTGTGCGTTTCATCGAACTGGTCGCTCGCGTGTTGGACGAGGCGCAGGTCTCACGCGTTCGCGCGCACGGCTTGCCTACGGACGAGATGACGCTGCTTCATCGGCTTTGCGACGCGCGCAGGATCGGGTTCGAGGCGGGCGTTTCGGTCGCAGCGACCTCGCGGCACGAGCGCAGCGCCATGGTGACGGGTTTGCTGGACGCATCAAAGGTGATAGCCACCGCTACCAAACCGTCTCGCACGCTCGCGGCTTCACTGCCCTCGAATCCCATCGTCTTCGTGTCGCACGCCGCGTTCTGGAGAACCCGCTCGATCGCAGGCGGTATGACCGAGGAATACGAGCACTATTTCGATGGACTTCTGGCCGAGACCCAGCGCCGCGGCCTGCCCACGGTGACCCTGGGCGTGGGCCCTCAGAGCACCTTCCGGACGCGCTCGTCGGCGGAGAAGTGGCGCGAGCGGCTGTCGATCAACGCGGACGAGCGGTTCCTTCACATCAACAACTTCGTGACGCCGCGTCTCGCGGCTCAATCGATGAAGGCGTTCGGTCAGGCGGTCAGCGTCCATCGCGCGTTCCGTGGGGCCCCCAGTCTCAACATCGCCTTTTCCCATCGCGATGTGTCGTTCGCGGATCTGTCCCAGGACGATCTGGCTTTCACTCTGCTTCATCAAGTGCCATGGGCGGCGCGTTGTCTGCTCGAGTTCGAGGCGGCGTTTCAGCGACTGCAACCCAAGCTCGTTTGTCTCTACGCGGAGAGCTCGGGCCTCGGCCGCGCAGCGATCGAGACCGCCCGCGAGACCAGAATCAAAACGCTCGGCATTCAGCACGGCATCCTTTATCCGAACTACTTCTCTTACGAACGGTTCGAGAACGAAGTCAACGAGGGTTCGCCGATCCCCGACGTGACCGCGATGTACGGAGATGAAGGCGTGCGAGTTCTGGAGCGCGTGTTCCGCTATCCGAAGGGCCGCGTGGTGGCGACGGGTTCGCCTCGCTACGATGACCTCGCGGTCGAGATCCAGAAGGCCAATCGAGAGGAGCGGCGCGCGAGCCTGGGTGTGGGTGCCAACGAAAAGCTCATCATCCTCGCCAGCCGCTACAAGGGCATCCGCGACACACACAAGGCTTCAGGTCCGGCGTTCTCTTCGCTGCTGGACGCGATTCATCGGCTCGAAGGCGCGCGGCTCATCGTCAAGCCGCATCCCGCCGAGCCCGTGGATGCCTACGCCAAAGACATCATGGCGTCCCATGTCAGGGATCGCGTCCGTGTCATCTTGGATCGTTCGTTGACCGACATCCTTCCCGCTGCCGATCTTCTGGTGACCGTGGAGTCACTTTCAGCGACCGAGGCGCTCGTCGCCGGCATCCCCGTGGTGATCCTTCGTCATCCCTCGAATCTGCGTGAAGTGGTGACAAGCGGCGCGGCGCATGGTGTCGCGGACGGGGCCGATCCGCTTCCGGTGATGGAGGCTCTGCTCTCCCACCAGAAAACGCGCGACGCCTGGAAGATCGCGCGCGACGCCTTCCTCGTCGACGTTGCTCACGGTGTGGACGGCAAAGCGCTCGAGAGACTCATCTCGCTGCTATCGGATGTGGCGGACGGCAAGCGGACCGAGGTTCTCGTGCCGACCCAGTAATGAAGCGACTGGTGGTTCTCGGGTCGCACGCGAAACGCGATGCTGATCCGCTCACCCACCGGCTTGTCGGTTTTGGGGATGGCGTGGGTGTAGTGAATCTGGGTGTCGTAGCTCATCGTGAAAAGACTGCCGGCGT
>JBDTQB010000172.1:0-9299 GCA_039932395.1 Vicinamibacteria bacterium | reverse complement strand
GAGAATCCTTCACGGGCGACGTGATGTAGCCGGCGAGACGCTCATTGAGCCAGCCTGGATGACCGAAGTCCCAGGGCTCAAGATGAGCATTGGACAGACCCCAGCTCGTGGTCTGCTTCACCACCCAGTCGGCAGCCGCCTTGTGATTCGGCGAGCCGGTCAAACGCGGACCATAAACGTCGGTCAGCATGTGCAGGGTCTTCATGATCTGCGAGTTGTCGCGGCCTTCCTTGCGGATCTTCGCCACAGCTTCGTAGTCGATGCGCTCCTGGGCTTGAACGGTGATGCCAAAGGCAGCGAGCACGCAGGCCGCTGCCGTTCTCTTGAGGACAAGGGTTAGGGACATGGCAGGGACGTTATCAGTTCGACCATGAGCCGTGATTCAACTTTGAAACCTTGGGGCATATGCTCCGCGCGAGATGGGAGGTTCGTCCGCGATTTCAAGCAAGAAGACAACGATTCGCATGCGCACGCTCGTCGCCGTCTTGACGTTCACGGCGAGTGTCGCCTTCGCCGACCTCCCGATCGACCTCCGGCCGCCCCGTTCCCTGGACCTTCTGGACCTGACGGCCCCGACGTTCACCACCTTCACCTCCCGCGAAGGTGTCCCTGACCGCTTCATCACCGGCGTTCAGACAGACGCCGATGGATTCGTCTGGCTGACCTCCTCGGCCGGACTTTCGCGCTACGACGGGAACCGCTTCGAGCAAGTCGCGCCGCAAGTCAAGGGTCAGTTGCGGGGAATGATGGTCGACCAGAAAAAGGACCTTTGGGTCGCGAGCAGCGACCGCGGTCTCGCTCACTTCAATGGGAAGACGTGGACAACCGATGGGATTGCGACCGGAATGCCCACGGATCGCTTCACGCGCGTGCAGGAGGTCCGCGGGGCGAATGCGGGGGTCGACCTGTGGGCGCTGAGCTGGGATGCCGGACTGTTCCTCCGGCGCGGCGACACATGGGAGGCGGATCCGGGCAACGCGCAGTTGCCCAGCGGTCCGTTGGGCGCGCTCGCCCGCACCAGCACGCTGGGAGGTCGGGACCGGCTTTGGGTCGCGACGTTTAATGAGGGCGTCTGGTTCCGGGATCTCGGTGGAAACTGGCAGCCTTTCAAGGCGAAAGGCTTCGAGCCTTCCCAGGTCAGCGACTTCGCGGTCAGCACGCGCGACGGCCGGGAAGAGCTCTGGATCGCTACATACGGCCGCGGACTGTGGCGCCTGGACCCGAACGGGCTGACCTCATGGACCATCGAAAACGGCGCCCTGCCCTCGAACCTCCTCTACAACCTCGAACAGAGTCAGCTTCCAAACGGCGACACCGTCATTTGGGCCGCGTCACGAGGCGGATTGATCCGGATATACAGGGATCACGCGGAGGTCTTCGATAGGCGCCATGGCCTTCTCAGCGACTCGATCCGAGCCATTCATCGCTGGCGGAGTCCGGACGGGGTCGAGGTTCTCTGGATCGCGATGGAGAACGGGGTCGCGCGCACGCTGGTCAGTTCCAACCCGTGGCAGACGGCGTCGCTCATGGGCTCGCGCGGCAACGGCACCTTCGGCGTCCTCATCGAACCGGACAATCGGGGTGGCGAGAGGCTGTGGATCGGCGCCACCGTCGATGGCCTGGGCTTGTATGAGGCGGGTCGCTGGAGAATGTTCTCCGCCGCCAATCGCGCCCTGCCCAACTCCAACGTCAGGCTGATCAAGTGGGCGCGCGACGATCGCGGACGATCGGTGCGTCTGGCCGGCCTGGGCGACGGCACGCTGATGCGGGTCACCGAAGGCCCGAAGTTCGCGGAGATCAAGACGCCCTGGCCGAAGACCAGTGGCCAGGCGGTGCTCGATGTCCTCGGACGATCCAACAACGGACGGGACGAGATGTGGGTGGCGACACGCGAGAGCGGGATCTACCGACAGACGGCCGGACAATGGACCGCCTACCGTCCGGCCAGCGTGGTCGGTCAATGGCGCGTGGTCAAGCTGCAGGATCAGCGGGATTCGCAAGGCCGCCCGTGGCTGTGGGCCACGACCAATCAAGGGCTCGCACGTCTCGACGGCGATGAATGGACTCTCCTTGGTCGTGAAGCCGGACTGCCCGATGTCGACCTGATCGGAGCCGATCTCTACCCCGACCAGGAGGGGCGGCCCATCCTTTGGGTTGGCAGCAATCACAAGGGAATCATCCGCCTCGACGTGAGCGATCCGATGAAGCCCCACGTTTTGCCCGAATCGGATTTGCCGGCCCCTCCGGATCCGACCGCCTACAGCGCAACCCGCGATTCGAAGGGCCGCATCTTTATCTGCACCAACGACGGCGCGCAGCTTTTGACACCAGACGCGACCGGCCGCTATCGCGAGCGGGTGTTCCGCCGGCGCGACGGTCTGGTCAATGACGAATGCAACACCAACGCCCAGGTGATCGACAGTCACGATCGCTACTGGATGGGAACGCTCGGCGGTCTCATCGTTTACGACCCGGCGAACGAAGTCACGGGGACGCCCTTGGCGAAGCCGCTGCGCCTCACCCATGTGCGCATCGATGGCGAAGAGCGGCCGCTGAACAGCGTCGTGATGCCGTCTGGCGCCCGCCAGATCCGCATCGCCTATGGCCTGTTGTCGTGGAATCGTGAGAGCGAATCGCGCTTCCGGACCGAACTCGTCGGCTTCGACCTCGCTCCTTCCGCCTGGGAGCGGCCCTCATCTCGGACCTTCACTGCCCTCCCGCCCGGTCGCTATACGCTTCGTATCGAAGGACGGGACTGGGCCGGCCTCGAAAGTCAGCCGATCGTTCTTTCGATCGAAGTCCTGGCCGCGTGGTGGCAGCGACGCTTCGTTCAGGTGCTTCTGGTCCTGCTGTTCATCGCACTCACGTTCTTCGCGGCGCAGTGGCGTGTGAGGAGCCTTCGTCGCGCGAAGCAGAAGCTTGAAGACCTCGTGGCCGAGCGCACGGCGGAACTCAGCGCGGCGAATCTGCGCCTTTACGATCTCTCCTACATCGATCAACTGACGGGTCTTGCCAACCGTCGGCGTATGCAGGAAGCGCTCGCGGAACTCATTCCGCCCGAGGGTCAACCGCCGCGCCAAGTCTCCATGATCTTCATTGATGTCGACCTCTTCAAGGCCTACAACGATCAGCATGGACACCCTGCGGGCGACGAGGCCCTTCGCGTGGTGGGCACCATCCTGCGCGAACAGGCGGACTTTCCGGGCGCGGTGGCCTCACGTTATGGCGGTGAAGAGTTCGCCTGCCTCTTGTCGGACGTCGGCATCGAGGACGCGTTCGCGGTCGCGGAAACCACGCGCATCCGTGTATCCGAAACAGACCTTCCGATTCCCGGAGAGTCGATCCAAGGCCGTGTGACGATCAGCGCCGGCGTGGTGAGTTACCTGCTGTCCACCACCAGCGAAGCTCATCGGTTGCTGCGCTCGGCGGACGCCGCGCTCTATCAGGCCAAGCGCGACGGCCGCAATCGCGTGCAGGCAGGCGCCATGGTCAACGCCACCAGCGCGACCCCGCGTCCGCTCTGATCAGGCCTATTCGCAGCGCAGTGCGATCATGGGATCCACCTTGGTCGCGCGACGGGCCGGGATCCAACAGGCCAGGATCGCCACGGCTCCGAGCAACGACGAGATCGCGAACAGAGTCAGCGGGTCGGTAGCGCTCACATCGAAGAGAAGCGAAGACATCAGTCGTGTCAGCAGCGTCGCCGCGATCAGACCGATCGCGATGCCTGCCCCCACGAGTCGCAGGCCTTCGTTGAGAACCATTCGCACAACGTCTCCCGCCTGCGCGCCAATCGCCATGCGGATGCCGACTTCGGGCGCTCGTTGGGCCACGCTGTAGCTCATGACGCCGTAAAGCCCCACGATCGTGAGGATCAGCGCCAGAATGGAGAGCGCGCCGAGCAGAGCGGCATTGAACTGAGGCACGGCCAGCGCCGCCGATCGCCACGCTTCGAGGGATCGGACTTCGCCCAGCGGCATTTCGGGATCGAGTTCGCGAATCACCTTGGTGAGAGAGGCCGTGAGACTCTCGGGAACAACCCCGGCGTTCGTGCGAACCAGAAGGGTCACGCCCGCGTTCGCGAACTGAGCCTGCGGCACGTACATCTCCGGCCGAACGCTGTCGCTGAGCGAGCGATGACGTACATCGCCAACCACCCCGACGATTTCCTTCGGACCGTCGCCACCCCACCCCATCTTCAGGTGACGCCCGACGGGGTTCTCACCCCCGAAGTGAGCCTTCACGAAGGCCTCATTCACGATCGCCACATCGGGCGCGCCGGGCTTGTCGCTCACCGTGAAACCTCGCCCGCTCTTGAGCGGAATGCTCAACACGCCGAAGTAGTCGGCGCCGACAAACCTCAACTGCGCGACCGGTTGATCGCCCGACGTTGCCGGCCGTTCGGCAATCTCGAAGTTCGTATTGTTTTCAACCCCCGTCAGGGGAACGCTCTGCGCATAGCTGACGTCGTTCACTCCGGGAAGACCACGCACGCGTTCGGTCAGCGCATCCAGGAATTGGTTGAGACGATCCGGCTTGAAGTCGTTCGTGGAATAGCGGCTCCCGCTGAGGACAAGTTGCGCGGTGAGCGTCCCGCGCGTGTCGAAGCCAGGCTGCACGCGATTAAGACGGATCAGGCTGTTGAGAAGAAGGCCTGCGCCGACGAGCAGAGTCATGGCAAGCGCGACCTCACCGATCACCAGCGCATTGCGGACCCGGCCGCGCAGCATGTCGACCGCGCCGTTGCGGCCGCCTTCCCTGGTGAGCGCCGACAAACCAGCCCGAGCGACGCTCAACGCGGGCAGAACACCGCACAGCACCGCCGTCGCCAGCGCGACGAGTGCAGTGAAGACGAGCACGCGCAAGTCGGGAAGGAGACCGGTGAGACGCGGCACGCCTTCAGGCAGGAACGCCACGATGCCGCGGACGAGCCAGATCGAAATGAACAGACCCGCGAGCCCGCCCGCACCTGCGAGGACCAAGCTCTCGGCCAGCATTTGACGCGTGATGTCCCAGCGACTCGCGCCAAGCGCGGAACGGATCGCCACTTCGCGCTGACGGGTGGCCGCGCGGGCGAGCAGCAGATTCGCGACGTTGACGCAGGCGATCAGCAACACCACGCCCACCACCCCGAGAAGCAGCCACAGGATCCGCGACGAATCGCCCACCAGAACCTCGCGCAGCGGAGTCGCGGTCGCGATGACCTTCTGATCTGACTTCGGATGCGCGGCGCGGATGGAAAGGTTGATCGTGTCGAGCTCGGCCGTGGCCTGAGCGAGGCTGACCCCGGACGCCAGTCGGGCAAGAACTCCAGCGTAGGCGCGGTAGCCACGGCTGGCATTGACGCTCCCCTTCTGATCGATCTTGCCGTTGACGCCGGCCGTCATCCAATACTCGATCGGCTCTTTCTGAAGCGGGAAGAGTCCGGCGGGCGTGACACCGATGACCTGAACGGGCTTCTCATCGATCACGATCTCGCGCCCGATGACGCCCGGATCGCCGTTGAAGCGACTCATCCATGAAGAGTGCGTGAGCATGACGGGCCGCAAGCCTTCCGCGGTCAGAGCGAAGTCTTCGTTGCTTTCAAAGGAACGTCCGAGCGCCGGTTGGACACCGAGTGTCTGGAACAGATCGGCGGAAACCACCGCTCCATGGACCCGTGCCGGAATCTGATTCGCGATCAGCGTCGATTCGTCCTGGGTGACGATGGACATCGACGTGAACGACTTCGCCTGCGCGCGCCAATCCTCAAAGTCGGGATAGGAAACGCCACCGCCATCGGACGTCTTGTCAGTCCGCGCTTCATTCAGGAAGAGCAGCGAGCCTTCGTCGTGAATGGCGAGCGGACGAAAAAGCGCGGCATTGATGACGCTGAAGATCGCGGCATTCGCGCCGATGCCGAGCGCCAGCGTTCCGATCACGATCAACGCGAACGACGGACGCCTCCACAGGCTCCGGACCGCGGTGACGACGTCCTTCTTGATTCGATGCACGCTCTCTCCTTGGTCAAATGCGGCCCCGGTTCGCACGGACATAGAACAACTTTCGTGCCGCGGCTCCCATGTTCGTCCAACTCCTTGGACGGTGCCGACTTGACGCGATCATCGTCTCCCTCGACCCACGTCCACCGCACCAAAGCTGGGCGAACAATTCCCAGGATCGAACACATCACTTCTTGAGCGAATCGAGCCAGGCGGCGATTTCCAGGTGTCCGCGTTCGCGCGCGAGATCCGCGCTGGTTTTCCCGGCGTCGTTCTTGATGTCCGCGATCGCCCCCTTGGCTATCAAGAGTTCAGCCATGGTTTGATCGCCATTGGCTGCCGCCTCGTGAAGTGCCCTGAAGCCACCATCCTGGGACGCATTCGCATCCGCTCCGGCGTTCAGGAGGGCGCGCACGCAGCCGACACAACGGCCCGCCGCCGCGGAGTGAAGGGGCTGGACGTGCGGCGCCTTGGCGTATTGATGAACGTCCGCTTTGTGCGCGAGCAGCACTTTGACCGCGCCCTCTTGTGCGAAGAAGGAAGCAAGAGTCAGCGGGGTGGAGCCGTCCGCTGAATAGGTGGCGACGGACGACGGATCTTTCCTGATCAGAGCATCAAGGGCCGCCTCACGGCCCAGAGCGCTCGCCTCGAAGACGTCGAAATGGGTGCGACGTTTCGCGTACGCCTGGACGACTTCAGAGCGATTTCGATACTGCGCGTTTAGTAGAAAAGAGAGACCCTTCTCATCGCGGGCGTCGACCCACTCGGGATGTGCCGCAAGCAACTTCTCTACCTCGGCCACGTCTCCTTTGTTGGAGGCGGATAGAAGCGTCTTCAGGTCAGGAACGATCGGTGGAGGCGGGGCCGGAGCCTGGGCTAGGGCGAGAACAACGGTCAGGGCAAGAATCATGAGAGTCTCCTTTGACGGGCAGGTGAACCCTAGGGCTTTGCCGGTCCCGACGCTTCTTCAGTCTTGCTCTTTTTCGCGCCGGTACTGAATCGGCGACCGGCCGAAACGCCGTTTGAAGAGCGCGCTGAAGGAGCCAAGGCTCGAAAAACCCGCGTCCAGGGCGATGTTGGTAACCGGAGCCTCTCCAGCTTGGAGTGCGATCGCGGCTCGCTCCAGCCGTTGACGCGTTCGATACGCCTGAGGTGTCTCTCCGAACGCTTTCCGAAAGTGTCGATGAAGGTGAAAGGGCGACAGGTTCGATCGCCGCGCCAGTTCCGGAAGGCGCACGGTTTCATCCAGCGACGACTCGAGAATGTCCCGGGCGACACTCAGGCGACGCAGAATCTCATCGCGCGTCGACGCCTTCACCGCCTCGATGCGCCCGCGTGCTCGATTGAGCCCCTCCTGCTCATCAGCCAGGGCCAGGGCCAGAGCGACCAGAGCGTCCTCGGCGCCGTGAAACTCCCCGGTATCGCGAGAACCCACGAGGCGTTGAAGACGGAGAAGACCGGCGCCGACGAGACCGCGACGGCTCTGCAGAACCTCCCGCAGCGGGGCGGATGAAATGACGTGCGGATGATCGAGCAACGCCTCCGCGGAGACCGTCCGAGAGAGAGCGGCGGCTTCCACGAAGCCCCGGCCAAAGAACACACAGAACGTCTCGACCGGTTCCTTCGCGTCGATTTCGATCGTGTAACTATGGGCGTCATTGACGACGAGATACGACGATTCGCCCAGTTCGTGGCGCGCTTCGTCGGTTGTCCATGAAGCCGAACCGCACAGCACCGACTTCACCGACAAAGGCCCCGGAAAGGACGGAACGTAGTAGCGCCGCGCTCTGCCCCACAGCAGAGCGTGCTGATCCGACGACAAGCCATTCCGGGGATTGACGATCAACATGGAGAGGGCACGCCAATCGTATACGCCCCGTGAGGCCGCCCCTGAACCCTCCTAAAACTGGAAACGAATGGACGCCCGTAGATCGCGACCAGGCAGGGGGACCAGATCCTTCAGGTACGAAACGTGGTTCCGCCCTTCCACGTTCGCGAGGTTGGTTCCGCGAAGCAGAAGATCCGTGACGGTCTTGCCGCCAAACAGCCGATAGCTCACCGTGGCGTTGATGAAGGTGAAGCCCTTCGTCGGCAGTTCAAACTCAGAGATCCGATTCTGCGCGGCAGATGTCCGAGCCTCCGCACGCGCCGTGATTCGAGCGTCGGTGTAACGCAGGCCGACGCCAAAACGCATCGGCGAAATGCGCGGCAGGGGTTCATCGGTTGGGTCCACCCGGGCACGGACGTAGTCGGTCGAACCTTCGATATCGAGATGGCGATTCGACCGCTCAAAGACCTGGACCGCGACTTGCGCCTCGAATCCCATGAAGAGCGCGTCGCGCTGCTCGTAGCGGACGATTCGCAGATCGTCTTTTTCCTGGTTGGTGAAGCGCTCAAAAATGTAGCCGTCGAACGCATTGCGGAAGAGCGACAGTTGGCCGGTCACCGGGCCTCCGCTCTTCTTGATCGACGCATCGAGGCCGAGACTCTTCTCCTTGCTCAACATTGAATCCCCCACTTCAAACGCATTCGTCGCCGCATGGGGACCGTCGGAGAACAGTTCCTCCGCGCCAGGCAGACGCTCCGAATGCGCCAGGGTCAGACCGAACGACACGCCGTGATTCGCCTGAAGGCTCACGCCCACCGAACCGCTCGCCCCCGTCATCGTGCGCTGATCGCCGTTGATGACGTCCACCGCCTGCCGCTCGACGCGTCCACCAACGGCCAGACGCGCGCGGCCCGTTCCCAACTCTTCGAGGAAGAAACCCGCAACGCTGTTGGTGCTGGTCGGAGGCAGGAATGCCTCCTCGCCGGTCACGGTGAGATCGCGGCCCTGCGCCTGGAATCCAAACGCACCACGGAACGGACCCACGTCTTTGTGCAAGAACTCCAGCCGTCCTTCGTAGCCTTGGTTGTCGAAGTGAGTCCCGATCTCCTTCCCCTCAAGCTCGGAGTGCCCGTAGTTCGAAACACCAAACCGCGCCTTCACTCCACGAAACACCGAGAACGGCTCAGTGATGCCCCCTTTGAGGTCAAGACGCCGCTGCTTCAGGTCGATGCTGACGTCCTTTTCGCTCGGAATCCCGTAGAGCGTGTCGAATGCGGAGACATTCGCGCCGAAAAATCCCTTGTCGCCCACAATTGACGCACCGATCGAACCGACGGTGTTGTCGGTCGCCGAGTTGGGAATCCGACCGTCGCCGATGGGAATCTTCACGTCGCCCGTCTCACGATGGAGACCATCCGCGTGCCACGCGAAGGCGCCCCTGCCGCCGTGGAGAGACGCGCCACCCTGCTTCTCACCGGAGACACTTCCAA
>JBDTQB010000171.1:0-9312 GCA_039932395.1 Vicinamibacteria bacterium | reverse complement strand
TTTCGCGCAGCGCCCATCCGATCCATCCTCCGGGGGGCATGGAACGCGCCGTCTATTTTCTGGCCAAGCACCTGCGCGCCCAGGGCGTCGACGTCACCCTCTTCACCCGGCCTGGCAAGAATGCCGAGTCGTTCCCGGGGCGAGTCGAGACCATCACCTACCAGCGCTATCACGTGGGAACTCACGGCCGCGTTCTGGACCGCACGTTCAACTACCCCGCGTTCAGCCTCCTGATGGGAAAAGCGGTCGCCGATCAGGTTCGTCGTGGCGACGTCGATGTCGTTGATGCGCAGGGCCTGACCGCGCTTGGCTACGGACGGGAGAGACTCAAGGATCCCTCGCTGCAGGCACCCCTTCTCATGAATCCCCAAGGGATGGAAGAGCATCACGTGCGGGGGTTCAAAGCCCTCGCCCTGAGCCGGCTCAAGCAACTCTCACGCGAGTCGGCTCGCCTCGCGGATTGCGTGATCGCCACGGACGAAGCCACCAAAGACGACGTTCCTCGCCTGCTGGAAATCGATGCGTCGAAGGTCCGCGTCATTCCCAACGGCGTGGATCTCGAAGAGATCCGAGCGCTCACTCCGTTGGACGCGATGCCTTTCACCTTCGAAGTCCTGCCTTGGATGTCGATGCGGCGACCGCTCTTCGTTTCGGTGGGACGGATCGAGAACTACAAAGGCTTCACCGACTCCCTCGAAGCCTTTAAGCGCGCGGCTCCTTCTCTGCCTGCAGACTGGGGATGGCTGGTGGTGGGCGAAGGTCCGATGCGTCGTTCACTCCAAGCCGCCGTCGCGGGCCTGAAAGACCACATCGAGTTCACCGGGCGGGTGGGCGAGCAGGCGCTTCACGCTCTTTACGCTGCGTCCGACATCTTCCTGCATCCGACGCGGTTCGAAGGGTCCTCGCTGGTCACGCTGGAAGCCATGGCTCATCGTCTGCCCGTGATCGCGACACGCGCCGGCGGCATTCCCGACAAGGTCAAGGATGGAGTGAACGGCCTTTTGGTCGAACCCGGAGACATCGATGGCCTGAGCAAGGCCATCGTGAAGATGGCGAACGACGTGGATCTGCGCGCGCGCATGGGCGACGCCTCGGCGCAGCTCCTCGAACCGTTTCTGTGGCCGAAAATCGCGAAGCGGGTCATCGCCCAATATGAGCGACTGCTGCACGAAAGGAAGAAGCGTTGAACGCGGAAGAGTACCGCCGCATGGCCGACCTCGAAGGCGTGCAATGGTGGTACGCGGGGATGCGCAGGATCGCGCGATCGTTGCTGACTCCCCTCCTCCCCGCGAAGGACGCGGCCGGACGTCGCCTGCTGGATGCCGGGTGCGGGACCGGCTGGAATCTTCAGGATCTTTCGAAGTTTGGGGAGACTCATGGCGTTGATCTCTCGCCGCTTGCCGTCATCACCACGCGGCGGCGCGGCGGACGCGTCATTCAAGGCAACCTCCTCGAGCTTCCTTACGCGTCGGCGAGCTTTGATGTCGTCACATCTTTCGACGTCATCTATCACGCGTGGGTGAAGAACGACGCGCAGGCGATTGGCGAACTCGCGCGCGTGCTCAAGCCGGGTGGACTCATGCTGATCAAGGCTCCGGCGCTGAAAATTTTATGGGGCGCGCACGACGAAGCCGTCCACTCACGTCATCGCTATAACCGCGCCGAGATGGAGGCTCTGATCGAGGGCGCCTCGTTGAAGCTCATCCGCTCGACCTACGCGAACTCGCTGCTCTTCCCGGTTCTTTTGAGCCGACGTTTTCTGGATCGCGCGCTTAATCGTCACGGCTCCGACGTCGCGTTGCTTCCCCCGCTGATGGAGAAGCTCTTCGGTGGTTTGCTGTCCATCGAAGCGTCGCTGCTCGGCGCGTTCAATCTGCCCATCGGGGCCAGCGTCTTCGCCATCGCGCGAAAACCGCACGCATAGAATCGGAGTCGGTGAGCCATGACGCCAGAGGAACTCGAGCGGGAGCGACTGAAGAGCGCGGAAGCCCTGGGTCGTGTGATTGAGGAGGTTCGTGGAGTGCCTGAGCCACGGTCATCCGCAACCCTTCTTGGGCCCGTCCATGACGTTCGTATCGCACTTGACGCTGGCGCTCCGGGTCCTGCGCCCGCCTGGAATCCGCCGGCGCCGCCCGATCTCACGCCGGTCAATGAATCGTGGACGGCCGGAGGCAAACCTGTCGCAAGCGGTCTGGCGTCTCTGGTCGACGGCGGACGCGAGAAGACTCGCGAAGCACAGGTGCGCTTCAATGGCGATCAGGTCCAGCTCGACAACGCTCTGGTCACCTGGGTCGCGGCTCACTTCACGGCGACGCATCAACACTACGACGGCGTCGTGGCACAGATGCAGAAACGCATGGATGACATCGACACGCGTCACCGCGAACTGGAGCGCGAACTCGTGCGGCATGTCCACGAAATGGCGCGACGCATCGACGTGGTTCTGGGAGAAGGCGAGAAGGGCCGCGTCTCCCACGAAGCCGCCCTGCGCTCCGTGAGAGAACGCCTGCGCTTGATGGAAGAGAAACTTCGGTGAGTCGTGTTCTGATTTGCGCGGCGCAGGCGCCCTTCATCACGGGCGGCGCCGAAATGCTGGTGACCACGCTTCAGCGCGAACTCACGAGGCGCGGTTTCCAGGCCGATGTCGCCCAGGTTCCCTTCAAGTGGTACCCGCCCGAGGAGATCATCCGACAGGCTCTGGCGTGGCGACTGATCGACGTCACCGAAAGCAACGGTGCCAAGATCGACCTCGTCATCCCGACAAAGTTCCCAACCTTTTTGGCGGATCATCCACGCAAGGTCGCCTGGATTTTTCATCAGCACCGCGAGGTGTACGACCTGTTCGGCACGGAGTACTGCTCGTTCACGGACTCAAAAGAACACACCGAGATCAAATCGACCATTCACGCGCTCGATACGAAGTCGCTGTCCGAATGCCGCGATCGCTTCACTATCTCGCGCACGGTCTCCGATCGGCTCCGCCGGTTCAACGACCTCGACTCAACCCCGCTGTATCCGCCCCCGCCCCTCACCGGTCGCTATCGCTTCGACGAGCTGGGCGACTTTCTCCTCTTCGCCGGCCGGTTGGATCGACTCAAGCGCGTGGATCTTCTTATCGAAGCCTTGGTTCACACGCCCAAAGACGTCCAGTTGAAAATCGCCGGGCGCGGTCCACTTGACGCGTCGCTGCGCGCGCTCGCGGAGGAGCGCGGCGTGGCCTCACGGGTGGACTTCCTGGGATTCGTTTCCGACGATGACCTCCTTACCCTTCTCGCTACCTGCCGCGCCGCGGTCTATACGCCCGTCAACGAGGACTACGGCTACGTGACGCTTGAAGCCTTCCTCTCCGGAAAAACGCTGATCACGACGAACGACACCGGCGGCGTCCTGGAATTCGCGACCACCGAGAGCTGTTTCATCTGCGAACCGGACGCGAAGAGCCTTGGCGATGCGATGACTCGGACCTGGAATACGCCCGCGGCGCGCCTCAAGGACATGGCGGAGATCGGTCGAAGGAAGGTTGCGCCGATCCAATGGGATGCGGTGATCGACACGCTGACGGAGTCGATTCGTTAGTGGGCGCTGAAACGAAGCTTGCCGTCGAAGTCTGGTCGCCTCTCCCGCCTCAGGCGTCGGGCATTGCCGACTACGTTTCAGAACAACTTGAGACACTCGGCCAGCTGATCGATCTCACTCTGGTTGCCGAACAGCCTGAAGAAATTCAGGCCTCCATCTGCGAGCGCTACCCCGTCGTGAAGCCCGAAGCGAGCAACCCGCGGACACTTCGGCTGTACCACGTCGGCAACTCGCCGCTTCATCGTTTCATCTACGAGGAGGCCGTCCGCATTCCGGGCGTCGTCGTTCTCCACGAGTGGAACCTGCATGAGCTGCTCCTGGGCATGGCGGTGACCTCAAACGACTTCACTGCGTATCGGGCACAGATGCGCCGCGAGCACGGAGAACGTGGATCCATCGCCGCAGAAACCATCGCGTCTGCTCTGGGCGGCAAGCACTGGACCAGCGTGTTCGCGCTCAATGCGGAACTTCTGGAACGTGCTCTCGGGGTGGTCTCGCTCTCCGGATCCACGGCAGCCAAGGTCGAAGGGAGAAGGCCCGGCGCACTTCAGCTGCATCTTCCGCATCATGCCTCGCTGATCTCCCATGCCCACACTCGCTCCGAGGCGCGCGCGCGTCTCGGTTTCAGCGAACATGAACGCATCGTTCTCGCTCCAGGTCTTGGAACGTCAGCCAAAGCCCTCGATGTCGCGCGCGCGGCCATCGATGCCATTCGTCCCCGGGTTGACGGGATCCGGCTGGTGACCGTAGGCGGAGGTGCTGAGGGCGGTCAGGCCTCCGATGAAAGCGACCTGGGCCGCGTGGATCTCGAAACGTTGGGGGATGGCCTGCTCGCCGCGGACGTGGTGCTGGCGCTTCGTTTCCCGAGCCGCGGGGAAGCTTCTGGCGTTCTGATGCGCACGCTCGCCGCTGGTCGCGCGGCCATTGTCTCGTCAGGATCGACCGCGGATGAGGATCTGCCGGCCGGTGTGGTTGGACGTGTCCATCCGGGTCCGACGGAAGCCCTGGAACTCGCCGCTCTTCTCGAGTTTTTGCTCACCAACGAGGAAGCAAGAACACGCGTCGAAGCGCTCGCCGCGGCGGAAGCTCGTCGGCGACCGGTTCATGACCTGACCGAAATGCTGGCCGGTTTCCTGATCACGGTGTCCCGTGAGCGCGCGGCCATCGAGACCGCGACCCGGGAACGCGAGGCAAGAGAAGCTCCCGTGCCCCTGCGATTCCGGGACGAGATGGATTCGGTGGCGGCAAGCCTCGGTCTCGCTCAACTCCCATCGAATGTATTTGAGAAACTAAGCGGACTCTTGTGACCGGCACGCCTTCTCTCTCCGTCGTCATCCCCGCGTACAACGAGGAAAAGCGGCTCCCCGCCACGCTTGCGACGCTGCTTCCTTATCTCCGTGGACGCGGTGAGTCGTTCGAAGTCGTGGTGGTCAACGACGGTTCGAAGGACGCCACCTCGGCGGTCGCGAGCCAGGCGGGACCAGAAGTCCGAGTGCTGGAGAACCCAGGCAATCGGGGCAAGGGTTATTCCGTGCGGAATGGAATGCTCAACGCCCGAGGCGCCTGGCGACTGATGACGGACGCCGATCTATCGACGCCGATCGAAGACCTGGAGACTCTGAAGGCTGCTTTGACCGACGGCGCCCAGGTGGCGATCGCGTCGCGAGCGGTGTCGGGCGCCAACCTGGAAAAGCGCCAATCGATGGCCCGCGAGAGTTCGGGCCGATTCTTCAACCTGATCGTTCAGTGGCTGCATCTTCCCGGCATCCAGGACACCCAATGCGGGTTCAAGCTCTTCTCTGCAGCGGCTGCCGAGGCGGCATTTCGCGACGCGCGACTCGACGGATTCGCTTTCGACGTGGAAGCGTTGGTCCTCGCCAGGCGAGCCGGCTTCAAGATCAAGGAAGTTCCAGTGACGTGGCGCAATGACGAGCAGTCGCGGGTGAGCTTCCTCAGTGGACTCGCCGCATTCGGCGAGCTGTTCAAACTGTGGTTTCGCCGCTAGAAAGAGCTTGAACCGGTTCCCGCAGGCGGTGTCAGGGAGACGGGATGGACGGGACGGCGAATCTCCGCACGCTGGCGCAGCGACGTCACCCATTCCTCGATTTTTCGATCGAGCGCTCGGCGTTCCAGGGATTCGCGAATCGAAGGTTCCACCTGGACAAACTCCGGCGCCTTCGGGTCCCCAACCGCTTTCTCGTCAAACAGGCGGCGCACTTCCGTATCCTCGACCCGCGCCTGGGGCCGCATCCGGATTTCGATATAACGCGCGATGGAGAGCTGCATTTGCGCCTTGCGCTTGATCGCCGCATCGGAGAAGCCAGGGCCCGCCTTCGCTCGCAAGACGGTGGTCGCGGCCTCCAACTCCTTTTCATCTTGGACCGTGCTGAGAAGGCGCGATGACTCCTCGAACATCAGGTCTTCATCGATGGTCTTTTCCAGGGCCGCCTCAGGGTTGATCTGCAGCAGGATCTGGGTGAGCTGGACTTCGGACAACAGCACCGGCTTCTTGTTGATGAATGCCATGGTTCGCTCCACGACGTTCGCCGCTTCGATGAACGCGACGGACCCGAGGGTGAGCCCTGCGAGCAAGATCCCACCCACCGCCGATGCGATCCGCCTAGAAGGCATAGCCCACTCCCAGATGAATCTGATTTCCGCGCTTTTCTTCTGGACGCTTGTCCAACTTGAAGCCCCAGTCGACCCGAAGCGGACCGAACGGACTTCGGTAGCTCAGACCAAATCCCGCAACTTCACGCAGCTGGCCAAAGCGAACGTCGGCAACGTGGGCAAAGACATTGCCGGTCTCCGCGAAGATCTGTATGCCCCAGGCGCGCGCGACATCAAAACGAACCTCGAACTGAGCGGCCACGAGCGCGTTTCCGCCCGCTGGAGTAAAGACATCATCGACCGTGAAGCGGCCCGGCCCCACTTCGTCGTTGCGGAAACCGCGCAACAGAGATGCTCCGCCCGCGAAGAATCTCTCCGGCAGAGGCACATCGACCGATCGGCCAAAGGCACGAGCCAGGCCGAAGCGAGCCGACCCCGCAAGCACCACCCCCGCCCGGATCTCCTCATAGCGCGCCGCAAAGGCCGAGCCTTTGACGAAGGAGTCTCCGCCCAGGCCGGTCAGCGAAAGCTGGGTTTGAGCGGTCAGCAGGGTGCCGCGACGAGGATCAATCGCGTCGCTTCGCTTGTCGCGGATGAAACCGAGCGAAGGGCCGGAGATCTTGCCGTCGCACAGATCACGGTTGACTTCGGCACAGGTCTGTAAGCCGTTCTTTGTTGTGGTCTTCTGGAAGATGTACTTTGCAAGCACACTGCCGGAACTCAGGGGAAACACGGTCTGGGTCTGAAAACCACGACGCCGGAAATCAAACGCGCGGCTCATCCGATCCTCCTCAAAGAACGCTTGAACCGTGATCGCCTGCCGGCGGCCAAACGTGTAGGGCTCGGTGAAAGACAGAAGCGCTCGCTGACTTGGAACCGACCCTCGGAGGAACAAGGACGCGGTACGGCCGAGGCCCGAGATATTCAGCTTGGTGACTTCGAGGCTCGCGCGCAGCTTGTCGGTCTCCTGAAAACCGAGGCCGGGCACGAGGGTGGTGCGCGGGCCTTCCGTCACCGCGATGATGAGATTGCGCTCGTCACCCTCGCCCGAAGCCTCCCGCACATCCACGCTCGAGAAGAGCCCGGTCGCCGACAAGCCTGCCTGCGTATCGAGGAGCTTCTGATAGGAAAGGAAATCACCTTCGTTGAGGCGGCTCTCGCGCCGCACCACCTTCTCTTTCGTATCCTCGAGCCCGACCACGACGATGTGGCCGACCCGGACACGCGGGCCTGGCGTCACGTGAAAGACGACCGCCACCGTGGAGCGGTCGTCCGAGAAGTCGGCCGTGGCTTCAACCCCCGCCTCGACATATCCATCGTCCCGCAGCGACGCCAGCAGCGCCTTTCGGTCGCGGCCTACGTCGATGTTGTGAAACGGCCGGGTCTCTCTGGTGGCGAGTTCAATGGCGGGCGCATCCTTGCTTCGATTCTCCGGCGCAGGCGATCCTTCGATCGCCACGCTGCCCACAATCGACAGGGCGCCGGGCACGATCTTGAACGTGGCCTTCGCGGCACCCGGCTCGCCCGACTCTTCCACCACGACACGGGCGCTTTCGTGCCCCTTGTCGACCAGATCGGTCTTGATGCGCGACTTCTCGGCTTCCACATCGCGATCAATCCACGGTCCGCCGATTTTCAGACCAGCGCCCGCTTCCACCGAAGGCGTGCCATTGACCTCGTACTCAACACTCGCAAGCACCCAGGCGGCGCCTGGACGGACCACGAATTCGGCGGTGGCTCGTTCGCCGGTCCGGTTCTCCTGGAAGTCCACTTCGACATCACGATGGCCGCGCGCCACGTAGTCGGATTCGATGGCGGAGGTGCTTTCGTCGATCGCATCCTGTGACAAACCTTCACGCTTGAAACGGCGCTTCGCGGTCTCCTGCTCCTTGACGTCGAGAGCGCTCAGTTTCAAATCGTAGGGAAGACCCGGGGTCACGAAGAAGACCAGGTCACCCATGACACTTTCCGTCTTGATCTGCGCGCGGTAGTAGGCGTTTTTGTGCAGCACGTCGAGGAGTGCCTGCTTCCATTTCTCGAGCGTGTCGGTGGTCAGCGGTTCGTCCGGTTTTGTGAGCGAGACCGGTGCGGGCAGCGATTGCGGCCAGCCGTCGATCCGTGACGAGACGAGCGTCTCCTGCTTCGCTTCCAGCACGCGAACCTTGATGTCCATGAAGCCGGGCTGTTTCGGCGGCTCGGCCGGCGCAAGGGTCTCCGTTTCAATGGACGCGCGCGGATAGGCATTCGCACGGAGCCAGTCGGTCATCCGCCTGGTCGCTTCCATGATGGCCTTGTCGCGGAAGGGTTCAGAAAAGCGGAACCCCGAAGCCTTGCGCAATGACTTCGCGAGCCCCGAATCAAGCGGCGTCTCCGGCCCGGCGGCCTCCCGGGTCACAAAAATCAGGTCGTTCAAGCGGGGTGTTTCGCTCACTCGAAAGACCAGGCCGATGGTCCCGTCCGAGTGGCTTTCCTGCTCGACTGCCACGTCATCGAACACATCCATCGCGCCGAGGAGAAGCACGCTGCTTCGCACGGTTTCTGAATCGAAGACGACCCCGGTTTTCACGCTGAGGTAGCGCACAAGCGAAGGATCGCTCGCTCCCTGCACTTCCAAAGAAGAGACGATGGGTGGCTGGGCAAGCGCATCCGGAGCATTCAGAAAAAGAACGCCCGCAACAGCGAGGGCACGGAGGAGGGGAAAGGGGGTCACTTGTCGAGCGTGAACCGAGCGCGCACGTCGGCGCCGAAGCCCAAGGTTTGGTCCCAGCTCAGGACGAGAGAGAAGCGATTGGTCAACGAGTACTCGGCGGTGGCGAGCTGACTTTCAGAGCCTCCAGACAGCCCGCGCGAGTACACGACTTCAAGAGCTGAGGTCACACGCTTGCCGACCGTGAGTCGCGTGTCGGTCCGGCCAAAAAGACCGGGATCGATCGAGAGACGGGACAGACCAAATCCTTGAGCCACGCGTCCCGTGATGTTTTCGTCAAGCCAGGTGGAAGCCAGAGCACTCACGCCACCTCGCCCAATCACGTCCAGTTCGGTCGACGACGAACCGGCGTTTTGAATGTCCGTCTCGGATCCGCCGGTCAGAAGGCTCGCGATCTGGGTGGTGGTCAGAGGCGGATC
>JBDTQB010000170.1:0-9356 GCA_039932395.1 Vicinamibacteria bacterium | reverse complement strand
CGATCCAGAACAGCCTGACCCTCGCCCTCATCCGCCACGGCAAGACGATGCGCGGACCTTCCGCGAAAGTACGCGAGGCGCTCAACGTCCGTCGCGATCCCACCCATGGAACGGACTCCGAAGACTGGCTCGGCGTTCCCGTCACGGGCGACGGGAAAGTCCATGGTGCCATCGTGGTCCAGAGCTATCTGCCCAATATTCGCTATTCCGAAGAAGACGCGGCGTTGCTCGGCTACGTGGCCCAGCACATCCTCGTGGCACTCCGCAGGCACAGCGCGTATGCCGAGCTTGAGCGCCGAGTCGAGGAGCGAACGCAGGCGCTTCAGGTCGAGATCGCCGAGCGGAAACGAAGCGAGCAACTCCAGGCGGCCTACTACCGCATCGCGGAGATCGCGAATCGGGGCGAGTCAATGGACGCGTTCTACCGTTCACTGCACGAGATCGTGGACGGTCTGCTCTACGCGAAGAACTTCTTCGTGGCTCTCTTCGATGGGCGCGACACTCTGACCTTTTGCTACGTGGTGGACGAGCGCGATCCGGTGACCGAATTCGCAACAAAGCCGCTGGGGCGTGGCTTGACCGAGTACGTCCTGCGCACCGGCCGCCCCTTCCGGGGGACGCGCGAGCAGAGGGACGCTCTCTTCACTACGGGCGAAGCCGAAGCGCAGGGCACGCCGTCGGTGTCGTGGCTGGGCGTTCCGTTGAAGGGCGCATCACGCCTTCTCGGCGTCATGGTGGTGCAGAGCTATTCCGAGGGTGTCGTCTACACGGAACGCGACCAGGAGATTCTCACCTTCGTGTCGCATCACATCGCCTCGGCACTCGAGCGAAAAGAGGCCCAGGATTCGCTCAGGCGCAGGTCCTAGGGATCAGCGCGTGCCCGGCGCCGTGCGCTGTTCGCCGAAGTACTTCTCGCTTCGGTAGCGGAGCCAGACCCGAAGTTCCTGGGGCACCTTTTCCCGTTCGACTTGGCTGAGGGTCTCGTAGAGCGCGAGCGCCTTCTCGCGTTCTCCACGGCAGGCCCGGTTGTTGTGCGCATCCCAATAGCCGCGAGCGACGCGGATACGGCGGCACACCTCCTTGATCAGCGCGGTCCCGACGAGCGGTCGATCATCCGCCTTTTTCTTTGCCGGCACGCTTCTCCCTTCGTCACGCATCCATCGGGCGCGAAAACGACGGGGCTAGACTAATGGAACTTCAAGGAGCTTCGAACGCACGTGAACATCCAGGACCTTCGCACACTTCTCGAATATCACTACTGGGCGCGCGATCGAATGCTCACCGCCGTGGAGCGTGTGCCCCCCGAGCTCTTCAGGAAAGAACTCGGATCGAGCTTCACCACCCTTCAGGACACGCTCGTCCATGTGTGTTCAGCGGAATGGGCGTGGCATCAACGTTGGGTCGGCATCTCGCCGAAAACGCAGCTTCCAAGCAGTACCTTCCCCGACGTGCCGTCGGTCCGTGCCCATTGGCTTGAAACTGAAAAGAACGTGCGGACTTTCCTCGAATCGGCGGGCGAAACGGGGGTGGATCTGGCCATCTCCTACAAGACGCTGAACGGAGACGACCGTGTGACCCCGCTGTGGCAGATGGTCCAACACCTAGTCAACCACGCAAGCTACCATCGCGGTCAGATCACGACGCTGTTGCGGCAGCTCGGCCAGCCGGCCCCCGAGAGCACTGACCTCATTCGCTTCTACTGGGAGAGAAAATAGCGGCGAGCGGTCGTTACTTCGGGGCAGGCACCGGCGTTTTTTTCACCTTGGACGCTTCGCTGCCAAGGAGCACGGCAACTCCGCGAGTGCCCCCGGTAGCAAGATTGCGGCGCATGAGCAGGGCGAATCCGGACCGGGCAAGAGCAGCGGGCAGCTGCTCGATGGGCATCGAACGTACGTCGACGTCGATGATGGACTGATCCAGATCCCCGCGGGTTTCGAATCCCATGCCCGCTTTCGACGCCACTTCCAGAAGAACCGCGGCGGCCATCTGCTTGCGGGCGCGGATCGAGACGAGTCCGTTCTTCACCGCGACGTCGAGAACGGGAACCTCCTTGGGCGGCTCCTTCGAGAGCTTTTCTTCATCCCGCGTGGCCTGGTCATTCGCGATCGTCTCGGCGGTCACGTTTTCATCTTCGGTACTGCCCGCCAGAACGATGAAGGCTCTGGGCTCGACAGGGGTGCGAGGCTCGCGCTCGTTGAACCCGGTGAGTTCGACCCCCACCCAGGTTTCCGGGGTGTCCCAGGCGAGTTGGTAGTCGATATAGACCTGTGGTGCCAAGGAGAGAAGCACACGCTCCACCGGCACCTGCGACATCTTCAAATTGATGTTCTGGTTCGCAACCAGAGCCGACATCTTTACGGGAACCTTGAGTTCTTGAGTCAGCCCCTTCCCAATCTCCGAGGCCTTGGTGTCCTTGGCGGTCAACGACGCCACGTGCTGCGGCGTCACCTTGAGGATGAAGGTGGGTGCAACCGCCGAGACCAACGCGGCGGCCGCGGGAGATGCGGGCGTCGCCGCAGACTGGAGCACGGGCGCAGGCTTGACCTGGGCGAATCCGAGGGATGCGACGGCTCCCAAAATGGTTCCGACTGCTGCCGTTCGTCGACGGATGGACGTCATGCCCGACTCTCCTCGCCGCTCGAAACAACCGGCTCCAAATAGCCCTGCTCCATCAGAAGCGCGCAAAGGCGCCGGCGCGAAGAGGGTGAAACGCCCGGCAAGTCTCGGATCTCGAACTCGCCGGGCTCGACCGTGGCCACGAAGCGAAGGGCCGGCGCGAAGATTTTCGGCAGCCAGACTTCGGACGCGCGCGAGGACGGACGGAACAGGCCCACGCTGTCGGCACGTGAGACGAAGGCAGCGGGCCCAGTCCGTCTCAGCCGCTCGCTCGGAATCGCCGGCGTGTCCGGGGGGGGCTCATCCTTGGGCGGCGCCTCCATGTCACGATGCATCCAGCGGCCGATGACTTCCTCCAGCGCTTCCGATCCCCTGAGGCTCTGAAGCTGAGCGAGCAGAGATGCAGCGCGCTCATTCACCAGAGCGTCATCGGGAGCGACGCGGGCAAAGCCGACGGGCAGGGCCTCGCGCAGACCTGTCTGGCTGCGAGAACCCTGGGCCACCATCGCCATCAGCACGTCAACCCAGGACACCAGTTGGAACCCAAAGGTCAGGTGGGCCGAGTGAGTGTCTTCGGTCCATACTTCGTGAGCCCAGCCGCGAGGAACGTAGATCAAGTCACCCGCGTGAAGCTCGAAATTCCATACGTCCTTCCCAGAGACTTCGGCTTCGGACATGCCTCGGCCACCAACAGGTGTTCCACGGTAGTCGCGCCGGAACCTCTTCGCGCCCTCAAAGGTGAGGGCTGGAAGGGGGTCGAGGGGCGGCGGCCCGTCGTTTCTCCAGATCCGCCATCTCTTGCTGCCTTCGACTTGAAGGATCAGAACATCGTGACCGTCCTGATGACGGTCCAGCCCCCGAGACTGCGGCGGCGAGACGTAGAGGTTCGCGTGGACGCGATGAGACGTTTCTTCGGTAAAGAGCTTGCAAAGGCCGCTGAGAGGCCTCGCGAAATCATCGGCTCGAGTCACCCGGGCTGAGACGGCGTTCGGAGTTCCGGGCCACGCCGGATCGCCGGGCTTGGGACCGGGGCTGTCTTTTCCGCCGAGCAGTTCCAGTTTGTCGGCGGCCTGTGCTTTCGCAACCACCGCCCTGAAATCGAAATCCGCCGTGGACAGGCGGGTGGCGCGTGGCTTCTCGGGAAACAAACAAATTTCCGTCTGCCACTCGCGGGAGAAAAACTCGACGGCGGACGACCCCAGGAACGAATCCAGCGCCGGGAAAGAAAGGTGCTGCAGACCCGCAGCCATCGACGGAACGGGCCTGGCGTCTACCCGGGCTACGGGCATACCTGAATCAGCTTCTGGCCCTTCAACCGCTCCAGAGTATCGATCACGCTCACCCGCGCACGCTCGGGCGTCACTTCGAACTGAGACGTGAGCAGTTCGACCAACCCGTCCACCGGCCGCTTCTCTTCGAGACCGGACCAGATGGCGGTCGCGGTCTCGTTGAGGGTGTAGTACTTCTTGGTGGCCAGATTCAGGACCACCGCCTCTTTCCCTTCGAAGTCGGTCGCCACGACATCGGGCGAAACCTCGAAGCAACTCGTTTTGTCCATGAACTTGCCTCGACTACTTCCCCGCGGACGCCGGAGCACGTCGGACGGGACGCCGGTCCCGAATGAAGCGAGCGCCAGGCGACCGCTGCACTTGTGGAGGACCCTTCCCCTCCACTTGGGTAGCCAACAGAGGAAGAACCGCAAATAGGTAATACCCGGGCGAGGCAATGCGGGCGCGGAGATTCACCGAGATGGAGTCGCCGGAAGCGATTCCGCCGATCGAGCAGCAACCCTTGGCGGTTGACACCTCGCGCAGGCCTCCTCGGCCCCCAGACAGGTCCAGGTAAAGGATCGAGTTGACTCCGCCCTCCCGGCCATAGTCCCCGTAGGGATAGAGGTAGTCGTAGGCCAGATACGTCTGCTCGGCGTACACGCTCGTTTCTCCGCCATCGAAACTAAACTGGCGGGTCGTTGACTGGCCCACGCGCAGTTCCGCTTGACGAGCCGCCAAGGTCGGGCGGGAGCCGGTGGTGGTCAGGTCGATCACTTTGAAGCCCATGTCCGTAATGGTCTTCCCGCCTCCTTTTGGGTTGGTAAAGGTTCGGCGATACTCGATGGAACCTCCGAGAATCTCACGATTAGGCCTTTGCTGCGGGCCCTGGCTGGGGTCGAGCAGCGCTGCCGGCAAGTCGGCCTGAAGGACTTCGACGGGATACTGGCTGCCTTCCGGGGCGGAAGCGCCCAGAACGGCCCGAACCTCGCCATCCGGACCATAGACGCCCGCGTCGGTCGCGACGAAGATGAAGTCCTTGTTATTGTTGTTGTCGACCAGAATTCCGTCGTTGGCCCCGGTGCGGCGTACCCATGCGACGTCAGCTTTGATTTCCGCGTTTCCGAGAATGGGCAGCCGGATTCCGTCGGAGTAGAGGTCGTTCTCTTCCGCGGCGCTTCCCACGGCGTCAAGCCGATTTTCCAGCGCGTACGCTTTCGCGTTGGCGGTCGTGAAGAGCGCAAGACCTACGTCATCGGGAATATCGTCTACATCCAGGTCGGCATCGGCGACCACGCCGCAGGTCTCACAATAGGGGGCGGCGAGCCAATGCCCGCCTTTGGGAATCACCGTTCCGTCGTAAATGAACGCGACCGGCGTGCCATCCGATTGCGCGATCGACCATCCGCCAGACTCATCTTCGGACGCAACGATGACCGGGCCGTTGGTGCGATTTCCAAGCTCGATGAATTCATCAGTCGAGCCGTTAGGACCACGGAGTCGGAACTCGCTGATGACGACGTCTCCCTTGGCTACCGGTTTCGCCACCTTTAGCGTAAAGGTCTGGTCTCCCTTGCAGCCGCCCTTGTCGGTCGCGATGACCCTGACGTCAAAGATTCCTCCTTCCGTCGGCGTGCCCGAAATTTCTGCGCTGTCCGATCCGTTGAGTCCCGTGGGTAGCCCGGAGAAGGTAAAGGTGATCGGCTCCTCCGACCCGCCTTTCGTGGAGAGCTGAGCGCTGTACTCCGAGCCCACACGGCCGAGCGGCAGGCCGTCACCCGCATAGATGGAGATCGTGCAGCTCGTGGTCGTGAACGATGCAGAGGATGAATATCCCGTTCCCGCGGTTGTCGTCGCGTAGCCCCGGACGTAGTACAACGTCTCAGCGATCAGGCCCGATCCGTACCCGTACATCTCGGGAACGCCGAGCCCTGCAGTGACGGTGAGCGCGTCGCCCTGACCAAGCGCAGGATCACTGTCCGTCGGAGAGATGACGAAGCCGCGCTCGGACACGGGCGGGTCGCTGCCCTCATCGGACACGGTACCGTAGAGATCTACAGAGTTGGAGTAGGGAGACGCTCCGAACCCATCGAAGGACACTGTGGGAGGTGTCGGTCCGGATGCGTTCCTGGGCGTCGCGAAAGGGACCATTGAAGGGCCCGTGAAGGAAGGGCGCGGGCCGGAAGCGCTTGACGGACTGATCGGGGAAACGGCTCGCTCGACCGTGACATTGTTCGGGGCCATCCCGGGAAGGGGCGACTTCGCCTCAAGTCCGCTTGAGGCGACCGCAGCCACAATACCCGTGACGCCCTGACGTGATCCAACACGAGGCAGCGGGCCGCTCAGATTCTGGATATCCTGAACGGGGGCGGGTGCCGAGTTGACGGCGCTGATGCTGCCGAGACCGCGACCGGCACCGACCGACACGCCCGCGCCCACGACATTGGTGACATTCACGAAGAAGGTCTCGGCCGGTTCGATCGCGCTGCCACCGAGGATTTCGACATCGAAGGAATACGTGGTCTTTCCGGCGGTGATGGTCTGGCCGGTCAGGGCCTTCTGGACGTAGTCAGAGCCGGCCGTAGCGGTGCCATCGATGGTCGCGATGTCAAAGCTGACGCCTTGAGCGGGTGCTGGTGCGGACAGCGAAACTGTGAAAGTTGCGACGGTGGATTCGCCTTTACGATCGACCCGGCTCGCATCGTTGACGGACAAAATCGTTCCGCTGTCGGTCGGCGGCGGTGCGATGGTCGAGCCGGAAGCACCCATAGCCGAAGCGTCGAAGGCGAGGAAGATCGCACAAGCAGCAGCAATTTGAGAGAACGAACGGGAGAGTCGCATGGGGCCTCCAAGGGCAGGCAGAGAAAGGATTTCTGCGTTCCGAAGCATACGATAGTCAGGTACACCCAGGACGCCCACGGATGGCGATGCGTGAGACCTGCATGTCTCGCGGGAATGGGCGATCCTCGTGCTAGTCTTGCCCTCACATTCATGGCAACTTCCCGCCTCAAGCCTTTCATTGACCCAGTCGTTTCTGAGCCGATCGACGCGCTCGAAGCCACGCGTGTCTTCGGCGGGCTTTTGGGGCAAATCATTCTGGGTGGCGGCAGCAGTGGACAGGCGATAGACGACGGCGACGACCTCAACGCCAACCCATCTCCCGACGATGCCGGGCTTGACTGCTCCGACTCGATTTCGCCGGACGCCTGCTACTCCGGCTATTCCGCCTAGGCCCGGTCGATTCGAAAAACGGTCGACGTTGGCGGCTGTCGCATCCACTTCGACTTCGTAGATCTGGTTCCCCATCGCGGGACGTTGTTTCATCAGATTCCGACTCACCCTCAAGATCACACCGTGCCCGAATGGTTCGTCACGGTCAGGCCACTCTCCTCCTCCCATAGCCTGGACGCGGGCAACGCCGGCCCCCTTCGGTACGACTTCGATGGCTTCGTTGCGCGGTTCTCGGACGATCAAACTCGTCGCGCGTCGATTGGACTCAAGTCAGGGCTGGTGAAGAAGGATACGGACGGTGCGCTCGGAACGGTTCTTCACTTGATCCTGCGCCGGGAAGGCCGACTGGATCTCCACTCGGCGGCGGTGAGCCGGAACCGCACGGAGCCCGCCGTTCTCTTCATCGGCGCCAAGGGCGTCGGGAAGAGTTCGCTCACCGTGACGCTCGCCGGCCAGGGGTGGAGCTTTCTTTCGGATGACTACGTGCTCGCGTGGATGTCGAAGGGGTCGCTTCACGCGGGCGGACTCCGGACTCCGCTTTATCTCACCGAGGACGCCCGCGCGCGGCTTCCCGCAGGGGTGTCCCAAGGCCGCCTCATCCGGTCGGCGGGCAAGTGGATGTTTCAGCCGGCCGAGCTCTTCCCGGAACAGCATCGCGCCCACGCTGCGGTGGGCGCGATCGTCTTCCCTCAACTTGTCGCGGGCTCATCAAAGGTCGAGCGCCTTCGTCCGATGGATGCCTTCCAGCGGCTGCTCACGTTCTGCCCGTTTCTTGTGGCCGATCCGGCCGCTCGGCCGTGTCTTGAGGTGGCGAGAGCGCTCGCCGATCGCCCGGCCTACGCGCTTCATGCGGGTCCGGATCTGCTCGAATCAACGACCGCACTCAAGATCATGGAGTTGGTCACCGACGGATCGAGGATCGCCTAACTCCGAACCCGCCGCGCGCGCATCAAAGCAATACGCGCCCGCAGTTCCGCTACGCGCGAAGAGAGATCGGACCGGGCTTCGGCGTCCGCGAGATGTGCCAGGGCCGCATCGAAAGCTCCCCGTTGAGCCTCGCCTTCGGCGGCGCCGAGAGACGCCACCGCTTCCGAGCGACGGGAGTGGTCGACCTGCTGAGCGAGTCGTCCGAGCGCCGTCTGCTTCCTGGTGTCCGTCAAAGACGATGTTTCAATCTCGGCGCGCCGTCGGTCAATCGATTCCAGGGTGCGGGCGTAACACTGACGCGCCTGAACAAACGCTGCAACAGACCCCTCGTAGTGTTCCTGACGACCGTGAACCGCACCCAATTGAATCCGCGCTTCACAGTCAAGATCGTTCCTCGACACCGCAAGTTCAAACTCGGTGCGAGCGCGATCCAGCTGATCGAGACGAAATGCCACGAGCCCCGACAAACGCGCGGTCCCGCCATCATTTGAATTCATGCGCTTCGCCTCGCGAACGTGGATGTCGGCGTCCTGAAGGCGCCCTAGTTGAAGTTCCGAGAAGGCCAGCCAGTAATTCGCATCAGCGAGAAACCAGACGCCCATCTCGATCAGCTTCGCCGCCGGCACCGCTGCTTCCTCATAGCGACCCAGGAAGTTGAGAGCCTTCGCCTGGGTGAGTAGAACCGAGCGCTGGTCGGGCTCCAGGCTCAAGGCCCGCGCGAGGTCCGCGGACGCTGCATCGTAGTCCTCGATCATCATGCGCGTTGACCCGAGCATCGCCCACGCCGCGGTCATCTGAGGAAAGCCATTCGCGGAGGCGAGGAACTCGCGCTCCGCGGACACGAGCTTCTTCTGGCCAAGGTAGAAGCGGCCGAGAAAGTATCGGGCCTCGTGGAACCGTGGTTCTTCCTGGGCGAGCCGTTCCAGCGTATTCGCTCTTTCAACCACCTCGCTCTGACGGTCGCAGGTGGCCCGAGTGAACGCCAGCAGAGGAGTGATCCCGATCAGTGTCTTCGGGGTTTCCAGGGGAGGGGGCTGTCCGCGTTGCTCCCGCGACACGGCTCTTGGGATATCGCACTCAAATCTCTCGACCAGAGCTTGAGCCGCACGATCCCCCGCCGCGGCCCTGGCCTGCAGAAGGAGCAACGGTGTCGCATCGGCACCGGGTTCCCGCATCGCCATCAACTCGTGAACCAGCCTGGAGGCGGAAGCGGCGGCTTCGACGCTCACGCCCTCAAACGCAACGGGAAGCCGAGTGGAGATGGACAGGTAGGCGCTCGCGACGCGCGTCGGGTCCGGAAGCGAGGTCGCGAGC
>JBDTQB010000169.1:0-9429 GCA_039932395.1 Vicinamibacteria bacterium | reverse complement strand
TCTCGATCATGAACTTGTTCGACATCTCGGTGTGCGGGGTGAGGATGGTGGTCTGCGGAAGATCCATCGCACCCGGGTACGCGCGCTGACGCATCACGCGCCCGGGCCCGTCGACCTTCGCGATGGTACCGTCCGGATTGTTGTGGATCTGATAGCGGGAAGGAACGTAGAAACCGTCCTTTTCCTTCAGCAGATCGAGTCCCAGGCGGGCGTTCTTGTTGCCCATCCAGGCTTCGACGATCCTCGGCACCAGGACTTCGCCTTCGCCGATCGCGACGACATCCGCGAAAGGAGCGAGAGGTTCGGGATTCAGGAACGTTGCGGAACCGCCGATGAGGATGAGGGGGTCACGCCGCCCGCGGTCCTTGGCGCGAAGCGGAATACCCGCCATCTTGAGCATCTGCACGACGTGGAGATAATCGTTCTCGAAGGCGACCGAGAAAGCCACCACGTCGAAATCCCGCAAGGGAGTCGCGGTCTCGAAGCTTGCAAGAGTGCGCACACCCGCGCGCTCTTCCTCCTCAGGAAGGAAAGCACGCTCGCAGACGATGTCGGGGAAGGTGTTGAAGTGGGCGTGGACGCCCTGAAAGCCCAGGTTCGACATCGCCACGTAGTAGAGATTTGGATACGCGAGCGCGATGCGCAAAGACGCATGCGTCTTCTCCGGACGCAGATTGATCTCGGACTGGAGACGTGAAAGTCGGAAGCTGTCTTGGGCCAAGCTTCCTATCTTACCGGCTGAGGGCTCTTGGAGCCTTCAGCCGCAAGGCTCCGCGCGCCTCTACCCGTTGCCCTGCTTGCGCAGGAACGTTGGCACATCGAGGTTCGATGTGTCCGGGCCGCTGGTCTGCGGCGCCATCGGATGCGGAGGCGTCTTCCGATAGAACGAAGACGGATTAGCGACCGGTCCCGTCGTTCCGGTCTGCTGAGCCTGTGCTGGAACGGCCGGGGCGGAAGGCTGAGGTTGGGCGGTTGGCGCCTGGGAGGCCGGAGCCACCGCTTCACCGAAGCGATAGTTCGCAAGATCGGTCGGCGTCGCGCCCAAGGCCGGACGACGGAAGCCGGTGGCGATGACCGTGACCTTCACCTTGTCGCGCATCTGATCGTCGATCACGATGCCGTAGATCACGTTCGCATCCGGGTCGGCCGCGCGCGTGATGAGCTCAGTCGCTTCGGACGCTTCGTCGAGCGAAAGATCCGGACCGCCGGTGATGTTGACGATGACGCCGCGAGCGCCTTCGATGGAGCTGTCGTCGAGAAGCGGATTCTCGATAGCGCGCCGCGCGGCTTCGATCGCGCGCTTGTCGCCTTCGGCGATGCCGGTGCCCATGACCGCAGCGCCCATATTCTTCATGACCGCGCGCACGTCCGCGAAGTCGAGATTCACGAGGCCGGGAATGGTGATGATGTCGGAGATACCCTGAACCGCCTGTCGGACGACGTCGTCGGCCATGCGGAACGCTTCGGACACGGGCGTTTGACGCGCCACGGTTTCACGAAGACGATCATTCGGAATCACGATGACGGAGTCGACCGTCTCACGAAGTTTCGCAAGGCCGTCGAGTGCTTGATCCATGCGGCGCTTGCCTTCAAGTTTGAAGGGCAGGGTCACGACGGCAACGGTGAGGAGATTGCTGTTCTCGCCACCGCCGAGCTGGGCCGTGATCGAAGCGACCACCGGAGCCGCACCCGTCCCGGTGCCGCCACCTAGACCCGCCGCAATGAAAACCATATCGGCGCCTTCCAGGGCATCGACAAGCTTTTCGGTATCTTCGACTGCGGCCTGACGGCCCACGTCGGGGTTCGCTCCAGCACCCAGGCCCTTGGTCAGTTTGCCGCCGATCTGGATCTTCACCGGCGCGCGGTTCGACTTGAGAGCCTGAAGGTCGGTATTCACCGCGATGAACTCCACGCCGTGAAGTCCCGCTTCCATCATCCTGGTGATCGCGTTTCCGCCGCCGCCACCGACGCCCACCACCTTGATCGAGGCGCCTCTTGCCTCATCTTCGGCGAGAACGATGCGCGAGATTTTTTCGTTTGCGCTCATCAAGCCTCCCAGGGTCTCCTTCGCCGCCGCACCACACTATGTTGCGGTCGAAGAGCCGATTCTCAAGTTTAAGCCTAAATTCCTTCGACGCATCCCGTCATGAATCCACACCGCAAACAAATCTGTTTGTTGTGGTTGGCGATGACCGGCTGGCCGCACTTCTCGAACTCACCCGACTCTCGCAGTTCCATCTGGTTCCGCTGGTGAGCCTCCTCACGACGGGCAAAAACAGTTCTCAAAACAGGCCCGAGAACATGTCCTTGATGCGGCCGGTCAGTTTCCCGAAGGTGCCGGTCGCGCGCATCTCCTGAAGCAAGCGGCCCTCGCCTAGACGAGCGCGGTGGCTGCGCAGCACCAAGCCCACGGCGGTCGCGTGCGCGGGCGAAGACACCACATCGACCAGACCGGTAATGCCGGAAGGCGTGCCGAGCCGCACCGGCAGATCGAAGATCTGTTCGCCGATCTCCACCATGCCTTCGAGCATCGCGCCGCCACCCGTGAGGACGATGCCGCCATTGAGCGACTGATCGAAGCCAGACTTACGGATCTCGGCAAGAACCAGTTGACAGACTTCTTCGGTCCGCGCTTGAAGAACCTCGGCCAGCAGCTGACGGCCCATGATGCGCGCCTTCTTCGTCCCGACGCTCTGAACTTCGATCATGTCTTCTTCCGGCACGAGCGAGACGAGCGCGCAACCATGCTTCTTCTTCACGCGCTCGGCTTCCGTGACGCCGGTGCGCAGCGCGACCGCGACGTCGTTCGTGAAATGTTCTCCGCCGATCGGAAGGACGGCGGTGTGCCACAGCGAACCCTTCTCGAAAATCGCGATGTCCACGGTGCCACTGCCGATGTCGACCACGGCGACGCCGAGTTCCTTCTCGTCCTGGGTGACGCACGCTTCCGCCGCAGCCAGCTGCGCGAGAACCATGCTTTCGACTTCAAGGCCCGCGCGATGGAGGCACGAGATGGTGTTCTGCGTCGACGTCGAAGATGCGGTGACGACGTGAACGTTGGCTTCAAGCCGCGCCCCGCTCATGCCGGAGGGATCGCCGATGCCCTCCTGATCGTCGACTACGTACTCCTGCGCGAGCACGTGAAGGATCTGGCGGTCCGGCGGAATGGAGACGGCCTTCGCCGCGTCGATCACGCGGCGAATGTCTTCCTTCTCGATCACGCGATTGCGCGCCGAGACCGCGATGACCCCGCGGGAGTTGACGCTCTTGATGTGGGTGCCTGCGATCGAAACGCAGGCCTGCTGCACTTCGACGCCCGCCATGAGCTCAGCCTGTTCGATGACCTTCTTGATCGACTCCACCGTCGCATCGAGATTGATCACCACGCCTTTGCGCACGCCCTTCGATTCGGTGTGGGCCGCACCCACCACGTTGAGGCGACGATCGTCCATTGCCTCCGCGATGATCGCGCAGACTTTGTGGGTGCCGATGTCGAGGCCTGTGATGTACCGGTCGTTCTTCCGAGCCATGGTTTCGGTTCCTTCTTAATTCTCTGGTACTTAGCTTGAGGTTTCGGCGGTGAGGTCAGACTTTTCGTCGCGCGAGGCGGGCTTCGCGTAGATGCGGTCCTTGAAGCGGAGATCGAAATACTCGGCGTCGGGGCAGCGTTCCCGGAGTTTCTGGCGCAGGGCGAGGAACGACAGCACGCGCTTTCGATAAGGGGGTTCGGCGAGCTTCAGCACGGACCCGTCGCCCCGGAGAACCACCATCAGATCGCCGGAGCGATCGACGGAGATCTCCGAGACTTCGGTTGCGAGGTCGCCCAGGTCTTCGAGCAGCACTCCGGCGCGACGCGCGCGATCGCGGCGTATCTCGACCGACACCCCGCCGAGTCCGCGAATGATGGGAAGGTCGAAGCCCGCGGTGCGCGGCCCGAGAAGGTCGATCAGTTCGCCGGAGGCGTCCATCACGTAGAGCTGATCCGCTTCGGCAAGAGCTATGGGAAAGCGTTCTGTCACATCGACCAGAAGAGTGTCGGGCAGCTTGCGCCGAACCACGGCACCACCCACCCAGGGCGACGCCGCGAGATTGGAGCGCAGGCTGTCGAGATTGGCGGTCATGAGATTGGTACCCATCGCTGGGCCGAGCATCTCTCGCACTTCGCCTTCGGAGAGGAATTTGTTTCCTTTTACTTCGATGGTCGCGATGCGGAAACGATTCGGGATGGCGAAGCGTTCGGTGAACAGGAAGAAAGCCACGACCGAAGCGCAGAGCGCGGCGCTGATCTGCACTCCGATCACCAAACTCCGAAGGCCCGAGCGCTTGTCGCGTTTTGCCTTGGAGAGACGCGCGGGGCGGAAGAACGGAGCATCCGCCTGGAGGCTTTGAAGCGGGGTCTCCTTGGGAGGTGGTCCGATGGGAAGGCCGCGTGCGACGCTCATCGTGAACTCCCAGGTCCTTTGAGAAACGCTTCGCCTACTTCGACCACGTTGCCAGCACCAAGCGTCAGGAACACATCATGCTCGCGCAGCCTGGGGAACACGCGGCCACGCGCGTCATCGAGTGATCCGACGAACGTCGCCGACTGTCCTTTCGCGGTGATCGCGTCGACCAGTCGTTCGGCCGTGATGCCGGTCTCGGCAGGTTCGCCCGCTGCGTAAATGTCCGCGAGCCAAAGCTCGTCGCACATCGCGAAGGCCTCGGTGAATTCATTCCACAACGAGCGCGTGCGAGAAACGCGGTGGGGCTGAAAGAGCGCCACGACGCGACGATCTCCGCATCGCGCGCGTAGCGCCTTGAGGGTCGCCACGATCTCGGTCGGATGATGGCCGTAGTCATCCCAGACATCCACGCCGTTCTTCTGGCCCTTCCACTCGAGCCGACGGGCCACGCCCGTGAAGGAAGAAAGCGAGCGCGCGGCAAGGCCGGGAGTGATGTCAAGGCTCTGCGCCACCGCCATCGCGCCGAGCGCGTTGAGCGCGTTCATTTCGCCGGTGATGGCCATCGTGAAGTCGAAGTTGCCGTTTGGCCCCGTGCCGACCACTCTCGGAACGCCCCCAGGCTGAAGTGTCACCTTGCCATGGACGTCCGCGGTGTCCTTGAATCCATAGGTCAACGCGCGTTCGCGTCCGCGTGCGGCGATGCCCGCGGCGATCGAGTCTTCCGCGCACAGCACAGCGGTTCCGTAGGCCGGCACGCTCAGCGAAAAAGCTTCGAAGGTCGCCGCGACGTCCTCCATGTCGCGATAGGTGTCGAGATGTTCGCGATCGACGTTGCTCACGAACGTCACCGTCGGATGAAGTTTCATGAAGGAGCGATCAGATTCGTCGGCCTCGGCCACGAAAGCGTCGCCCGATCCAATCCGGGCGCCCGACTGAAGGCCCTTCAACTTGCCACCGACCAGGGCGGTCGGATCGAAACCCGCGGCCTCCAGAATGCCCGCCACCATGGCGGTCGTCGTGGTCTTTCCGTGGGACCCGGAGATGGCGATTCGATGCTTGAACGGGGCCATGACCGCGTCCAGGAGATCGCCGCGATGAATCAGGCGCAGGCCTTTGGAGCGTCCTTCGACCAGTTCGGGATTCGTGTCCTTGATCGCAGACGAGAGAACGAGGCATCGTGCCTTCGCGATGTGGCCCGTCTGATGACCTTTGAAGATCCGCACGCCCATCGCGGCCAGCCGGGTGGTGGTCTCCGATGACTTCTCATCCGATCCGGAGACGGTTTCACCCTGGGCCCGTAGGATTTCGGCGAGCGGACTCATGCCGGAGCCACCGATGCCGATGAAGTGGAACGGCCCGGTGAGGGGAAGCGCCTTCATGCAGCCTTCAACCAGGGAGCGACCAAACCGGCGACCCGCGCCGCTGCGTCCGGCTGGCCGAGAGAACGCGCGCGATCTTCCATTGCCCGGAGGCGTGCCGGATCCTTGACGAGATTGGAGATGACCTCGCCGAGAGTTTGAAGATTCGCTTCCGAGATCATCACGGATGCACCTTCGGTCACCAGGGCCTTCGCATTCGCGGTCTGATGGTCGTCGGCCGCGGAAGCGAGAGGAACCAGGATCGAAGCCTTGCCCGCGACTTTCAATTCGGCAATGGTCGTCGCCCCCGCGCGACAAAGAATCAAGTCCGCATCCCCGAACGCCTTCGACATGTCGTCGATGAACGGGACGATGCGACCACCGCGAAGGGCATCGCGATAGGACTTCTGAACCTTCTCGCACTGCGCCGGGCCCGTTTGATGAACGATCGCGAGCGTCTCTTCGCCCGGAAGGTCGGGGAGCGCCTTGATGAGCGCGTCAGAAAGAATGCGTGAGCCCTGAGAGCCTCCGAAACAGAGCAGCTGGAAGGGCGCGCTCTGTGCCCGCGCGGGCAAGGCGTGGAAGGACGATCGAACGGGATTGCCGGTCAGCACGCCCTTCTTGCCGAAGTGCGAGACGGTCCCTTCGAAGGCGCACGCGGCATGTCGGACGAAATGTCGCAGCGTGCGATTCGTGAAACCGGGAACCGCGTTCGGCTCTAGAAGGACGGTGGGAATGCCGAGCACGCTGGCCATCAGGACCAAGGGTCCGGAGGCATAGCCGCCGATTCCGAGGACGACCTGAGGCTTCGTCTTCAACAAGAGCGCCATCGCTCGAAGGAGGCCAAGCGGCAGGCCCACCACGCCGCGGATCTTCGTCAGCAGCGATGGGGTGTTGATCGGAAACACCGGCAGCAGGTGAAGGCGCAAACCCGCTTTCGGAACAATCTTTCGTTCAAGTCCAGGCGGCGCGGTTGAACCCACGAATTCCACGCGCGCCTTGGGGGCCAGCACTTCAAGCTCTTCGGCCACGGCGAGGCCTGGGAAGATGTGACCTCCCGTCCCTCCGGCCGCGATGAGAATGAGTGGATCCATGGATGCGTGCATCAGTCGGTGTGCTGCGAGACATTCAGAACGAGCCCCACCGACAGAAGGCAGAGAACGAGCGAGGTTCCGCCGGCGGAAAAGAACGGAAGCGGAATTCCTTTGGTGGGCGAGAGGCCGAGCACCACGCTCATATTGATGAAGGCCTGCGACACGATGGTCATGGACAGGCCGGCGGCCAGCAGACGGCCGAACAGATCGGGAGCGCGCTGAGCGGTGCGCAGGCCGCGCCACAGGAACGCGAGAAAGAGCCCGACGATGATCACGGCGCCGACAAAGCCAAGCTCTTCACCAACCACGCCGAAGATGAAGTCGGAAAAGGGATAGGGAAGGAACGAAGATTTCTGCTCGCCCTTCATGAAGCCACGGCCGAATGGCCCCCCGCTCCCCACCGCGATGACGCTCTGAATCAATTGATAGCCGGAACCCTGACGCTGCGCCCAGGGATCCAGGAACGCGAAGATACGTTCCAGGCGATACGACGCGGACGCGATGCCGAGCGCCGCCACCGGAATGATCACCGCGCCGCCCATCACGAAGAAACGCACGGGAATCCCGGCAAGGAATCCAAGCGCACTCGCCACGAGCACGATGTGCATGGCCGAGCCGAAGTCGGGTTCGAGATAAACGAGGACGACGACAATGCCGACGCCGCAGATCGGGGCGATCAGGTTTCGAAGACTCGCGAGCTGTCCGGCTCGACGTTCCAGTTCGGACGCCAGGAAGAGCACCACCGCGAGCTTGGCGAACTCAGAAGGCTGGAACGACGTTCCCCAAAGTCGGATCCACCGGTTGGTTTCGTTGACGGATGGAGAGGCGAGCGCGCCGAGAAGAAGGACGGCCGCGATGCCAAGGATCGCAAGCGACACGGAACGCGAACGAAGGATCCGATAGTCAAAACGAAGACTGAGAATCAACACCGAAACACCCAGCACCGCGAAGAAGAGCTGGCGCATCATCACGGCTTCGCCGCTCACGCGTCCACCCTCCGCGAGTGCTTGCGAGGCGCTCCACAACATCAAGAGACCCGTGCCGAACAGGGCAATGGCCGTGCCCATCAGAACCCGGTCGGTCGCGAGACGCTTGGCCATCAGGCCGCTCCTTCCAGAGAAAGATCGTGAAACGCGCGACGGAAGGTGTCTCCGCGATGCGCATAGTCGCGGAACATGTCGAAGGACGCACAGCCGGGCGAAAGAAGGACGGTCTCGCCTGGCTTCGCCGCGGCGTAAGCGGAGCGGACGGCTTCCTCGAGCGTGTCCGACTCATAAACCGGGCAGATGTCTGAAAGCGCCTCGCGGATCAGACCTCGGCTCTCGCCTATCGCGTAGATCGCCCGGGTTCGGGCGGACACGGCTTCGCGCAAGGTACGGAAGGATCCGGTTTTCAAGCGGCCTCCCATGATCGCGAGGACGGGCGCGTCGAACGACGTGAGTGCCACCGCCACGGACTCGAGCGTCGTGGCTTTGGAATCGTTGAAAAAAACAACTCCGTGGATCTCCCCGAGACGCTCAAATGTGTGAGCGACTCCGCGAAAATTTCTGACTGCGTTTTGAATCGCGGCGGCAGGCGCGCCGATCTCGTGCGCCGCGGTAGCCGCGGCAAGAAGGTTTGTCTGAACCGCCGCGCCTGGGATCATGACGTCCGCCCGGCTGAAGAGCAGTGTCTTTGTTTCCGCCCGAATCACGGCTCCGGGGCCGTCGAAATACGAGGCGGTGCGGCCATCCTCGGGGGCGGTTCGGGGATAGAAGGGGATGACGTTCGCGCGGGTCTGGCGGGCAATCTCCACGACCTTCGGCTCATCTCCGTTGATGATGGCGGTGTCCTGCGGCGCTTGATTCGCGAAGATCCGCGCTTTGGCACAAGCGTACGACTCAAAGCTCGGATGGCGGTCGAGGTGATCTGGAAAGAGATTCAGGAAGACCGCGTAGTTCGGATGGAACGCTTCGGTCATCTCCAGTTGGAAGCTCGACGCTTCGACCACGAAGACGGTCTTGTCGTCGGAGCCATCGACGTGGGCGGTGATGGGCTCGCCGATATTGCCCACGGCGCGCGCGTCCACTCCGGCTTCACGCAGCATCGCATGGAGGCTCATGGTGGTCGTGCTCTTGCCCTTGGTGCCCGTGATGCAGACGATGCGCCCTTTGGCTTCGTTCGCTCCCAGTTCGAGCTCGGCCACGATGCGGACGCCGTTTTCGCGCGCGCGCGCGATCGGCTCCTGGGCTGGATCGACGCCAGGAGAAAGCACCAGCGCCTCGAACTCACTGAGATTCGGATAGGCGCCGAGAGACAACGTGACACCGGCGGATTGCAGGTCCCGAGCCACCGTGTCGAGCTGATCCGCGGTGCGACGGTCGGTTCCCGTGACCATGGCGCCGCGCTTTCTCAGGAAGTGGCAAGCCGAGACGCCGGATCGAGCGAGGCCAACCACCGCGACGCGGACACCGTTCCAGTTGGGCGTTGTCATCGGGGTGTCACCGTCATCGCAGTTTCACCGTGGCGAGGCTCATCAACGCGAAGATGAAGGCC
>JBDTQB010000168.1:0-9536 GCA_039932395.1 Vicinamibacteria bacterium | reverse complement strand
CGCGCCATCGGACCCTGAGCCAGAAGAAGGGCCTGCCCTGAGCGGAGAGTCCGTCGGCGGGGCCGTTGTCGAAGGGTCGGACATCAGTACGAAATCTTCATGGCCTGATGGACCTCGTCCATCGTCGCCTGCGCAACTTTGCGCGCGGCCACACTGCCTTCGCGCAGGATGTCCATCACGGCGTCGGGCGACTTGCTGAATTCTTCACGCTTTTGGCGCATTGGCTCGACGCGCGCCACCACGTGATCGGCCAGCTTCGACTTGCACTCGATGCAGCCGATGGATGCGCTCGTGCAGCCCGCGGCAGCCCAGTCGCGCGTCTCTTGGGTGGAGAACGCTTTGTGGAGATCGAACACGGGGCACTTCGCCGGATCGCCAGGATCGGTCCTGCGCTTACGCGCCGGATCCGTCACCATGGTCTTGAGCTTGGAACGAATCTCCGGCTCAGTGTCCTTGAGATAGATGGCGTTGCCGTAGCTCTTCGACATTTTCCGGCCGTCGGTGCCGGGCGTGCGCGGCGTGGGCGTCAGGAGAGTCTGCGGCTCTGGAAAGACCTCACCGTAGAAGTTGTTGAAGCGCCGAACGATCTCTCGCGACAGCTCGATGTGCGGTGCCTGATCCTCGCCCACCGGAACCGCGTTCGCCTTGTAGATGATGATGTCGGCGGTCTGCAGCAGCGGATAGCCGAGGAACCCGTAGGTCGCAAGGTCGCGGTTCTCCAGATTCGCCTGCACGTCCTTGTAGGTCGGAACGCGTTCCAGCCAGGCGACGGGCGTGGTCATGGAGAGCAACAGATGGAGTTCGGCGTGCTCTGGCACAAGGCTCTGAATGAACAGACACGAACGCTTCGGATCGATGCCGGCGGCAAGCCAGTCCAGCGTCACTTCGAGAACGTTCGCGCGGATGTTGCCCGGATCGGCGTAATCAGTGGTCAGCGCGTGATAGTCGACCACGCTGTAAAAGCATTCGTACGTGTCCTGAAGACGCGTCCAGTTGTCGAGCGCACCGGTCAGATGTCCGAGATGAAGGGCGCCGGTCGGACGCATGCCGGAGAGAACGCGCGGCTTTTGTGGTGTAGGCATGGAAGTTACTGAAGAAGAGCGTTGATGACGTTGATCATCAGGGCGGAGGGCGGTCCGATAATGAAACGGAGCAGGCCCGAGAGGAACAGGACCCAGAGAATGAGGTTTCCGTAGTTCTCCGCCACCCGGTCGAACTTCTCGCCGATCGAACGGGGCAGTGACCACGAGACCACGTGCGAACCGTCGAGCGGCGGAACGGGCAGGAGATTAAAGAGAAAGAGGCTGATGTTCAGCAGGATGCCGACGCTGAATACGCTTTTTAGAGCCGACTGCATGCCGGGATCGATGTCGACCCGAATCGTGATGAAGAGGAGCACCGTGAAGAACGCCACCAGCACCAAGTTGGAAAGTGGACCGATGATGGCCACGGAGATGTGCCCGCGGCGCAAGGAAACGTCGCGCCGGAAGCGGCCGGCGTCGTAGGGCGTCGGCTTCGCCCAGCCCAGGACGCCGAGACCGGTGAAGATCTGGATCAGCGGCATCAGAATCGTCCCCACCAGATCGATATGCGGAATGGGGTTCAGGGTAATACGGCCGAGGCTCGCGGCGGTGTCGTCGCCCAGCTTCAAAGCCATCCAGGCGTGCGCCGACTCGTGGAACGAGAGCGAAAAGAGCAGGATGAGATAGTTCGTCAGACCCAGTGCGAGGGCTTGAGCATCGAAATCAGGCATGGAAATGGCGAAAATCCTTGTTTTGGAGCTCCGAGCCTCTGGACGGCCGACCGTTCCGAGGCGGCCCGAAACTGCGCATCCAGCGCACGAACGATCGAGGCTTGAGTGCTTGGAGAATCCTAGCAGACCGGGACGAAGTCGGGCGGTTCGCCGCCATCGTCCCATCGGAGCGCTCGATATGAAAGGATTGCGCGCTTATGTTCTCCGAGATCAAGCTCGTGACCCTCGGCGTCCGGGATCTAGACCGGTCAATCGCCTTCTTCGCCGACGCCTTCGCCTTCGAGGAAATCTCCCGCACGCGGGTGGACCATGAGGCGCTCTCCGAGGCCTGGCGCATTCCCCACGGCATTGGCGGGCGCTTCGCGGTCATGGGAATTCCGGGGATCGATTCGGGGATGGTCCGGCTGGTGGAGTGGACGCCCGCTGGTGAGCACGTCTGGGACGCCCCCGCGCGGTTTCAGGACCTCGGGCCTTACGGCATTAATTTCCGAGTGAAGGATGTGGCGGCCGCCTGGGACAACATCGGCCGGTCGGGCTCGCGTGAGAAATCGAAGCCGACCTATTGGGAAGGCGAGCAGAACTTCGCGTCGTGGGATTCGAAGTCCTACGACCCCGACGGCACCGTCCTGAATGTCTTCCAGGTGGTGGGAGAGCTTGAACGCGCGCTTGGAACCTTCGCGCCCGGCTACGACTCGACCGAAGTCCACAGCCTGACCCTTCACTGTTCAGACGCACGGCGGTCCGAGTCGTTCTATGCCGGGCTGGGCTTCGAACCGCTCTACGACCGGGTCATCGACAACCTGTGGAACTTTCTGGAGCTGCCGCAGGGCACCAAGCTTCACAACATCAACCTGATTATGAGAGGCGATCGGGCCGGCGGACGCATCGAGCTGGCGCACTACATCGGTTTGCCGGGACGTTCCTTGAAGCCTCGCACCGCCCCGCCCGCGCGTGGGCCGATGATGATGTCGATGAAGGTCGACAACGTCGACCTCGCATCCGCCCGCATGAAGAACCTCGGAGCGAAGAAGATCGGTTCCTGCCGCTACGCGTCCCCGCCCTTCGGCGAGGTCGCCGCCGCCACTTTCTTCGGCCCCGACGACGAAGTCATCGAGATCTTCGAGGTGGCCGTCGCACAAAGGTAGCAGCGCCTTTGTTTGCCGCCCGCCGTCGAGGCTATGCTCCCAAGAGCCGCCTCTTTCCGACATGGCGTTTTCCCGTCCGGCCACTGCCCTTCTTGATGATCGAATCTCACGGGGCTCTGGTGTCCAACGGTCCGTCGCGGTAGGCGAAAAGAAAAGGAGAGCGGTCATGTCTTGGCGTGATTTGATACCTGTGGGTGACCTTCAAGAAGGTCAAGGAATCACCCTGGGGTCGCGTGAATACATCCTGGTCAGGAATATCCTGCGCCAGAAGTCGGTCTATTCCGCGTCTCAGGACCAGACGAAGACCGCGTTTGGTTTCAAGTGGGCCAAACGCGACACGTACGAATCGCCCACGATGCTCGCGAATCACAAGCAGTGGATGATTCAGAGATACTTGGGAGGCCGGCCGGAACTTCTCGATCAATGGGTTCAAGATGGCGCCCTGGTTCTGGATGCAGGGTGTGGTGCGTCCTACTCCGGTTTGGAGTTTTTTGAAACCCGCCTCAATCACATCCAATATCTGGGAGTGGACATCTCGGAAGCGGTGGATGTAGCGGTAGAGAGGTTCCGCGCGGCCGGCAAGCGGGGCGAATTCATGCAGGCCGACATCCTGGACCTTCCCTTCTCGGGCCCGACGTTTGACATGATCTTTTCGGAAGGGGTTCTCCACCACACGGATTCAACCCAAGGCGCCCTTTCCTATCTGGCCGGTCTGCTGAAACCAGGCGGGCGGTTCCTCTTTTACGTTTACCGTGTGAAGGGGCCAATCCGTGAGTTCTCGGATGACCACATTAGGGAAGTCATCAAAGGCATGGGCGACGAGGAGGCCTGGGAGGCCTTGGTCCCCTTGACCAAACTCGGTCAGGCGCTGGGAGAACTCAATGTCAAGGTCAAGGTTCCGGAGGCCGTTCCGTACCTGGGGATTCCGGCCGGAGAAATCGACATCCAGCGTCTCTTCTATTGGTATGTCTTCAAGGCGTTCTACCGATCGGATTGGCAGTTGGAGGAAATGAACCACATCAATTTCGACTGGTATCGGCCGCAGAATTGTCATCGTCAGACCCCCGAGGACGTGACGTCCTGGTGCGCCGAGGTGGGCCTGGCGATTGACCACATGGACGTGCAGGAGTCCGGGATAACCGTGGTCGGCCTCAAGGGCACGTAGCGCCGTGCCCTTCAACCCCCGCCCGCCCAGTCGCCTAGCTCTGGTCCTCGGGGCCGCCGTGACTCTCGGACTCGCGTCAGGCCTGGAGTCGATGCACACCGATGGGGAATTCGTTCTCTCCTGGGAGACGCTGCCCGTGCGCGCGGCCAATCACGAGCTGGGCTACTGCTTCCAGCAGCCCCTTGGACCGATCGGGTTGAGTTCGCACGAACGGCCCTCCCCCGCGCAATTGCTAGAGGATGGCCACCTTCTCGGCCCCGGCAACTCCCAGCACGAGGACATTCGGAACGTCGGGCACGGCAGGTTCTCACTCTGGCACGACTACCTGTACTTCTCGGCTTCTGATAGCAGCGACCCGAGGACCAACCACAAGACGTACGAGATCCGGTTTCCCACGCCGATCAACAAGAGGGTGAGTAGCGCGCTCCATCTGGCGACCCTCGCCTTCGTCCTGCTGTCCATCATCCTGCTCGCCCCGGCCCTCCGGAGGGTTCGGCCTTCACTGATCGTCGGCCATCTCTCCCAACGGCTTGGCCAGAAGTTGCGGGGCCTTGCCGCCGGGGTCCCCGTCGTGAGCTTCACTCTCGCCTTGAGTTACCTCGGCATTCTCTTCGCCGCACCACAGTTCACCCTGGCGGCCACCGCTCACCACATTGCGGCCCTGACCCTATTCGTGCTCTGCGCGAGACTCGGTTACAAGTCTTGGTCATGGAGGTTAAACCGTTCTGGCGACGGAATGATTCGAATGGCCGGACGCGGACTGGCCTTCCTCCTGCTCTGCCTTTTCGTGCTGTTGACGCCAGCGATCGGGCTTCAGGCCGACGAGCTGGGATCAGGGCTGCTGGCGCTCCTGATTTCTTTCTTCGTGGGCATGCTCTTGCGCTTTTTCAGGACGAAGTTCCCGCATGATGCCCTGCTGCCTCCGGTGCCACCTTGGTGCGCACGGATCTACCAATCAAACCGCCTGCTCCTCGCCATAGGGGCCAGCGTGCTGATCGCGCTCCCCGGCATGGTCGAGCCTTTGGCGTCCCGTTGGGACAACTCCGGGTATATGGACTCGCAGATGTATGACCTACTGGCTCACGATATCGCCACAGGCAAGGTTCCAGAGGGGACGCACTTCGTCATGCCCCTGTACCAATACGGGCTGGCCCTCCTCTACTGGACGTTCGGCCACTTCTTCTATGTGCAGCAGATCACGAACGTTCTGTTCGCGGCGATGGCGATTGTCCTGCTTTGTCTGACCGCGTGGAACCTCTTCGCGGACTATCGGGCGGTTCTCGTCGCCGGGGTCATGAGTGCTTTCGCACGGCCCCTGCATTCTTTCGTGTACATCACCCAGATTGAAAACTGGTATCTGCCTCTCATCGCCCTCACCCTCTTTGCCTGGTCCTGTTACTGGAGGCGCGCGAACCTTCCACATCTTGTGCTGTTGGCACTGACCACGGGCCTGACCGTCAACTGCCGGAGTCAAGGAGCGTTCTACTACGCGCTCCTCATCGCCGCGCCCTGGTTTGTCAAGGGGTCCTCGCTGAGGAAGAGGATCGGCCACTTTGTCCTTGGCGGCGCGATCGTGGGCGCGACACTCGTGCCGTGGAGCGTTCGCAACTACATCTACGACAAGACGTTTTCTCCGGTCACCACCCAGGCAGAAGTCAGCCTGGTGCTGAATGACCATCGGATTCCGTTCTATGGCCTTCGAGAAACCAATTGGATCCCCTATCTGGAGGGGTATTCTAAGAAATATCCAGAGACGGCGAAGCGCCTCGAGGTCATGCGACATGACTTTTTCCGAAACACCTTCGGCGACCCGATCTGGCTTTCCGGAGCGGTTTTTTGGCGCGGCATCGCCTACTACAACCTCCTGCCTCCGGGCTTCTGGGCTCCAAACGGCCCGGAACCCACAGACTGGAAGACTCATTGGCGGAACTATGGAGTTGCCGGCTTCACGTCACTTTTCTTCATAGCCTTGGGCTTGCTCGGGCTGGCCATGCACCCGGGCCGGACCACTCTTTTCCTGGCCCTTTGCATCTGCTCTCATGTCGTCCTGGTGGTCGCGGTGCCGATGCTCGACCCGAGATATGGGTATCCAGTGGTACCGATCCACGTTGTCCTGGGATTGTTCGCGTTCTTTCCGCCGGCCCAAAGGGTCCTGCTTCCTCCGGGGACGAGCGACCAGTTTCACTTGTTCACACGCCCGCGTCTCAGGCTCTTTGCGACAGCCGGTGCAGCATTGCTCCTCTTCATGCTCGTTGGACACCTGAGCTACGGCAAGGACAATCTCGAGCGACCGTTGAAGGAGGGTGCCATGTTGAGAGATCCGGGGATCTCTCCGAGCGCTTCCTTACCTTCACTCAATGAGTACTACGAATGGGCCCGCTACAAGGTGGGTGGCGCGCCGCAGTTCCATGTGGGGGATCGCGTCCGGTTCACGGGCCGGGTCAGCAACTACATGCTTCCCCCCAAGTTTGCCGGGCAGGTTCCCTACTTACCCGCATTTGCATCGGACCCGTCGCGGGAGCAGTACTACTACGCTTTCCCGAATGACAGTGCTCCCGGCTTTGTTGGCCTGACCCTCTTCGGGGCGACCGCCAACACCTTGATTCGCGAGAATCAGCTCGTCGATATCGAAGGCCCAATCCTCTACGTAGACACCACCAACACGCTCCTTCCTGCCTGGTACTGGATGAGAGCGGAGCGAGTCTTCCTGGTGAACCGAGCGACTCCATGAATGCCCGTAGCGCGCGACGGGGATCCGCCGGCGGCGCGCATAGCTAGTGTCCCGTAACAGAAGTACGTTGCATAAGTCGGCGGCGAGTTATGTGACGTACTTCTGTTACGGGACACTAGACCATCTCGACGGCTTCGATGCGTTCCTTCTCGACTTCCATGAACTTGTCGAGGAACTCGGTGAGTTCGGGATCGGAGACCAGTTTCTTCAGGGTGTCGGAGGCGCGAAGCAGGGCCTCGCTTCGGGCCAGGAAGTATTTCGCAGGCACCAGACGTCCGCGCAGTTCCGTGATGCTGTCACGCAGGGCGAAGAGATAGTTGAAGTCGGGGGCGAAGTCGACCCAGTTCTTGACATCTCCAACCATGTCCTTCGAATCGGACAGGCTTTGAATCAGGGCGCTCATCGACTGGGTGACCAGCGGAACGCTCGGATGCGCCGCCATGATGAAACAGGCGCTGGTGATGGTCTGGCCAATCAGGTTGCGCAGAACCTTGCGAGGCAGGCCGACGCCCAGCCCCTCGCGCACGAAACTGACGGGATATTCGGTGACCGACGATTCTTCAATGGCGATAACGGCGGCGCGGCGCTTGGGCACCACCCCTCCCTCGGCGAGCAGAGCGCTTTCACCGATGACGCCGGGAGGTCCCACGATGCCGATCAGGCCCTCTTCAGTCTTGATCCCAAGGCGGCCCTTGTCGACGAACGCGATGGTCGTCGCGAACTCTCCATGCCACCAAAGCACGTCGCCCTTTTTCAGTTTTTTCGTTTGCATCTCTGCCTCTCCGTGTTTGGGAGGAGAGTCTAGAGCGAGACTTGCCGGCCGAAGGCGGTCGGGCTCAACAAACATGGGAGGCGGGGAATCAGGGTTGGACATCGGCGGGTGGAACCAGGTTGACGGCGATTTTCGCGGCAAGGGCGGGGCCCACAACCGCGGCCAGATCAGCTTCGGTCGCCGCCTTCACGCCCTTGAGCGAGCCGAAGGCTCGTAGCAGTTTGGTGCGGGCGGCAGGACCGACGCCCCGAATAGCGTTGAGTTCAGAGGCGATGGTCCGTTTGGCGCGACGCTGGCGATGGAACTTCACCGCGAAGCGATGTGCTTCATCGCGCACCGCCTGCATCAACTGAAGCGTGGGCGTCGAGTGCGCGAGAACCACCGGGTCCGCGCGGCCGCGCACATGAAGAATCTCTTCGCGCTTGGCGAGACTCGCGAGCGGCAACTCTCCCAGGCCGAGTTCGTCTAGCGCATCGGCCGCGGCGCCGAGTTGACCCAGGCCCCCGTCGATCAGCACCAGATCGGGAAGATCCGAACCCTCCTCCAGAAGCCGTCGATAGCGGCGGCCCACGACCTCTCGCATCGAAGCGAAGTCATCCGGCCCGTTCAAGACCGTCTTCACCTTGAAGGTCCGATAGTCAGACTTCTTCGGAGCGGCGTTCTCGAAGACCACCATCGACGCCACGATGTCAGAGCCCTGAAGGTTGGAGATGTCGAAGCATTCGATGCGACGAGGCTCCTCTGGAAGGCCAAGCGCCTCCATAAGCGCCACCAGGATCTCGTGGGAGCGCTTCTTGGGATGACGCCATTCAAGGTCGTGCGCGAGCTTGGCGTTGCCGGTGACCAACTCAAGCAGGCGAACCTTCTCGCCGCGCTGAGGGACGCGGAAACGCACTTGAATCCCTCGCTTCGCCGTGAGCCACGCGGACAACGTCTCCATGCCTTCAAACGCTTCGGGAACCATGATCTCGCGTGGGATGTAGCGATCATCCTCATAGAACCGCGCGACCGATTCTTCAAGAAGACGATTCGCGTCTCCAACCCGGTCCAGCAGGAACCCTTCGCTCGAAGCCACCCGTCCATCGCGCACGCTGAAGACCTGCAACGAGGCCCGGCCTTCCTCCATGTGGATGCCGAACACGTCGCGCTCGTCGGTCTCTGCCGTGGTGATCTTCTGGGGAAGGTCCATGCGTTCGAGCGCCTGGATCGAATCGCGCAGAGTGGCAGCGTGCTCGAACCGCTCGTCTTCCGCAGCCTCTGTCATCTTGACGCGCAGATCCTCCAGGACTTCGTCGGTACGGCCTTCCAGGAAACGGGCCGCGTTGGCGGTCGACTTCCGGTACTCGTCCAAAGTGCAGATCGACTCGACGCAAGGCGCGAGACAACGATGGATCTGAAACTGAAGACACGGCCGCGGGCGATGGCCGTCGAGCTTCTCTCGACACGAACGCACGCCGAACACTCGATGGACGAGTGACGCGGTCTTGCGACCAAGAAACGCAGGGATATACGGACCGCCATAGGCGTTCTTGTCCTCGGCGACTTTGCGCACGATGTGCAGACGCGGATAGGTCTCACTCAGCGTCAGCTTCAGGTAGGGATGGTTCTTGTCGTCGCGAAGCAGAACGTTGTAGATCGGCTGATGACGCTTGATGAGATTGTTCTCAAGCGCCAGGGCCTCGCCTTCGCTGTCGGTGACCAGAATGTCGAGGTCCACGATCTCAGCCACCATCGACGCCTTGTGGAAAGCGCCGTCGTGAGAGGCCAGGAAGTACGAGCGGACCCGGTTCTTGAGCACCAGCGCCTTGCCGACGTAGATGATCGTCCCCTCGGCGTTCTTGAACATGTAGACGCCTGGAGACGTCGGAAGCTGCTCCAGCTTCGCGTCCAGTTTGCTCAGCGCGCCGTCTTTCTCACCTTCCGCCATGGTCGAAGGGATCGTACCCGAAGGTGAAGAACCGTCGTCAGCG
>JBDTQB010000167.1:0-9642 GCA_039932395.1 Vicinamibacteria bacterium | reverse complement strand
ACAAACATCCTAGGTCTCACCCCAGGTGAACAACGTATTGAGAATTCACAACTAGTGCGCTTCCTTGATGATGAAGGCGTCGTTCAGCGTGCCACCCGCTGACCGCTGAAACTTGAACGCGAGCGTTGTGGCCGAAACCGTGAACTTGCCGAAGCCGTACGTGGTCGCATCGCTGGACGCAAAATAGGGATACTCGCTATCGACATGTTTCACCCGCCGCAGGTGCCTCCCACCGGTGCCCAATATCTGAATCACGGTGCCGGCGCCCTTGACCAGATCGTTGTCGTCGTCGACCACGCAGGACTGGCTGAATGTGTCCGGCCGCAGTACTGGACAGGTGGACGTATTCGTCGTCACCTGTTTCGATCGCTCGTACACGTGCTCATGACCCTGCAGGATGACATCGACTTTCTGAGCTAGGAGCATTGACAGGAATGAGTTTTTCGCGTCGGTGCTGATTTCGTTATCTTTTTCCCCCACGGTAATGTAGTTCTTATGCATGGCGACGACGATCCACTTGATGCCAAGGATCCGAGCCTCCTTGATCGCCGCCTCGGTGAAGGTGTAGCCCGGGTGGCCGATGTCATAACGAGTATCGATGGGGCCGAGTAGTGTCCCGCCCAAGCCGGGCACGATCATGATGAATCGTGCCAAAGGGGCGGTGGCCGGATAGTCGAAGTAGTACTGCTTGCCGTAGTCCCCCTTGGTTTCAACCTTCGCCTTCGCGCAGGCGGAGATGTATTTGTTGATGTTGCCGCCGGGGTCCTCGCCGCTGTCGTGATTCCCGGAGAGAAGGAGTAGCTTCTCGTATTTCCCCGTCGTCTTCCAGTAGTCGCACCACGTCGCTTCGTCGCTCGCGTACGACAGATCGCCAAGCATGAGCAGAAAGTCGGGATCGTCAGCTCTGATCGCCTCTACAGTCTTCACAAAGCTAAGGCCATCGCCCTCATCACGGTGGTAGAAGTCGCCCGCGGCGGCAAAAGTGAAAGATGTGGGCTGCGCAACACTCGACAAAGACAACGTGATAAGGCCAATCCCCGCCGACAGGCCTCCAATCAACCACATGTTGGTGGCTCTCATCGTTGTCCTTTTTTGTTCGCGACTCGAATGTCCTGGAGCCACAAGATGATCTCGGTTCCGTGGGCCGTGGCTTCCGCCGAAATGAACCCATCCAAGACGCCCTTCGTTATGTGCCCTTGACTTTCGACCTGGGATTTCGCGTCTTGCGCCACGTAGGTCCACTTCTCAGGGGGCAGCGCCTTGGCGTACCAGCGCATCACCGCAAGCACGCCGTCAGGGGTCGTCCACTTGATCCGATAGCCTTCGGGTGGTTGGGTAGACCGCGGGTCGGGCGGCGCAGCCGCTTCCACCGCGGACCCGACCAGGTTCGCTCCCGGGTATTGAGGAAAGCCCAGCAGCGGATCTGCGATCTTCCCCGGCAGTTCCAGAAACGACGGATCGGTGGCGACCGCCTCGTGCTTCGGCGTGGCCGGCGCGGGCGGAGCCTTCGATGAGGAGGCGGCCGATCGTTCTGCAGCGGGGCGCGAGGAACATCCCGCTACAGCCAGCGCGAGCGCCAGCAACGGGACCGGTAGGGGCCACATCAGAGTGCGGATTGCGTACCCTTCGTTTGAACGGAGGCCGTGTACGTCGCGCGAGCCAATTGGGTTCGTGGAGATCATCGTTGCACCCTCTGTTGTGCGGCGACGATACTCGCTCAGACAACGTAAGTCGAGGCACGCATACTTCCTGGCCCTAACTTAACGCGCCTTCTCGGGAGACATCTCCGCTGGTCCCTGTTGGTCGTGACCGCGAACTATGAAGCGGCAGACTGATATCGTCCTTTGACCCGCACAAAGACCGTCCCGTGGAAAATGCCGCGGGGGTTCCGTCTCATGCACAGAGGAGAATCGTTATGCAAGGACAACAGGGGCCGCGTCGTGTCAGTCTTCGGCTGACTGTCGCGCTTTTTCTCGCCTGTCTCCTGTCGGCCGTAGATGCTCGCGCCCAGGTTTTCTCCCCTTTTGTCCCAGAAGACTGCGACTCAAAGCGGGACTGCTCCTTGCACGAAGACACGCGGAGTTGTGACCGAGAGGGCCCGTTCGGCGTTCACTACAACGACCCCGTCTGCGAAGCCGCCAAGGCAGCCGCGAATGCTTGGGCGGCAGTTCAGAAGCTGGCCTGCGAAACTGAGAAGCAAGGAGAACGTCTCAAATGCAATCTCGGCCTAGCGGGGCCCTGGAGTTGCAACGCCGGTGGAGTGATTGCCCGGCTCGCTTCCGGCCCTGCCCCAGAAGTCTCAGATCTCAGCAAGAGTGTCGCGTGGTTTACGACGCCCATCAAGTCCGACTTGCCAGGATCACTACCCTACAGCTGGAGAAACACAGACTGTGCAGCGGGTGGCGTTGGCGTGCTGGTTAAGGATGCTGCTCACGGCTCCGACGATTTCTACACGCTAGACCTGCGACTCGACGCTTTATTAGTCGACGGTCATTTCCTTGATGTTGGGCAAACCAACCGCGATCTTCGCGTCGAGGTGAGACCACGCACTTGGTTGGGTGGCGCGGCGCACGAAGTCGCGCGCATCCACCCCCCGAAGGCCAACGAGCGATATTGGTTTCGAGGAATAGTTCTCGTGGACAACGACCCGCCACGATGGGTTGAAGTCCATCCAGGTGATGATCTCAAGCTTTTGGCCGACGGAGAGCCTGCTCCATCCCTGATCGCCTCCGGCGGTGCCGGACCGGAGCCTCCTTTGCCTACGATCTGGGCTCTGTCGCATCCAGCCAAGAACCCGCAGGGATGGAACAACTCTGACGTAGAGGTCGATTTTGGCTGTGCAGCAGTTGCAGCTCGCGTTGTGGCTTGTCCCGGCCCGGCAAGCGTCACGGATGAAGGCCGTGATCAAGTGGTCACGGGAACCGCCACAGACGTTTTGGGAAGGAGTGTCGCGACGAGCGTACTCGTCAGTCTTGATAAGACGCCGCCTTCTCTCACAACCTCGACGGAGCCGGTGCCAAATGCCGCTGGATGGAACAGAACCGCCGCGAAGGTTGTTTTCGATTGTCAAGACGGCTTGTCCGGAATTGCCGCATGCACGCCCCCGACAGTCCTGGCTGCGGAAGGCGCCCACCAAGTTGTCGAGGGGCGAGCCATCGACAACGCCGACAACTCGGCGACGCTTGAAGCCGTGGTCAACATAGACAAAACAAACCCAACTGTCTCCCTGCTCTCGGCCGTTCCGAAAGCCAAAGCGAACGGCTGGAACGACACGGACGTGATCCTGACCTTCGAGTGCAAGGACAACGTCGCGGGCTCGGGAATCGCCCGATGCCCCGCGCCTTACACGGTCGACACTGAAGGGCCGACTCAAGTATTCCAGGGAGAAGGCACCGATGTTGCCGACAACATTGCCCTGAGCGCTCCCCTCACGCTGAACATCGACAAGACCAAGACGTGGAACCAAGTGATCGGCGGGAAGACTTATGAGATCCATCCGATGGCCCCCACTTACGATGGCGACAGCGGGATCTTCCACCTACCCACCGCCTACGTTCTGCCTCGGCGTGCCTTTTCCACCGGTGTCTTCCGCGATCACGTCGATCGAGACCCTAATGCGCTCGACATCTCCGTGCTCGAGATCTCATTCGGATTTGGGATAACAGACGCGCTGGAAGTGTTTGGCGCCATCGGAGAAAACCGCGTGCGAGTGGGTCAGGCATCGGTGAGAACAAGTGTGCCGGAATTCCCAGGCGCCGCAAGTGGCTGGCACACAGGAGTGGGCGACCTTCGCCTGGGCGGGAAGTACGCACTGCGCAACGAGTACAAAGGAGCCCCCATGAGTCTGGCTTTGCGGACCGTGGTGAATTTCGGCAACGCCGACGCGAAGGACGGCCTGGGCGCCGGTGAAGCCTCGCTCATCAGCGATGTTGCAATGTCGAAGAATCTCGGGACGACGGCAAGTGTTCACGGAGCAATCGGCTATCAGACGGGAAGGGCAAACGGCTTTCGTTTTGGCGCTGGAATCAACGCTCCCGCTCATCGACGTCTTCAGTTGCAGGCCGAGTTCACCGGACTGGAACGCCACGATCGAAAGGCCGCCCCCTCATACGTTGATCTTGTCGTCGGCCCCGTCCTTTGGTTCAAGCCGGGCTGGTTCGTGCGCGCGGCCTTTGAAACAAACCTGAACCGAGGTGGTCGATCGACGAGGAACTTCAGTGACTTCCAAATCGGCGTCGGCTACCATTTCGGCCTGCCTTGGCGAGTCGTCAAGGTGGCTCCGCCCGGTGTCCGCATTATTCGTTAGGAACAGTCACGTCGTTTAGAGAGGAAACCATGTCCAGAATACTCCCGCTAACTGTTCTGATCGGCTTCGCGGCCTGCGTCGTTGTAGTAGCGGTCGCGGACGACCTGCCCAAGAGTGAGCGTGATTTCTCGGTTACATACAAAGATGGCGCCGAGGAAAGCTACCACGCCAGATGGTCGGCATCCGTGGTCAGGGGCAGCGAGAGCCTGTCGAATGGCGACCCAGCGAAGCCGGGCCGCGCGGCTAGCGCCAAGGGTGGATGTCGGTGGACCGTGCAAGGCGAAATCGCCCGCAAGGTGTATCTCAAGAATCGCCAAGGGCAGTTTCTTGAAGCTTCATCTACCACCGTCTATCACAACGATCCGACAAAACGAGAAACGGACTTCATCATCCGGAGTTCGGATCCGGGGGCTTGTGATTCGACGACGAAGCGACAGGAGGCTGACGTTGCGAGCATCACATCGAGGCTCGCCGCCGCCTTCGAATCTGTCGTGGCGTTTGACACAAAGGTGTTGACCCAGGAAAGACTGCGGCAGCCAGGCGTGACGGACGTAAGAATGGAGACCGGTGGCCCCGTCAAGTAGACACCGCTGTTCATGTGGAGCTCGTCGGTCACCGCGTACTTCTGGTTCTCGAACAGCGTCACCCACTTCGTGTCTTGGCGAAGGACTCGTTCTCGTCTAGCATCGCCAGAGGGTTGGGCCGCGCGGGATTTGCAGCAGGCGGAAACGGGCTTGGACCGAAGGGAGCGTCGTCATCGGTCCATTTTCAGAGTGACTACTTTTTGCTCAAGAGATTTGATCTCCGGTGGGAGATGCGAACGTTTGATATTCGAGGATGAAATCCTCGGCCCTACGAAGCCTTTCAGACGGAAGCTGCGCCTCCAGCGTCCGTCTCACTGACAACATCAATGACGAGTGATCCAAAGACGCAGATTGAGAGAGCCTCGGATCGCCCAATGGGAGAGAAATGCGATTGAGAGTTTCCGGGTTCCGATCTTTTCAGGCACGCAGTTGTTTGGTTCTTGGGTCGACGTTCTCGTTCCTTTTCGTGTCAGCAGCGAGCGCCCAAGCGGTTTGCTCGCCTGAGTTCGCAAAAGAGTGGCTTCGACTTGAGCGCGAGCAGCTGGGCATTGCTGTTCCTCACGACCAGTCTTTTGTCGGCTCACGAGCCGCCCGTCACAAGACGACAAATCGTCTCTATCAACTCGCCAATCCAGGCGCCAAGGGGAACTGGTATCCGGTGGATGGTCGGCGACATACCCTGTGCGGTCCGTTGACTTCTTGGTCCGTATTCCGCGGCTTGGATGGCGACGAAATGGACCTTCACCCGAAGGTGGAGGTGACGGGCGACTATGAGTATCTGCTTCGCGAACCTCCAGAGTGGCAGCGCGACGGATCGGAAGACTGTCCCTCGAAGGCAAACAAGTGCATGTTCGGGGAAGTCACGCCCCCGCTAAGCTTTCTCGAAGACTTCTTCGCCTCATTTCCGACGATTCCGAAGCTCAAGAGCTGCGACCTGGATACCGGCCCGAAATGCGAGCCTAACCGACTCCGCACCGGCAGAGTGTGCGCGTACGGCCCGTGGGTGATGGAGGATTTCCATGGGTGGTGGCCGGAAATCCATCCTGCTGAAGTCACCTGGGGACGAGATGGAGACTTCGTGGTTGTTCAACAGTTAAGCGATCAATCGGGCCGCTTCCGGAGGACGGATGACTACTTGGAGGTTCGCCGGAGCGACCTCGCGACAAGACCGTATCTCCAGTCCGAAGTTCGAGCATGGCGCCCCTGGGTTGATCCCACGACCACGCGACGGATCTCCGTCGCATGGTCAAGGCAGGACACGCAGCCTCCGATGGTTTCGCTCGTCGCTGGCCGAGGGTCGGTCCGTGAGTTGCGGAAGCCGCTCGCCTCCGGAGACGATTTGGTCGTTTCGACGGACCTTCCGACGACTTCGATAGCGTGGCCCGACGCCTCGGCCATTTGTGTTCATGAGGGTAGGACCCTTGGTTACCTCGATGTCATGCTTCCGCCTCCTGGTAAGGATGGGTCGTCGGTCCTAAAAATCAACGCTCCGGTGTCAATTGCAAACGCGGCGGATTCCGAGCGCCCGACAGGTGTCAAACCGGCTCGCAACTCGGTCGAAGAGAGCACGCCCTGCGGGGACGCTCGTATCGAGGCATCTCTCATTGCCGTTGAGGGCGCGTTTCTTCCGCACCAGCAACCGGTGGACGACCGTCTGCTGCGGGCAGAGTGGGGCATCGATGCGGCGGTGCACGGATGGCGCTACTCCGAGAGTCAGAGAGCGCTGGTCGAACTGAGATACGCCTCCGAGGCGACACCGGAGCACCCGTGCATCGACGAGCTCAACCTGGAGCTGTCCGAAGGCCGAGCACGCCTCGAGGCCGATTGGGCGATCAAAATAAAGCAGATCGAACCGGGAGGCCCGCCCTTCACCGTGGCAGAGGTGGCTGGGCCGCGGCAGGTGGCTCTCGCGTTGTACTCCCGCGCCACCGTTCGCATGAATGCGCAGAAAGAGGCCGAGGTTCGCGGGCTTGATAGTTCGTCACCCAGGAACCGGCTACGGGTTCAGTTGTATTTCCCCAACTGGCGCTCGTTGCCCCCGCCTCAACAGCTCTTTCTGCCGACGCTGAGCGTTACCGTGCAGGCGCGGTTCAGGGACTCCGTCGGCCGCCTAGGTGCCTTCGAGAGGGCCTTTATCAGCAGGGCGCCGCTCCTTGGTCCCGGCATACTCGAGCGAGATGTGTGGCCAGATACGCTCCTCGGTATCGTGATCGCCAACGCGCGTCGCTACGCATCGGGTGCAACGCAAGCTCTGCTCGAAGCTCAGTGGCGTTTCGAGATCCTGGGAGGCGAGCTGGCCGATTCGAAGAGTCGTCGACTCGCGCGCGAACTGCGACTAACCGGGCTTCGATCCCTCGAAGACGGCGATATCGATCAAGACGAGCTTCGCCAGATCCTCGACCTGTCGGCCGACTGGGCGAGGTCTCTGGCCCCGTGACGCCGCAATCGTGAAATAACAATAAGGGAGAACTGACCTGCCAGGAAAAGTGAATTAAGGAGAGTGTCCTCTTCTTCACCATGACCGAGACGGTGGCCGACGGCTTTGCCATCCCGGTGGAACTCATCCGAGGACCCGTGGCCTACACGGGAATCGAACGCGCATTTCCCGCGGAACAGTTCAGCAGCTTCCTTGCGGGGATCGCGAGGCGCGACAAGCCGCTCTACACCCTGTTCATGCCCGAGGAAGTGGGGCCTGAGAACAGCCGCGAAGAGTTCAACGAGCTGCAGAAGTCAATGACGCTGAACATGTGGGATGGGCGCCTGACGCGCGAACTTCAGTTCGTCAAGCAGTTATGCGAACGCTTCCCCCAGGTCGAGGTACGTGACGTTTCGTCGATCGTTTGGAACCAGCGCAAGTACAAATCCCTCGCTGACCTGAGATCGACATCATGCGCAAGGTCGCCCGCATCGCAGTTGAGGCCCATAAGGCGCTCATCCAGTCAACGCATCCCGGAGTTGCCGAGAAAGCGCTTTCCGCGGTGTTCGACTTTGTGTCCGCCAAGGGCGGCGGGCGCGGGCTGTCGTACTACACGGTCATCATGTCAGGGAAGAACCATGCTTACGGTCACTATCACGGGTACGACCGCGTGCTCAAAGAGGGCGATTTCCCCAGCCTCGACGCAGCCCCCGACTACGACAACTATCACGTGGACATTTCCACGCCATTCCCGGCGTCTGGAACATTCACTCCGCGACAGAAGGAACTCTACGAAGCGGCGCTCGCCGTTCATGACGTCGCCATTGAGAACTACCGCCCCGGTGTGACGTTACGAGAGGTTGGACAGAAGATGGATTCTCTGATCAAGGCCCGGGGATACGACCGATTCGCCGAGGACTTCCGCAGCATTGTGCGCGTAGGCGGTTACAACCACTCGATCGGAATGGCCACCCACGACGTGATGGGCACCTTCGCGAGCGCCGATGAAGTGCTGAAGCCCGGCTTCGTGTTCCCTGTGACATCCAGTTGTTCAGGCGTGACGAAGAGATCGGCATCCGGATTGAAGACACCGTCGCGATCACGGAGACCGGGCATGAAGTGCTGTCGCTCGGCGTGCCCAGGACGGTGGCCGAGATCGAGGCGGTGATGAAGAAGCCTGGGACCATCCAGATCCTTGAACCGGGACGGTAGTTTCTGACTCTGGTCGGCTGGGGTGTCACGATGCTCTTTGACTTCTCGTCGGATACATAGATCGCTCACCCGTTCCCAAGACGGATTACGGACCTTGAGCGGCACGTACCCATACTTGGTCATAAGGACTGCGGCCCGCCTCAGGAACTCCTGTCTCCTTATGTTCGGCGCGCTCAGGAGGACATCGAATATTTCCTCAATCATCCCGCCATCGGAGTTCTTCGAATCGGGACGAAGGGACACGTAGCTCTCCAGAACAGCCTTATTGCTCGCTAGGTCCACTATGCGCGCGTGCTGGTAGGCGCGACCAGAAAGTCCCCCCAATTCGACGCTTCGGGTTCTGACCAAGCACGTTCTCATCTCAGAACTGAAGCGAAACTCCGGGTCATCCCAGGAGATTTCGCGTCCGGGCCCGGCCGCTGTGTTTTCCACCATGTATTCCTCAGCGTACTTTTCTCCGTCGGCTGCGCATTTCTCCCGCAGCTCGTGAAGCTTTTCGTCTTCGGCAACCTGCAATCGTCGGGTTTCAATGTCGAATTGCTTGTTGTAGAGCCCGCCCCCAACAAGAATCGCAACCAAGGCCAAAAGGATCATCGACAACCGTAAATTGGCCGTCCTATGTAGGTCCTCAGTCATGGCTTCTCACGGTTAGGATCAACGGGAAGGGCCCGAGCGCTCACTCTCGTCTGGATTGACGATCGCCCGCCACCTACCATTCTCCAGCAGGGATGACCGAGAGACTGGGATTTCCTCACAACCGTCAATGCCGTGGATTACATTGACCAGAGAATCGGCGACCGGTTGCGGAAGCCATGGACTTAGCATCACTTTCCGGATGATCGAAAGGTCTATCGGAATCGTCTTCGCCCGCAGCAACTCGGTCTTGCTTTCGAAGACTATTCGGTACTCTTCTTCGTCGGCGAAGGGCAGTCGCTTTAAGAAGGGCCACGACTCGAGGAGCGGCTTCTTCCTGGCCAGCTCGACGATGTTGTGATAACTCACTTTTCTGTGAACGAATCGATTCCCCTTTGGAAGTGAATCAAGTAGCCCTTGCTTGTCGAACTCAATGCCCTGTGTGCCAATATCGCTGAGACACCGCCCGTCGTTCCAATTAAGCAGCAAGA
>JBDTQB010000166.1:0-9643 GCA_039932395.1 Vicinamibacteria bacterium | reverse complement strand
AGCCTGGGGCCAGTCCGGCGTTGATCTCGGTCCAGGTCTTGCCGCCATCGTGAGTACGCCAGAAGTGCGGGTTCATGTCGTCAATGCGCATGGTGTTGGCGGCGGCGTAGGCGGTCCCCTTGTCGAAGTGCCCGGCCTCGATATTGAAGATGCGGGTCCACGGCTTGATCTGCGGCGGTGTGACGTTCGTCCAATTGGCCCCGCCATCCATGGTCGTCTGGATATTGCCGTCGTCGGTGCCGGCCCAGAGAATGTTCACGTCCATGGGCGAGGGAGAAAGAGCGGTGATGGTTCCCTGGGCGTTGGCGGTGACGGTCGAGGCGTACTTCCCCGCACTCTCGGGCACGGTCCACGTCGCACGCGACAGGTCAGGACTGATCTGGGTCCAGGTGTGGCCGCGGTCCTTCGTCTTCCATACCGCGTTTGACGCGTAGAAGAGCAGATCGTTGTCGACGGGCGACCATTGAAGCGGCATGGTGCGGACGTTGCGGTTAACGGGCCCGCCGCGCGGACCCATGTCGGGTCCCACACTGGTGGTCTGGCCGGTCCGCCGGTCGTAGCGGCTGACGTCAGTGCGGGCGCTGCCGAAAACGATGTCGGGATCCTTGGGGTCGGGGGCGGCGATTCCGTACTCCTGAATGTTTGCTGGATGCCAGTCGCGGAACGTGATCATTCCGTCGTCAGAACGACTGGTCACGCATGCCGAGCCGGAATCCTGCTGGCCTCCGCACAGTCGATAAGGAAAAGCGTTGTCGGCGGTCACGTGATACATCGCCGCCGTGGGCTGGGTGTACCAGTTGCTCCACGACTTCCCGCGGTTCGCGGAGATCACGGCTCCCTGGTCTGACACCACAAGAAGGATGTCGGGATTGTTCGGATTGATCCAGATCTTCTGGTAGTCGTCGCCTCCGTAGGCGCCGCGTATCGCCGTCCAATGGACGCCGCCATCATCGCTGCGCCACAGGACGGTGCTCGCGCTGTAAATGACGTTTTCGTTCTTGGGATCCACCGTGATGGTGGCCAAGTCGCCACCGCCGATGCGACCGAGCGGGCGGAGATCGACGTGCGCGGTGGGCGCGCCCATGGGCCCTTCCGGAACATTCACGGACATCCAGTGCTCGCCCCCATCCTTCGACTTGTACAGACCCACCACGCCGGTGGTGGTGCTGGAGTCCTGGCCCTTGGGCGTCCCCGCGACCATCGCGTAGAGAAGACGCGCATTGCTCGGAGCCACGGCCAGATTCGCCTGAATGACGTTCGGGAGTCCGTCGGACATGGGCTTCCAGGTCGTGCCGCCGTCGGTGGATTTGAAGATGCCGGTGCCGGCACCGCCGAAGGCGAGACCCTCGCGGAAGCTCTGCTGCTGCGGCCAGAGGGTCGCAAAGAGGATGTTGGAATCCACAGGATCGATGACCAGGTCGGCGGCACTCGTGTACTCGTCGTGATAGAGCACCTTCTCGAACGTCTTGCCTCCATCAACCGAACGGAACACGCCGCGTTCCGCATTCGGGCCATAGGGGTGCCCCAGCACCGCGACGAACAGGCGGTCGGGATTCTTCGGATCGACGACCACGTCGGCGATCATCTGGCTGTCCCTCAACCCGAGATGAGTCCAGGTCGCACCCGCGTCGGTCGACTTGTACATGCCATCGCCGGTCGAGAGGTCGGGGCGAATGATCCCGGCGCCGCTGCCGACATAGATGATGTTCGGATTCGACGGCGCGACCGCGATGGCGCCGATTGAGCCAGTGGGCTGGGCATCGAACAGGGACTCCCAGTTGGAGCCGTAGTCAGTGGAGCGCCACACGCCGCCATTGTCGAAGCCGATGTAAAACGTGTTTGGCTGGCTCCCGACCCCGTCGAGCGCGCGCGTGCGTCCGGCGCGGGTCGGCCCGATGCCGCGCCAGTGCATGGCGCCGTAGAGATCCTTTGACTGAGCGGCAACGACGGACGCTGACGCGGCCAGAACGGTGAACGCCAGGACAACGCGGTTGGTCATAGTGCGCAAGGGAGGCGCCTCCAAATAGCGGCGCCCGGCGGCGGAAGATCCAGCAGCCCGAGTGCCATGGCGATTGTACGGCAGGCGCGAGCGCCTGTTCGCCGGCACACTGCTGAGATGGGCGGCATGGGCGGTCCCTGAGCAGGAGTCCGTGCGCTTCGAAGTCGAAGGGCTTTGTGCTCTAGCGAACGGACTCGGTCCCGCCTCCTGAGGTAACGAGGAGACGTGGATCGGTTGAGCGGACCTCGGGTGATGCGCGAGAAAGGGGGCGAGCCCTCTCCGGGCGTGCTTCGGGCTGGCTGGCTCGGTCGGGCCACGGAGCCTTACGTCCTCTTCCCCGCCCTGGCCCTCATAGGCCTTGCCTCCATCTTTTGGACCACGCTCAGCGTCATCCGGTTCGAGGACGCGGCGGCGCGACATGCCGCGGCCTTGTCGAGCCGCGAACTTGGGGAGACCTATGAAGCGCAGGTCGTTCGCGCCCTGCGTGAGATCGATCAGGCGCTCAAGGTCGTCAAGTTCGCCTGGGAATCCTCGGCACAACCGGCAACACTGGCCGATCTGCGCGAAAAGTCCCTCTTGCCTCCGGATCTTGTGTTCAGAATGAGCGTCGCGAACAGCGTGGGAGAAATCGTGGCCAGCACGCGGCCCGAAGAGGCTACGAGCGTTTCTCAAGAACGCTATTTCCTCGCGCAGCACGAGACCGATACGTTGTCCGTCGGACAACCCAGCCGGAATCCCGAGTCGGGCGAATGGGAAGTGCATTTCAGCCGGCGACTGACCAGGAAGAACGCCTTCGCGGGAATCGTGATTCTGGCGGTGGACGCCTCGTACTTCGTCAGCGGCTACGAGCCGTCGAAGCTCGGTGAACGCGGTGTGCTCGGCATTCTGGGGACGGACGGAATCTTCAGAGCGCGTCGCACAGGCGACGCCGTTTCAGCCGGCAGAAGGGTCAGCTACGCGGCGGTCGTGGACGAAGCCGATGAGGATCTGGAAGCGGCTCCTCTGCGGTCGAATCCCTGGGATGGCGTCTTTCGCTACACGAGCGCGCGCCAGCTTTACGAATTCCCATTGGCCGTCGTGGTTGGTCTCTCGGCCGAGGAGCAACTCATGCCGACCCGCCAGCGCATGTGGACCTACGTCGGACGCGCTCTGGGAGCGAGCCTGCTGCTCATCGCGGTGATGACCGCCCTGGGCAGGATGAGCCATCAGCTGGCGAAAGGTCGCCAGCGGGCGGTTGAAGAGCAGGTTGCTCACGCCGCGCGCGTCGAATATCTCGCCTACCACGATGGCCTGACGACTCTTCCCAATCGAAGTCTCTTCAGCAAACTTCTCGGACAGAGCATTCAGGTCGCACATCGTTATGGCCGGTCGCTGGCAGTGTTGTTCCTCGACCTTGATCGCTTCAAGCAGATCAACGACACCCTCGGTCATGAAGCGGGCGACCAGCTGCTCAAGGAAGTGGCCGAACGCCTCACAGCCTGCCTCCGCGGCAGCGACACCGTGGCGCGACTCGGCGGCGACGAGTTCGTGGTTCTGCTGCCGGAAATTCAGGACGAGAAGTACATAGCAGCCGTGGCCCAGAAGATTCTGGCGGCGTGCGCCCGCCCCTTCCTGCTGGTCGGCCAGGACTTCCGCGTCACCGCGAGCATCGGCATCTGTACTTATCCCCAGGACGGTCTGGATGAGCAGACTCTCACGAAAAACGCGGATATCGCGATGTACAAAGCCAAGGAAGAAGGCAAGAACAATTTCCAGTTCTATTCGGCGCGGCTGAACGCCACTTCCCTCGAGCGACTGGCTCTGGAATCAGCTCTGCGGCGCGCGCTTGAGCGGAGCGAGTTTCAGCTCCACTACCAGACCAAACGAGAAATCCGAACCGGGCGAATCACCGGCCTCGAGGCCTTGCTACGCTGGCAGCACCCCGATCTCGGCATGGTGGCGCCGATGAAGTTCATTCCGATGGCCGAGGAAACCGGTCTCATCGTTCCGATCGGCAAATGGGTCTTGAAGACCGCGTGCCTGCAGAACATGGCCTGGCAGAAGCAGGGTCTCCCTTCCTTGAGCATCGCCATTAACCTGACCTCCCGCCAGTTTTCCGATGAACACCTCCTGATCGACCTGGACGACATCCTGCGCCAAACCGGAATGGACCCTCGTTACCTCGAACTCGAGATCGGTGAGAGCCTGCTCATGCGTGACGTGGAAAGCACACTGCGCATTCTGAGCGGCCTCAAGAGCATGGGGATCCGGATCGCCATCGACGACTTCGGTGCCGGCTATTCGTCGCTGTCGACGCTTCGCCAGTTCCCGCTCGACTCGATCAAGATCGACCGTTCCTTCATCCGCGACGCGACAAGCGTTGCAGAAGACAAGGACCTGACCCAGGCCATCATCGCCATGGGCCGCACTCTGAGCCTCACCGTGGTGGCTCAGGGTGTCGAGACGAAGGAGCAGGCCGACTTCCTGCGACTGAATGCCTGCGATGAGGTTCAGGGCTTCTATCTGAACAAGCCGCTCCCCGCCGACGAGATCGCGTCGCTGCTCAGGGATCAGGGAGTCGCCTCAGCGTTCTGAAATCACACGCACGTCGCCGTCGACCAGGGTCGAGTCGATATAACCGATGGCGCCAGGATTCCGCGCGATGAACTTTTTGACCTCGACTCCGTTCAGCACCTCCCGCGGCGGCCGGCCGCGGCCGGTGAAGATCACCTTCGACCAGTGCGCCTTGATCTGCGCGGGCGACTTGCCGCCAAATTCCGAATAGAAGGCGTTACGTTCCGCGGATCCCTCCGCCTGGTCGATCGGAATGGCGATCGTGCCGTCTGGGAAGCGAATAGCTTTCCCGAGGAAGACGTCCATCACCTGATTCCGGCTGAGCGTCGTCACCCCGCTCTTCGCGGCGACGACCGCGACCATCTCTGCGGCCGCGATGGCTGGACTAAAACACAGGGCGCACGCGATCAGAGCGAAGCGGGCGTCCGTCAGCGAACCGCGTCTCGTCATCAGAAGACGACGCTGAGAGTAGCGGTCAGCAGGTTGACGCTGCCGCCCGTGCGGTAGGACGGCTGAAGGTTGGAAAACAGGCCCGAGGATCCAGCGCCCAGGTCCGAGTGATCCATCTGGACTTTCAAAGCCGCTTTAGTACTGAAGTCCCATCGCCCGCCCAGGGACACCGTGTTCTGAACCGGCTTGATGCTAAGAACCGAGTTAAGGGCGGCGTTCAGTCCGGCAGCGGCGCCCGCGACGGACGCGGGCAGACTCGAGAGGGTCAAGCCAGGATCCGAGAGGTTGTCGGCTCTGGCCTGGGCGTAGATCATGTAAGGAGTCACGGGACCGATCCGGTAGCCGCCACTCACGTACCAGGCATTTTTTCGTCCTTGAACCGAACGCGCGGCCACCCGGCCCCACTCAGACGTGACAAAGAACCGGCCAGGATCGTAGCTTGCACCTGCGATGACCGTGCTGAAGGTCTTGTGGTTCACGTCGTAGCGGTCGGCGATGGCCTGGCCTTCCGCGCCGAACTGTCGAAAGCCGTCGAAGAGCGAATTGAGCGAGGCGATGAAGATGTCGGCTCTGCGGTAGCTCAGCCGCGTGGTGAGGGCGCCGTGCTCGCTGATCGCGGCCAGTCCCCAGAAGTCGCGCGCCTTGGCGGAACCCCCATCGCCAATCAGCCGGACGTCGCTTCGACCCACGGTCGCCTGCAGCGTGGTCGTCCACTCTCGACGATTGAGGCGGTAAGTGACGTCGAGACCGTCGCTCTTGGAAATCGGCACCATCAAGTAGACATCAGCGGGCGGCCGGACCCACGGATAGCTGTAGCCGACTTTCCCGCTCTCCGACATCAGGAAGGCGGGCAGCACAATGCGTCCGGCGCGGATGGTGAGGTCCGGCGTCAGCAAGAATGCGACGTTCGCCCATTCCACGCGCGGACGGTAGCCGCCATCGTGGTTCTGCTCCGACACAAGCTGAACGACCGCCGATAGCTTCCGCGTCACCCTGGCGGTGAGCTGAGCGCCAAGCACCGTATCCGTCGAGGCACTCCAGGCGTTGGGAAAGCCTGCGCCGTTTGGCTTGAAGGGATTCGACGTGAATGTCGCTTGTCTCTCGGTTGAGTGCACGACTCCGGCGGTGGCGAAGGCGCCGAATGAAAACAGCTTCGGCTTCGGATCCTGGGCGCGAACCGTGGCGATCGCACCCAGGGAGCAAACCAGCCCGAGCAACGCCTTGGTTGGGAGGTGTCTCATGTCAACTCAGCTTTCAGATACTCGGCTTCAAAAACCGCGGCAGGAAGAGGGCGGCTGAACAGGTATCCCTGGGCTTCGTCACAACTGAGCAGACGCAACAGACGCGACTGTTCCTCCGTTTCAACGCCTTCCGCGACAACCTTCAGCTTGAGTGAATGAGCGAGGCTGATGATGGTTGACACGAGGGCGAGTCCCTGCGGACCAGAGGCCATTTCCACCACGAATGACCGGTCGATCTTCAGAGTGTCGATTGGAAGTCTCGCCAGATAGTTGAGGGACGAAAAGCCGGTGCCGAAGTCGTCAATGGCCACGGGAATCGCCATGTCGCGTATGGCCTGAAGAGTCAGGGTGCTGCGCTTGACGTCGTCCATGACGACGCTCTCGGTGATCTCGAGTTCAAGTCCATCGACCGCGCGCGGGTCCACGGAAATGGCCTGCCGAATCTCCGCGATGAAGTCGTCTTCTCTCAACTGGCGCGGCGATACGTTGACCGCGATTCGCACCGCCGGGAGACCCAGGTCAAGCCAGCGCAGGTAGTCCTCGATCGCCTTTCGAAGAGCCCATCGGCCGACTTCACGAATCAAGCCGGTCTCCTCCAGAATCGGAATGAAATGGCCCGGCGGGACGAGACCGCTGCCAGGATCGTTCCACCGGATCAGAGCCTCGGCGCCGGTGAGTTTCCGTGTCCGAAAGCTGAGCTTGGGCTGGTAGTGCAAAACGAATTCCTGTCGTTCCACGGCCCGGCGGAGCTGGTTCTCCATGGTCAGAGCGCCGGCCACCGCCTCCGTCATTTTCTGGGCATAGAAGAGGAGCGGCTCGCCGCGCGTCTTGGCCTTCTTCAGGGCGGCTTCGGCATTTCGGACGAGCGCATCCGCGTCAGGTCCATCGTCAGGAGACAGAGCCACGCCAGCCGTGAACGCAATCCGGAACGTGGCGTCGCTCGGACCGAAAGGATGATCGAGACACTCCTGACGCATCTTCCTCAGGAGACGCGCCACCTCGCCTTCCTGCCGGACAATCGGGAAGATAATCGCGAAGTGGTCGGCGCCCAGTCTGGCTAAGAGACTGGCGTCGCCGGTGGCCGCGGTCAGCCAGTCTGCCACCTGCTTCAGAAGCGCATCCCCAGCCGGGCGGCCCAAAGTGTCATTAATGTTCTTGAATCTCTCCAGATTGATCAATGCGACCGCGACCTTGTGTTCATTGCTCGCCGCGATTCGGATGTGCTGGGCCAGCCGCTCGAGGAAGAGCGTTCGATTCGCGAGTCCCGTGAGGACGTCGTAGTAGGCGAGGTAGTTGAGCCGGTCCCGCTTTTCCAGGTGGTCGACCGCTAAAGCGACGTCGCCGGTCAGTTCGGTGAGCAAATCGACTTCGTCGTGATGGAAGAATCCCTTGTCTGGAGCCGCAAGGATCAGCGCGCCCACGGCTTCGTCGGCCACAATGAGCGGAAAGATGGCCATCGACCGAACCCCGTAGTCGCCGTGTGTCCCGCCCAACCTGAGTACCTGATCATTTTGCGAATCGTTCGCGATGAAAGGCTTCTTCTGCTGGATGACGCCCTCGATGTTGGTCTGGACGAGGGACGTTCCGTTCGGGTCCTGGAATAACGCGCGCACGTCCAGGAGGAGCCTCGACGCGGTGCCGGCGGACGCGGCGAGGCGTACTCGCGTTCGACTCCCATCAAGAAGGCCGATCCAGGCAAGAACGAATCCGCCTTCCTTCACCGCGATGTCGCAAGCGCCGCGGAACAACTCTTCACGGGTGGCGACCCGTACGATGAGGCCGTTGATGCGGCTCAGCACCGCGGAGACTCGGTTGAGCCGCTTGATTCTGGCTTCGGCGTGACGACGTTCCGTCACATCGTGAGACAAGACAAGGCGCGCAGGTTTCCCATCGAAGACAATCTCGTCCGACGACACTTCAACGTCGACCAATGATCCGTCTTGCTTGCGATGGCGCCAGGTGCCAAAGCTCTTGCCATGCGACTGCTGGTCGACATCCTTCTGAAGCGCCGGCACGTCCTCTTCGGGACGGATGTTCCGAATGTCCATGGCCAGGAACTCGGCCAGTGAATAGCCGTAGTGCTCGATGGCCGCGCGATTGACCGCCAGGAACTTCAGGGTCTGCAGGTCGTAGACCCACATCGGATGAGGATTGTGTTCAAAAAGGAGGCGGTACTGGGCCTCGGACGCCTGCATGCGCTCGCCCGACGCAACCAGCTCCGAGGTCCGCTCCGCCACTTTTCGTTCCAGGTCTGCCAGGGTTTCGCGCGAGCTGCGGACCAGTCTCCATTTTTCGGTCAGGGCGCTCGCGAGCTGCAAGACCTCGATCGTGTCGAACGGCTTCTTCAGAACCACCAGGCGATCCGAATTGCCTAGCTTTTCCACCATCTCGGTCCAGGAGTAGTCGGAGTAGGCGGTGCAGATGACAACTTGAATGTCCGGGTCCTCCGACCAGATTTGGGATGTCGTTTCGACGCCGTCCCAACCGGGAGGCATGCGTACGTCCACGAACGCCACGGCGAAGGGCCTGCCCTCCTGCCGGGCCCGTTTCACCATCTGGTAACCGTCCTGCCCCTGAGAGGCGAACTCAACCTCGAAGCTCGCATCAACCGACACCGGTTTCGGGCCTCCGAACAGAGCCCTTTCTGCCGTCGTCCGCTTTTTTCCTTCCCGGCGGCCGTGTTGGAAGACCTTGCGAAAATCCTCGTGGATGGCCGCGGCGTCGTCAATGACCAGAATCCGCCGAGCGGTTTGGGACACGCCGTTCACGCTGCGGTCTCCGCGACATAGGCTGGTAGCTCAAGGACGAAGGTGGCGCCCTTGCCGGGGCCGTCGCTCGTCACGCTCAAGCTGCCCCCCAGTTCCGTGGCGGCGAGCGCGCCGCTATGGAGGCCGAAGCCGTGACCGTTCTTCCTCGTGGTGAAACCATGAGCAAAGATCCGGGTCAGGTTCTCCGGTGCGATGCCGGATCCATTGTCGCTGACCGAGATTCGGACCGCGCCGCCTTCCGTCCGCGTGCGAACCGTGATCTCGCCGCTTGTGTCTTCTCGATCCTCGCAGGCGGTTCGCGCGTTGCGAACCAGATTAACCAGGATCTGCAGGGCCTTGTGCTTTTCGACGAGGACGGGCGGCGTCGGCTCAAGATCTCGAACGATTCTGATCTGACGCCGAATGAGCGAGCTCTCGTTCATGCGGAGAGAGTCCTCTACCAGGCCGGTCACGTCGACGGTCTCCCAAGCGCTCGCGGCCTTCGCATGGTCCTGCTGCACAGCCACGATTTCCTTGATGTGGTCGATGTTCGCGCGCAGCGACTCGAGCTCCTGGGTCACGCTTTGCTGCTGCTCCGTCCAGTCCTGGGCGAGTTGCTCGAGAAAGGCCGGAATGTGCCGGCCCTTCGGATC
>JBDTQB010000165.1:0-9717 GCA_039932395.1 Vicinamibacteria bacterium | reverse complement strand
ATCGCCAGGCGAAGGACGGGAAGTACATCGCTTTCGTGGCCGCGCGCCTTCTGCCCCTCGCGAGCGAGCGGACCGAGGCGTTGTCCTTCGATGCCTTCGGCCAGGCTCGGACACGGCGCGATTCGGCGCGTTCGGTGACGGCCCTCAAGTCTTCGGCGCAGTTCTACACGAAGCTCTTCGGACCAATGCCCTATTCGCCACTCAGCCTGGCTCTGGTGGAATCGGCCGTGCCCGGTGGGCATTCGCCCCCGGGACTGCTGATCTTGCAGCAAAGGCCTCCCCTGATGGGCGGCAACCTGAAGGACGATCCAGCGACCTTCTACGACATCTTCGGGTTCTTCCTCGCTCATGAAATGGCTCATCAGTGGTGGGGGCATGGCGTCACCCCGCGTTCCTACAGAGACCGCTGGGTCTCGGAAGGTTTCGCTCAATATGCCGCCGCGCTTTGGACCCGCGAGTCACAGGGAGAAGAGACTTTCAATCGCGTGTTGAAGAAGCTGGCCACGTGGTCGAAGCGAATGACGGCCTTTGGCCCGGTGGACCTGGGAAATCGCGTCGGCCACATCCAGAACAACGCTCAGGCCCACCGCGCGGTGGTCTACGACAAGGGGGCGCTGGTCCTCGACATGGTGCGTCGCCTGATCGGTGACGATGCGTTCGGAAAGAGCCTCAAGCGGATCCAAAGCGAAAACCGCTTCAGAAAAATTGATTCGGAAACGGTACGTCGCGCCTTCGAGAAAGAGGGCTCGATGGACCTCGATGGATTGTGGGAGGTCTTCGTCCGCAACGTCACGCTTCCCTCCATGCGGATCGAGACCCATCACGCGACGGGCGCCGAGGTCGTGATTGACGGATACAGCGGCCCACTTCCCGTGGTTGTACAAGTGGGGGACGCGCGCGTGAATCTCATCGTCTCGGGCCGACGGAAGATCCCGGGGGCGACCTCTGGAGTTCGAGTCGCGCTCGACCCGGACGGGATCGGCCTTTTGACGGTCACTCGCTGACAGACCACTTCGGAGCCTCCGGGCGAAGAGCGTATCTTTGCTGCCTCATGTCTCGACTCCTCCGCTTGGCCCTGATTCCCGTCCTGCTCACCGTCGCGTTCAGCCGCGCGGACCAGGAAGGTTGGGAGCAGACGACCCGCTCGATCACGAAGTTCGAGGTCGAGGATCTGAAGGGCGCCAAGCTCACCGAGAAGGCCTTGGAAGGCAAGATCCTGGTGGTGGACTTCTGGGCCACCTGGTGCGGTCCGTGTGTTCAGGAACTTCCCGAGATCGCGAAATTCGCAGACAGCGTCAAGGAACGGAAAGACGTCGCGTTCCTCTCCTTCAGTGTCGACGACGACAAGGACCTCGTCACGCGGTTCTTCAAGGGTCGCAAGGAGAGGTTTCCGGTGTACATGGCCGCCGAGCTTTCCGACCGCATGGGCGTCACCACCTTCCCAACGAAGCTGATCATTGACGGCCGGAAGTCTCCGGCCGAGATCCGGTTTCGCAAGGAAGGCACGATTGACAGCATCGCGGAACTCGAAGCTCGCGTGGCGGAGCTGCTGAAGAAGCCGTGAAGCTTCTCGCCTTCCTCGCGGGGGCGATCGTCTCGGCGCCTTTCATCGTTGGACAGGCGGTCGCTCCGCGGTCCGAGAAGCACGGTCTCGTGGCCGTGGAATCGGGATCGGACTTCGTCGGATCGGAGACGTGCCGCGGTTGTCATGCGTCCAAACATGCGGACTGGACGCAAGGGCGTCACAGCAAAATGCTGCAGCCTGCGTCCCCCGCCACGGTCATCCCCCCTTTCGACAAGGCCGTGACCCTCCACGACAAAGAGTATCGACTTCAACGTGAAGGCAATGCGTACTTCATCGAGGAGTCGTACCTTCAAGCCACGCCGACCAAGCGCCGCGTCGACTACACGCTCGGATCGAGGAGAGTCCAGCACTACCTGTCCCGCACGGAAGATGGCCGGATCATCGTTCTTCCTCCCTCCTACGACGTCGAGAGGAAGGAGTGGTTCCACAACCTCGACATCGTTGACCTGGAGGAATCCGGATCGATCAAGGCGCAGGTCTGGAACTCGAACTGCTTCGGCTGTCATGCAAGCGGCGAGAAGAAGGGCTTTGATCCGGCGACGAAGACCTATCAGACGACATGGACGGATTTCGGCACCGGCTGCGAACGCTGCCATGGTCCGGGCGGAGCGCACGTCGCGAAGTACGCCATGAAAGGCGCAGCCGGCCAGGGCGATCCGCTCATCGTGCATCCCGCGCGACTGGATGCGGAGACCAGTATCAGCGTGTGCGCCCAGTGTCATGCGCTGCGCGACATCACGCAGCCGGGCTTCACCAGCGGATCGAACTACTACGATTCCTTCACCCCGCTCCTGGAATACGCGCAGAAGCAGAATCACGATCCGGCGTACTGGCCGAATGGACGGCCGCGACGTTTCTCGAATGAAGCGATGGCCTTCTGGGAAAGCCAGTGTTCCTTCAAGGGCGGTGCGACCTGCCTGACGTGTCACTCGGATGCTCATGAACCAAACATCGAGAAGAACACAAAGGTCGCGAGCAAGCAGGACAGCCTCTGCGTTGGGTGTCATCAGAAGATTGCGAGCGAGGGCGCGAAGCACACCCATCATGGAGAGACCGCGGGCGGCCGCGAAGGTACGAGCGGGTCCAGCGTGAGCTGTGTGTCGTGCCACATGCCGCGCACCGTGATCTCTCTGCGTCACCGCATGCCCGATCACACCATCTCCATTCCCGCGCCGGAGAACACCACGCGTTTTGCGATCCCCAATGCCTGCAACGAATGCCACAAGGATCAAAGTGCTGCCTGGTCTGAGTCGAAGCTCGCTACGTGGTTTCCAGGTGGACGGCGCCATCAGACCGTGGATGACGCCGTCGCCTTCACTCTGGCGGTCAAGAAAGATCCAGCCGCGATACCGGGCCTCGTGAAGATCGCGGGCGATGTCTCACGGCCGCCGCTCTTCCGTGCGAATGCGCTGGGCCACCTTCGGAACTTCGACGATCCCGCGGCCACGAGCGCGCTCCTGGCCGCGGCGAAGGACGAGCATCCCGCGGTGCGAGTCGCCGCTTATCTGTCGCTGACAGATCAGGCAAAGAATCCCCTGGTCGCGCGCGTCATGGAAGACGGACTCGCCGATCCACGACGAACGGTCCGAATGGCGGCGGCCCTGGGTGTGTTGAACTCTGGACGACGCCCACCCTCAGTTCACGATCGGCCGGTCGCTCTCACGCGCGCCATGGATGATCACGCGCGTCGCGCTGGCTTCCTCAATGAAGATGCCGCGGCCCAACTCGATCTCGGCAAGATGTTCTTCCTCGCCGGTGACTTCAAGAAGGCCGAGACATCGGTGCGCGACGCGCTTCGCTTGAGCCCGCGGATCCCCGGAGGTCAATACTTCCTCGGGATGGCGACGCTCGGCCAGAACCGCATGGAAGAGGGAACGGCGATTCTCCGCGGCCTGGATCGAAACGACCCGTACCGCAAAGATGCGGACGCACTGCTGTCGCGACTGTCGGGATCCTAGACGTTCAGCGCCTTGCGGATGCGTCCGATCTGACGGATGTGGTTCGTCAGATGGGCGTTGAGGAAGATCATGGTCTGCGTCGGGCCGAGCAGCCCCACGAAGGGATGACGGAAGATCATCTTGTTGGCGAGCGCTTCGGGGAAGGCGTCGACGTACTCGCGCCAATCCTCACGGATTTCCGCCCATAGAAGGCTCATCTCCTGAAAGTCACCGGTCTCCGGCACGTCGGCGATGCCCTTGGGCGCCTTGAACTTCATCGGAGACTCGATGCCGGCCACGAGCACGCCGATGCGCAACCAGGGCACCAGCCCGGCGTTTGGCAACGCCGCGGGATCCTGAGTCTTCTTCTTGATGTACTGCAGCGTGCCGCGTTCCGACTTGGTCAGATGCGCCACCACCTGAAGAATGGACCACGTGGCGGCGTCGGGCTTCTTATTCAGCACCCCCGCGTCGAGCGAAGCGAGGCTCTTCATCAGGTCGGCCTTCTGGCCTTCCATCCTTGCAAAACCCGCTTTCAAGTCGGCCATGCCATCAGCCTCGTTCGCTCGATTCGTGCAACAGCTACTTGGCGCCTTCCGTCACGGGTGCAGCTGCGTCGGCCTTGGGCGCTGTCGAAGCAGGCGTCGTGCGGATGGTCGGATACTTGATACCAAGCTGTTCGAGATACGTCTTGTACTTGGTCGGGTCGTAGTACAGCGGACGCATCCGGTCGCGGAACTGCTCCAGAGTTTCCTTGTTCAGGTGAACCGCAGGTTTGTCGCTGGGACGCAGGAACGAGATGTACTTCCGGTCCTTCGTCTGCACATCGGTGAAGTACTTCCACGCATCGATGATGAGCTGCGGCTTGGCCAGGAGGTCCATCAAGGTCGCCGCGATGACCTTGGCGCCGACCGTCGAACCCTTGTGCGCGATCGGCGTCGCCATGGAAATCGCGTTCCAGAAACTGTGGCCGGGAAGGTTTGGAATGTTCGCGGGATAGCGCAACGTCACGCTCGGCATGTTCCACTGGATGTCGCCGATGTCGTCGGAGCCGCCGCCGAAGCGGAGCTTGTCGTCAACCGGACCGTCCATGTCGGAGACCTTGGTGTTCAGGCCTTCCTCCTTGACCGCCAGTTCCTTCTGGACGGCCTTAGCCAGGGTGAGGTCGTTGTCATCCCAGGTGGGCATGCCGACCCGCTTGATGTTCGCGTCCATCGCTTCGGCCACCGCCTTGTTCATGTGATTGTCCATGGCGGAGCCGAGCAGGGTTGACGTGAACGTGGTGTCGGTCATCATGGCGGCACCCTGGGCCACACGGTTGCCGATGTCCCAGAGGTTCTTGGTCGCGGTGTAGTCCACTTCGCGGAAGTAGTACCAGGTGCTCGCTTTTGACGGGACGACGTTGGGCTGGTCGCCGCCGTCCGGGATCACCGAGTGCGAACGCTGCGTGTACTTGAGATGCTCGCGACGGAAGTTCCAGCCGACGTCCATCAGCTCGACCGCGTCGAGCGCGCTCTTGCCGCGCCAGGGTGAACCGGCGGCGTGGGCCGCCGCTCCGCTGAAGTCATAGCGGACGGAGACCAGCGCATTGGAAGACTGCTCGCCCCAGGCGACCTTAAGGTCGGAGGAGACGTGGGAGAAGAGGGTGATATCGACTCCCTTGAAGAGACCATCTCGCACGTAGATCGCCTTCGAGCCCACCAACTCCTCGGCGACACCCGGCCAGATCACGATGGTGCCGGAGAGCTTCTCGCGCTCCATCACCTTCTTGACCGCAAGAGCACCCACGATGTTCACGGCCATGCCTGAGTTGTGCCCTTCGCCATGTCCCGGAGCGCCCTCAATCATCGGCGACGGATACGACACACCCGGCTTCTGCGACGCCTTGGGAATGCCATCGATGTCGGTGCCGAGGGAGATGACGGGCTTGCCGGAACCCCAGCGCGCGAACCACGCCGTGGGAATGCCGGAGACGCCGCGCTCTACCGTGAAGCCATTCTTCTCCAGAAGCGCGGTGAGGTACTTCGAGGTCTCCACTTCCTGGAAACCCAGCTCGCCGAAGCTGAAGACCTGGTCGACCATCTGCTGGACCATGTCTTTGTTCTTCTCGACGTCGGCGATGACCTCGGCCTTGAGCGCTTCGAGGCGCTTCGGCTCCATCGTGCCTGGAGGAGGCGGAGGAACCGGAGTGGATTTGGCCTTCGGCTGTGGAGCCAGAAGAACGGTCAACGCGAAAGCAGCGACAAGACTCATGCGGGGCTTCTCCTCGGAAAGGGAACGGTTGGCGGCGAGCCTAACCGAAGGCTTCCCCGCTTACCGGTGGACAGACCCGCGAGCGATGAACCTGCCGGAATATGAATCCCGCGTTGCGTAAGGGAGAAACGAACCCTGCAAGGAGGGGCGGTCCCTGAGCAGGAGTCCGTTGGCTTCGCAGTCGAAGGGTCGCAGATCAAACGGCAAGCTTGGTAGTTGTGGCCCGCGAGGCCGAAGGACGAGCGGACTTGCTGTGCTGGGCACGCTCCTGCGTCGCTTACTGAATGGAGAACTTCGGAATCGTTTTGCTTCTTACTCGCTCTTCTGCGCGAAAGGACGGAGAACGTCGGAGCGACTCGCGCAGACGGCCCTGCACAGCAAGTCCGCTCGTCCTTCGGCCTCGCTCCTGCCTAGCCCAAGTTCCGCAGTTCGAGGGGTACGAGTGTTGCTTATAAAGCACTTAGCTTCTCCGGTTGGCACTACATTTGACGTGTAGCGGCAGCGCCTCTCAGTCGTTCCGGGAGCCGCAGGCCGAGGCGCGCGAGGAGTTCAGCCTGGCTTTTTTCGGGGCGGACGACGCAGCGGAGTCGGATCTCTCGCCTTGAGTCTTCTGCGAGCGGGATGACGATGTCGGCACTTTGCAGACGCGCGAATTCATCGAGGATGGTGCGAGGAGAATTGCCCAGCCCCGCGCGCTGTTGCCATTGCTCCAGCGTCTTCCACATTACGTAGGCCAGAAAGCAAACAAAGATGTGAGCCTGGACCCGTTCCTTCTTCTGGTGCCAGACGGGCCGAATCGAGAGTTCGCTCTTGTGGATCCGAAACGCGGACTCGGCTTGGGTGAGCTGGATGTAGGTTTGCCAGAGGGACTCGGCGGTCCAATCGTTCACGTTGGTTCGCAGGACGTAGCAGCCTTCCGTGAGACGGGCTTGATCGTCCCAGCCCGGGCGAATTGACCAGTCGAATCGCAGCCCTGTCGGTGATGAGGGCTCGTCGGTAATGGTGGCGATGAATCGCGCGGCGGCGCGGGAGTTGCGCTCAAAGAGCCGGCCTATCTGTCGTTCGATGGGACCGCGGTCCAGTGGTTGCTTGGCTTTTTGAATGCGTCGAGCGAGTCGAGTCAGGCCCTCTTCGATGCGAAGAGAGAAGCGCTCATGCATAGCCTTCTCCTTCTTCTGTCGTTCCGCCGAGCGGCACAAAACAAAAGTCTCGTCTCCTTCTTTGGCGAGTTTTGCCTCGACGCCGTCACGTACTGTTTCCCATCCCTTCTCGTCCTTGATCTGGGCATACCAGCGCTTCACCTCCTGCCGAGAAGCGCCGATGACATATCTCCGTCCCGTCGTCTTCAGCCAAGCGATGTTCTTCTGGCTCATCATTCCGCGGTCCATCACCCAAACCCGGTCCGCCAGACCAAATCGCTTCTCCATAACGCCCACGATCTCCTCGACGGTCGTGACGTCCACGCGGTTGCCGTCAAAGATCTCATAGGAAAGCGGCACGCCCTCTCGCGTCACAACCATCGCGATGCACACCTGTTTGCAGTCCGGTCGATGGTCGCGGCTGTGGCCTCGCTGGGCTTGAGGATTGCGCTCCGCAAGTCCCTCGAAAAACGTGCTCGTTACATCGTAGAGAAGAAGGTCGTAATTGAGATCGAAGAGTTCACCGAGGCGTTTCTGTAGTCGCTCTTCAATCACCCCTTTGTGCGGCAGCAGACGATCCAAAGCGCGATAAAGCCGGTCGTCGTTGACTTGCTCGCAGGGCAGATCCAGGATGTCGTCAAACGCAGTGGACCGGTAGAAATCCTCGGCGATGTGAAGCTCGCTCGACGGCTCGCATAGTCGTGACATCACGAGCACCGCGGCCATTGTGGCCCAAGGGATGTCCTCTCGTCCCTCTGGCATCAGCTCCGCACACACTCGGTCCAGACCCAAGGCACGCCACAACGTCCAGGCCAGCCAGCAGTCGCCGAAACGACGTGTGCGCTCCAGACGGATCTGATCGAGTCGCACCGCGATCGTTTGTTCGGGCCCGCGACTCGCTTCGAAGAGCTCGTACTGATCTTGATCGGGCCGGCCCGTGATCCTCCGCGCCAGACCGCGCGCTCGCAGGCGACCCTCTGCATCAAGTTCGCCAAGTTGCGCCACTGTCTCTTGCGCAACTTTTCCGTTGCGTCGGACCGAGCGCACCAAACGCCAATACGTGTGCGCTTTGCCATCCTTGCGAACCGTTGAGTGACGCAAATACATGCCGTTGCCGAACACAAGGTCGCATGTATCGCGACCCCAGGGCAAGGCTGGAGGTTGGCACTACATGCCCTTTTCCAATACCCCTTCCAAACAACTCAACGACTTATCAGCGAAACCAGCCCCAAGAAAATCACTTTTGACTTCCAACTGCGGAACCTGGGCTAGCCCGCAGCACGAGCCGGCCACGATTGGGCGGAATGGGTGGCCACTTTCAGCCGGAATCGGTGGCCAAGTTCGACCAGAATACGCAACCGATGGTCGAGGCAGGCGTGTCCGGGAGCGTGTAGGCAGCTTGCGCGTTCAACGGGATACGGAGCGGGAAGCATGAAGTATCGCGTGGCTTGTGTGGATCCCCGTCGCGAAAGCTCCATTACCTGACTTCCACGGGGATTTCTGCATCAAAGAAGAGTCCGGAGGGTGTGCCGACAGCAACGTGGCCCAAGCCCGGGATAGCCCCCGGCCCACAGCTACGGTTATCTTCGGCATTGCAGACACCGCCGCGCCAGCCTTGCCGACCGCAAGAATGCCGCTCCCGGCTGTTACGGTACCGCCCAGTGCGTAGCCCAAGGAGTAGTTCAAGCTTCGGTGGTTGATGCCTGCGCCCTAGTCAGTCGACAGGCCGCCTGAGCGACTCCTTTCGGGTCCATCGTTATCTGGGTCGCACCACTGGCGGTTTTGTAGGCGTAGACGCCGCCGTACCCGCTCTCGATCAAGCCCTGACGCCTGGCCTTGGGCCACGAGCGTGCCCAGCACAGCAAGTCCGCTCGTCCTTCGGCCTCCCGGGCCCCACTCCCAAGCTGGATGTCGAGACTCCCTTTCGAGACCCCTTTGCTAGTCGACCACTACGCTTCGATCTTTTCGCCCGGCTTGTCGCCGGTTTCCTTCGGGGCCGTTTCCATGAACTCGAAGGCAAGAGCATCGCCCGCCGGATTCAACTTGATCGTGACTTCCCCGCCTGTTTCGAGCGCGCCGAAGAGGATCTCGTCGGTGAGCGGATCGCGGACATGTTCCTGAATCACGCGGCCGACGGGACGCGCGCCGAATTTCGGGTCGTAGCCCTTACGCGCTAGCCAGGCCCTCGCCTCCTCGGTCAGGATGATCGCGACCTTGCGCTCACGCAGCTGCGACTCCAGTTCCAGAATGAACTTCGACACGATGAGTTCCATCGCCTCGAACGGCAGCGAGCCGAAGGTCACGATGGCGGACAGCCGATTGCGGAACTCGGGAGCGAACAGCTTCTCGATGGCGCCCTTGCCGCGATTCGCGGTGTCCTTAGAGGCGTCGCGCTGCAGGCCGATGGAACGGCTGCTCATCTCGTGCGACCCGGCGTTCGAGGTCATGATCAGGATCGCCTGACGGAAATCCGCCTTGCGGCCGTTGTTGTCGGTCAGGGTCGCGTGATCCATCACCTGCAGCAGGATATTGAAGATGTCCGGATGCGCCTTCTCAATCTCATCGAGAAGGACCACGCAGTAGGGATTCTTGCGGACCGCATCGACGAGCAAGCCTCCCTGATCGAAACCGACGTAGCCGGGAGGCGCGCCGACAAGACGCGACACCGTGTGCTTCTCCATGTATTCGCTCATATCGAAGCGGATGAATTCGTTCCCGAGCTGCTTGGCTACCTGCTTCGCCAGTTCAGTCTTGCCGACACCCGTGGGGCCGGTGAAGAGGAAACAGCCAACCGGACGATCGG